>JBEKDX010000001.1:0-53311 GCA_050014135.1 Occallatibacter sp.
CCGTGGCCGTTGTCAGCCGGTTGAGGGTGTCGTAGGTGAAGGTCCAGGTTCCCATGATCGGCCCGTTGGCGCTGTTGTCAGTATAAGTGAGCAGGTTGCCGACGGGGTCGTAGGCGGGGACGTAGCCGAAAGAGCCGGAGGGATGCGCGGACTGCGATGCTAGGTTCACTCTGTGTGCCTGGTTGATGGAATAATAGTACGCGGTCTGCGCCAGGCAGCAGCCGATAGTTTTGAATTCATGCAGGTTTTGGCTCTATTCGTCGCATTTGGCGAGCGCAGCGGAACCCGACCGCCGGGCATTGCGTATCCTTTTCAGTGCAACTCCCCGTTGTGATGCCGCGACCGGAGCGGGAAGGCTTTCTGTGGCCTTTGCGGCCTGAGGGCGTCGTAATGCGTCCATAAGAATACCGAAGATTGGTACTCTGAGAAGAACGGGCAAGGCAAGGGCGGCCCAGGTCTGTCGCGTATTTGCGGCGGATGTGGGAGACAAGCCCAAACCCTGCTGCGGAACCAGAAAGTGGAACCATGCTATTCAGTGAGGCCTTCAAACTCGCGTTGCAGTCCTTGTGGGCCAACAAGATGCGCACCGTGCTGACGTTGATTGGCATGGTCATGTCAGTCGCCTCGATCATCATGGTGGTCACGCTGGTCAACGGCGCGAACCACTATGTCGCCACCAAGTTCGTCAGCCACGGCGCGGATGTATTTACCGTTCAGAGAATGGGCCTGATCTTCTCCGGTGAAGATTATTTCCGCTTTCAGAAGCGCAAAATACTCCACATGGACGACTTGGAAGCCATCCGCGCCAACTGCACCGAATGCGGCGAGGTGGGCGGGCGGCTCAGCCGCTCAGTCAGCGTAACGGCCAATGGGCACTCCAGCTCTGAGACCGAGATGCGCGGCTATACCTGGACCATGGTCTCTCTGGAGAACGTCGGCATCTCGCAAGGCCGCGGCTTCACCCTCGGCGACGACGAGCACGGTACGCGCAACGTGATCGTGGGCTATGACATCGTGGATAACGTGCTGGGCGAAGGCGACCCCATTGGCAAGGAGGTCCGCGTCGAGGGAATCCCCTACACGGTGGTCGGAGTGGGCGACCGCCAGGGCAAGACACTGGGATTTTCACAGGATAACTGGGTGGCCGTGCCGATCTCCGCCTATCAGCAGACTTACGGCTATAACGATTCGGTGGACATCTATGCCCGCTCCGGCGGAGATGCAGCGGCGATGACTCGAGCGATGGACGAGGTACGTGTGTTGATGCGCGCCCGCCGCCACGTCGCCGCCGGGGCAACCGACGACTTCGAGATCGAAACCAACGACACCCTTCTCGACATCTACAAGCAGCTAAGCTCGATCTTCTTTGGCGTGGTCATCGGCCTCTCCTCCATCTCGCTGGTGGTGGGCGGCATCGTCATCATGAATATCATGCTGGTCTCGGTGACCGAGCGCACTCGCGAGATCGGCGTGCGCAAGGCGCTGGGCGCGCGCCAGTGGGACGTGCTTCTGCAGTTTCTTATCGAGAGCGCCGCGATGGCCTTGCTGGGCGGAGCCATCGGCGTTTTGATTGGCATCGGCGTAGGCAAGTTGATCACCCTGGTGATTGGCTTCCCCACCAATGCGCCACTTTGGGTGATCTTCCTCGGACTGTTCCTGGCTCTGGTCACAGGTGTCTTTTTCGGCGTCTACCCCGCCAGCAAAGCCGCCAAGCTGGATCCGGTGGTGGCGCTCCGGGCGGAGCTGTAAGGGCAGCTTCTAGCTACTAGCTGTTAGCTGCTAGCTATTTCACTTGCCGGGGAAGTGTATGGGGCCGCGGTTATTGAGGCAGGAATGGCCGTATCACCAATGGCTTTTAGCTAGAAGCTAGAAGCTAGTAGCTAGGAGCTATTTTTATGGCACAAGGTCAGACTAGAGAATCCGTCAAAATGGCCCTCGCAACATTGCGGGCCAACAAGCTGCGCTCGGGGTTGACGATCCTGGGCATCGTGATCGGCGTGACCTCGGTGATCGCGATCTCCTCGATTGTCAGTGGACTCAATGGCCGCATAGCCGACATCGCCGACTCGATGGGAACCAATGTCTTTTTTGTCTTTCATCTGCCGTTTGGCCTGGGCCGGCCCACCACCGAGCAGCTCACACGCAAGAAACTGACTCTGGAGGATGCGCTTGATCTGCGCACCCTGCCACACGTCATCGCCGCCAATGCCGATGTCCAGTACCGCAAGGCCTTTGGCCTCGGCGATGTCAGCGTCAAGTATCAGGGCGTCAAGGTCGCCGGAGCCGTGCTGGAAGGCGACACCGCGCAGGTCGCCGATGTCTCCAGCTTCACCTTGCACGAGGGCCGCATCTTTACCGACGAGGAGGATCAGCGCCACGCGGCGGTCTGCGTCCTGGGCCACGACACCGCTGAATCGCTCTTTGTCAACGGCGAAGACCCCATCGGCAAGGAAGTGAACGTCGCCAACGGCCTCTACACCGTGATCGGCGTCCTCGACAAAAAGAAGCGCGCCATCGGCAGCGGCAAGAACCCCGACGACAACTCGGTTATCTTTCCCTTCAAGAGCTTCCACACCCTGCACCCCGAGGTGCTGGATCTCTTCATCATGGTCAAGTACGATGACGCTCAGTTCAAATCCCTGGTCGAGGATGAGATTCGCGAGCGGCTGCGCATTCGCCGCAAGGTCGGCGTGATGGCCGACGACAACTTCTCGATCTTCGGCCCGGATTCGATTACCGCGCTCTTCGGCGATATCAGCAGCAACCTGTTTATCTTCATGATCGCCGTCTCCAGTGTCGGCCTAATGGTGGGCGGCGTCGGCGTGATGAATATCATGCTTGTTTCGGTTACCGAGCGAACCCGCGAGATCGGGGTGCGCAAAGCCATTGGCGCAACCAAGACAACCCTGCTGGTTCAATTCACCACCGAGGCGGTTACGCTTTGCTCGCTGGGCGGAATTATCGGCATTCTACTCGGCGCCCTGGTTACCGCCTGCATCCATCTTCTGCCCTTTGATCTGCCTGCTACCTTATCCTTGCTATGGGTCTTCATCGGCTTCAGTGTCTCCTGCGCCATCGGCCTTATCTTCGGCATCTATCCCGCTTGGAAGGCCGCCAATCTCGACCCCATCGAGGCGCTGCGGTATGAGTAACAGCCGTCAGCTATCAGCTTTCAACTGTCAGTACGGGTTCGTTGGTTAGGAGTTGGCTGCATCTTATATCGAATTCGCTTGACAACGTGTGAGAAGTTCCAAGTTTCCTCGCTGACAAGTGTTAGCCGATAGCTGAAAGCTGTATTCTTACCCCTGTGACCTCGCATCTTCTCGCTCAATCCGTCGCGCTTCTCACCACGATTGTTGCCGTAGCCGGGATAGGCTATTATCTGGTCGCGATCATTGCGGCGCGTATCTTTTTGGCAGCCCGTCGCGCGCTGTTACCACCGTTTGCCCCCGGCGTCAGCATCCTCAAATCCCTCAAAGGCCTCGATCCAGGCATGATCGACGCCTTCCGCAGCCACTGCCGCCAGTCTTACACGGGCGAATTCGAACTGCTCTTCGGCGTCTCATCGCTCGGCGACCCCGCCTCGGCGGCCGTTGAGCAATTGAAATGCGAGTTTCCCGGCTTGCCTATCCGCCTCATCGAGTGCCCCCTGCGCCTGGGAACCAACGGCAAGGTCAGCACCCTCGCGCAGCTCCTTCCCCATGCCCGCCACGATTTTCTGCTCATCAACGACTCCGACATCACGGTCAGCTCGCGCTATTTGGAGCGGGTGATGGGGTGCTTTGGCGCGGAAGAGATTCCTTTCGAGGCCAAAGCCCCCAAGGATTCAGCTGGCTTTGCGCGGGGGATAAATCCCCCACCTCCCTCCGTCGCGAATTCACCTGCCCAAAAAATTGGTCTGGTGACCGCGCTCTATCGCGGCCGCGCCCACGGCACGCTGCCCTCGCGCCTGGAGGCGCTGGGCCTGGCCACTGACTTTCAGGCCAGCGTGCTGCTCTCCAAATGGATCGAAGGCGGCCTTCACTACGGTCTCGGCTCCACGCTCGCCGTCAGCCGGGAAGCTCTCGACAAAATTGGCGGTCTGGAAGTTTTGGTCGATCACCTCGCCGACGACTACGAATTGGGCGCGCGGATCGACGCCGCCGGTTACCGCGTCTCGCTCAGCGCCGAAGTCGTCGAGACCAGCATTCCACCCTACGGTTGGCGCGCCTTCTTCGATCACCAGGTGCGCTGGAGCCGCACTGTCCGCGACGCCCGCCCCTGGGGCTACACGGGCCTGATCTTCACCCACGGGCTGGCCTGGGCGCTGCTCAATGTCGTCGCCAGCGGAGTCAGCCCGCTAAGCCTGTGGTTGCTGGGGTTGAGCTTCTTTTTGCGCCTGGAGGTGGCCATGACGGTGGGCGTCGCGGTTCTCGACGACCATCATGTTCTGCTCGACCTCTGGCTGCTTCCGCTGCGCGACCTGATCGCGATGGGTCTCTGGATCGCCGGATTTGCCGGCAACGCAATCGTCTGGCGCGGCGAGCGCTTCGTTCTCAAGAACGGCAAGCTGCACCAAGCCGATTAAGAGATACGGCGAAAGAACAGTTCAGCGAAAGGACAGGGTTTGCCATCTGATTTTGCAATAAAAATCACTTTGACTTTGCGCCGGTCTTGCCCGAGCGTTTCAAATCGTTCCAATCTTTCTCTGTCTGGTCGGCATAGGCCGCGCCGAATTTCGCCAGAGCTTCGGCGAAGCCGTCGCCGGAGCCGATGTAGCCTGCCAGAATCAGCGGATCACCGGAGCGGGCGTGGCCGCGAGCGAGCAGCTCGCCGCAGACTTCGGCGTAAGCGACCAGGCCTCCACCGGATAAGTCCTCTAACTCAATCGAGCCTTTGTGATCGTTGAGTTGACGGACGAGATAGTCGCGTCCGCCAAAGTTGGTCCAGCCGAGGAAGGGATCGGACTGGACTTGCATCGCCTTCTGGCCCTCGGCGACGCGCTGGCCGTTGTGGTGGGGCGATTGCGCGTCGGGTAGATAGGGCGCATACCCCGACGCGGGCTCTTCTTTTATTTGCAGAAACAGCGGATCGGCGGGGCCGTTGCCCTCGAAGTATATGCAGTAGTCGCGCAGGCCCACCGAGCCGGTACCGACGACCTTGAAGGCCACATCGACAGGGCGATAGAGCGAGAGCAGATGCTGGCGCTGCGGCTCGAGCATCTGCCGATAAGGCCCGAGGGCGGCGAGGACGGCCGCTGCCTGACGGCCGGTAACGCGGGTGAGCGTGGGCTTGATCTCTTTGAAGCGGCGGGGTGGATTCGGCAAAGAAGATTCCTCAGGGGCTAAAGCCCGCTTCGATTTTGCCGGTATTTTGTACGGGCTAAAGCCTGTACCCTTCACCGAACTGACTTTTTTAGAATAATTAATGGATGAGACAGGCTCGGTGAGTTGTTCGAGGGTGTGCGTTGCCGTGGAGCGCTCGGCCTTGAGCAGGGCATCGTGGACGGGCGTGGCCTGGTCCATGCGGTGCACCTGATAGTGGCCGACTTCGAGCAAAGGCATCTTGGCGAAGGCGCTGATCTGGGCCGAGTAGCGAATGACGAAATGCTCGACGGTTTCGCGTAGCGCAGATTCCTTGTGGCCAGAGGCACGGCCGGCCAGCACCAGCGATGCGGCCATGCGCTTGAGGTCCCACTCGAAGGGACCGCGAATGGTCTCGTCAAAGTCGTTGATGTCGAAGACCAGGCGACCGTCGGGCGCGGCAAATGCGCCCAGGTTGCGCACGTGGGCGTCGCCGCAGAGTTGGGTTGCGATGCCGGTGGAGGGCAGCACGGAGAGGTCGGCGGCCATCACCGGCACCGCGCCGCGGAAGTAGCCGAAGGGCGACTCGGCCATCAGTTTGTACTTGAGCGCAATGAGCGCGGGAACACGGCCGTGCATGGAGCGGGCGAGCAGTTCGGCGGCGGGAGTATGGCGCGCCTTGGGTTTCAATTCACTGTGTTGCTGGCGGCCGACCTGCTTGCGCCGGGCTTGGCCAAGGTTGCGTCGTTCTTTGGGAGTTGTCCAGTGCATGACCCGGAAGATACACCCACAGCCCGCGCGGCAGCAAGCCTCATGTAATGAACATACAATCGCCGTAACTGAAAAAGCGGTAGTTTTGCTGGACGGCGTGGCTGTAAGCGGCCAGCACCGGCTCGCGTCCGGCAAAGGCTGAAACCAGCATCAGCAAGCTCGATTGGGGCAGGTGGAAGTTGGTGAGCAGCGCGGAGACGAGACGGAATTGGAAGCCGGGGGAGATGAAAATCTCCGTCTCGCCGGAGTGGGCTTGCAGAGGGCAACCATTCGCTTGCAGAGCGCAGTGTTCCAGAGTGCGCACGACCGTGGTGCCGACGGCGACGATGCGGCGAGCACTGCGTGCGGCAGCGCTGATGGAGTGTGCCGCCGAAGAAGAAAGCGAGTAACGCTCGCGATGCAAGCGGACTTCATCGACTCGCTCGACACGCAGCGGAGCAAAGGTGCCGAGGCCGACGTGCAGCGTGAGGCGCGTGACTTCAATGCCGCGGCCGGCGAGCGCGGAGAGGATTTGCGGCGTGAAGTGCAGCCCGGCGGTGGGCGCTGCGACGGAACCACGCTCGCGAGAAAAGACCGTCTGGTAGCGCTCGCGGTCGGCGGCGGCATCAGTATTCGGATTTGGGCGGCGAATGTAGGGCGGCAAAGGGACATGGCCGATGCGGTCGAGGACGGCATAGAAATCATCGACCGGTTTGAAGCGCAACAGACGTTCGCCGAACTGGCCGCGTTCGATAACTTCGGCTTCGAGTTCGATGGCGCCGGTGGGAGAGGGGAAGGCGAGAATCTCGCCAATGGCGACTTTGCGTCCGGGGCGGACGAGGGCGCGCCAGAGATTTTCGCCGGCTTCCTGCTCGACTGGCTCGGTGAGCATCACTTCGATGCAGCCGGTTGGTTTTTCGCGTTGTCGGCGCAGGGTTCGGTGCGCATAGAGGCGCGCGGGAATCACGCGGCTTTCGTTGAGCACCAGCAGGTCGCCGGGATTCAGCAGCGAGGGGAGCTCGGCAAAGCTCGCGTCGCGCAAAGAGCCGCTGGCGCGATTCATCACCAACATCCGGCTCAGTCCGCGCGTGGCGGGCGGCTGTTGCGCAATCAGCTCCGGGGGCAGGGCAAAATCGAAGTCTGCTACGCGGTCGAAGTCGGCGACGCGCAGAGCGCTCCGTGCCTCGTCTCTTTCAGGCAAGCCGCTCATGGGCGCGCCTTCTTGAAGTAGATGTAGGATCGCAGGCGAGCACGTTCGATGGCATCGTTCAGCTCCGCTCTCTTGCTTTCAAAATTCTCCTGCGGCAGATCGGCGGGCACACGCGTTGCTCGCGCCCAACTGACACAGATGCGCGTGAAGGGCTTGGGGATGAGGAAACGATCCCAGGCGGGCATGACCCAGGCGTGCTGGGGTTCGAGGTGAAAGGCGCCGATGGGCGCGCCGGTGAGCTGCGCGAGTTTGATTGGTCCCATCTTGGTTTGGTAGATGGGTCCGCGCGGGCCGTCGGCGGTAAAGATCGCGGTGTGGCCGGTTTCGATGATACGCGCTAAGCCGAGCAGGCCTTCGCGCGCGCCGCGACTGCTCGAACCGCGTACAGCGTCAAAGCCGAAGAGCATGAGGATGCGCGTGATCAGCTCGCCGTCGAAGCTCTGGCTGATCAAGATCACGGCGCGGGAGTGGCGGAAGTAAACGGTGCAGGGCAGCACGCACTGATGCCAGAAGCAGAAGATTTCCGGCGGGGATTTCACTCCGGAAGGAACAGGCGTGACGCCTTCTTCGTGAATGACTTCAAAGCTCCAGGTGCGGCTGACGATCCAGAGCAGGGCCCAGACGACGCGGGGGACGACAGCAAGAATGCCGCGCTGGACGAGAGTGAATCGGGGCTTGTCGGCGGAGGTCACTGTTTCGATATTAGCAAGTCAGCGAGTCAGCAAGTCAGCGGACCGGCAGGTGGTCAGCTATAGCGCATCCAGCGTATCATCTCCGGCACTGTAGCGCGCTTGCCGTACATCAGAATGCCGACGCGATAGAGGCGCGAGGAGAACCACAGCATCGCCCAAACGCTCAGCATCAGAAGGACGACCGAAGTGGCAATCTGCCAGAGCGGCACCGGCCCCAAACCCAGGCGCGGCAGCATGATGTATGCCGAGGTGAGAGGGCAAATGGATGCGGCAATGGACAAGGTGGAGTTGGGGTCCTTGAGCAGCACCGGTAGAAGGCCCATGCTGAGATAAAGAGGAACGATTGCCAGCGCCATAAACTTCTGCAGGTCTTGCGCCGTCTCGCAGGTGGCGGCCAGGCCGGAAAACATTGTGCTGAAGAGAGCAAAACCCAGCACGAAATAAACGGGGAAGAGCAGGCCCTCCATCAAGGAAAAATGGATGGCGAGATTGCCAGTGAGCGCGGCCGCAGCCAGGGACGATCCCATAAACAGGGTGGCCGCAATCATCCAGATGGCGATCTGGGTCATGGCCACGCCTCCCACGCCGAGCAGTTTTCCGGTGAGCAGTTCGTCGGGGCGGGCAATGGCCAGCATGACCTCGAAGATGCGCGAAGTCTTCTCTTCGATGATGGCGCGGGCCATATCCAGGCCGTAAAGCATGATGGGCATGGCGAGCAGCATCAGGAGCATTATCAGCTTGAAGAAGGGCGCTGCTCCTTTGCTCTTTCCTGTTGTGCCGTTCTTTTCCAACTGAAGGTTATCAATCGAGACCGACTCAAGCGCGGCATCGGCATCGGCCTGCTTTACTCCCTGGGCGAGCAGGCGCTGGCTGGTCACGGCGTGGTTCAATGCGTTCGTCATCCGCCAATTGCCGGCAAAATCGCCGGAGGAGAGCGAGGTGTAGGTCGCGGTCGCCACTCCGGCAGCGGACTCATCAATGGCCAGCACGCCGTCGATGGCCTTGCTCTGGACCTGATTCTGAAGAGAGTCGCGCTCGGACGGGGTTGCCGGAGCAACCACATCGACAATGAACTTGGCGTCCTTGTCTGCGAGCATCTCGCGGCTGATCGCGTTTGCCAACGGTGCGCTGTTGGAGGCAATGGCGATATGCTTGCCCGTGCCCGCGTGGTGCTCGTTCATTGATCTCCAGACCATCATCTCAACGATTAACAGCTGCACCATGACTGTTGATATCTTGAAGGCACGTCCGCGAATCTGTTCCAGAAACTCACGTTTGGCAATGATAAGGATGTTACGCATCGGTTTTGTCTCCCACGGTCTCAATGAAAATCTCTTCGAGAGACGGCTCGACTAGCTCGAAGCGGTAGATAGTCGCCATGGCGGCAGCTTCGTGCAACAGCTTCTGCGCGTTGCCGTGCGGCTTAAGAGTGATTTCGGCGTGGCCGGAGAAGTTTTTCGCCTCGGCGATCTCGGCGCTGTTCAGAAAAGCCGGGTTTCCCTCGAACTCGACGATCACGTGGTTGCGTTCGTAACGGGATTTGATCTCGCGGAGATTGCCGGAGAGCACGGCCTTGCCGTTGTCAATCAGGCAGATCGAGTCGCAGAGCTTCTCGACCTGATCCATGCGATGGGTGGAGAACAGGATTGCGTTGCCCTTTGCCTTGAGGTCGAACAGGGTTTGCTCCACCAGCACGGCATTGACCGGATCAAGCCCGCTGAAGGGCTCGTCCATCACAATCAGTCCAGGCTCGTGCATCAGGGTGGAGATGAACTGAATCTTTTGCTGCATTCCCTTGGAGAGCTCTTCGGTTTTTTTCTCGAGTGCGCCGGCAATCTCCATGCGCCGAGCCCAGTCGTTGGCGCGCTTCTGCGCCTCGTCGGCGTGCAGCCCGTGCAGGCAGCCGAAGAAGACGAGCTGGTCGACGACCTTCATCTTCTTGTATAGGCCGCGCTCCTCGGGCAGGTAGCCGACCTGCTCGAGGCTTTTGCGCTCGAAGGGCTTACCGAAGAGGCGGATGCTGCCTGAATCGGGAAGGGTGATGCCCATCATCATGCGAATGGAGCTGGTTTTGCCGGCTCCGTTCGGGCCCAGCAGTCCGAACATCTGGCCTGCCTCAATGGATAAACTCAGGTCGCTGACGGCAACCTTGTTCTCGTAGGCCTTGGTCACTCCCGCGAGTTCGACAACTGGCATGGACTCTCCCGCTGTAAATGTGCAGTCTGGTTACAGGCAGACTGTGGCGTCGGCCCTTGTTGCAGTGTAGCAAAGCCCGCAACGACCTTGGTGCTGATACGCAGTCTGGAGCAAGAGAGTTCATTGCGGCTCAAATCCATCGGCATTGGATGGATTGGCTGCGTATTTTTCTGCGTGACCGGCCCGATACCTGCCAGCCCATTACCTTGGGCAGAACGGAGCAGGGTGAAGTGCGTCGAAACGAAACGGAAAGTGTAACCCGATGGGCGGCAGATTAGAGGGACCAAAGAGTGCCTCTTTTGACACTATTCGACACTATCGGCTGCTGGGGGAAGATGGTAACCTTGTTGGCGATGTCAGATTACGATTTTTTCACGAACGAATCCGTTGACGGGCCATTGCACAGGCCGCAGTCCATTGAGGAAATTGATGTCCGCCAGTCGATTCTCGAGGATCTTGCGTTAAAGATTCTTTGTCTGTCCGGCACACTCTCAATGCTTGACCTTGCCGATCGAACCAAGCTCAGCTTTGAGGTGGTGAAGGAGCTGTCAACCCAGTTGCGTGCGGAGTTGCTGTGTCAGGTGACGGGAATGACTGGGCACGTCCAGCAGATTGCCATCACCTCGCAGGGCAGGACGCGGGCGATGGACCTGCTTACGCAGAATCATTACAGCGGCCCAGCGCCAGTCTCTCTGGTGAGCTACGTGGAGCAGACGCGGCTACAGAGTGTGCGCAAGGTGGAGGCTCACGCCGAAGACGTGAAGCGCGCCTTTGCGCATTTGGTGATCGATGAAGGGATGCTGCGGCAGTTTGGCACGGCGCTCAACTCCGGCAGCTCGATCTTTCTGTATGGTCCACCGGGAACCGGGAAGACCACGGTGGCCGAGACATTGTCACGGGTGCTGGCCGAAGATGAGGTGTGGATTCCGTACGCGGTGGAGGTCGATGGGGAGATCATCACGGTCTTCGATCCGGCGGTTCACAAGCGCGTGGCGTCCTCGGGGAATGAGAACGTGGACGAACGCTGGGTGCATTGCCAGCGGCCCGCGGTTCTGGTGGGCGGCGAGCTGACGGCCGAGATGCTGGACCTACAATTCAATCCGATTACGAAGTTCTATGTTGCTCCGGCGCAGATGAAAGCCAACAACGGGGTTCTGATCATCGACGATTTCGGGCGGCAGAAGATACGCCCAGAGGACCTGCTGAATCGCTGGGTGGTGCCGCTGGATCGGAGAATCGATTTTCTGGCGCTCTCGGGCGGCAAGAAGCTCGAGGTTCCCTTCGAGATGCTGGTCGTCTTCGCATCCAACATGGATCCGGCCGAGCTGGTGGACGCCTGCTTCCTTCGCAGAATTCAAACCAAGATCAAGGTCAGCGGACTCACCGATGCGCAATTCTGCGAGATATTCCGCCGCGTTGCCCAAGAGAATCGCGTTGAATTCGAAGCGGACATTCCGAGGGATCTGATCGAGTTTATTCGCGGCGTACTGAAGCAGGAGCTGCGGCAGTGCTACCCCAGGGATGTTGTGAACCAGGTACTTTGGTCCGCACGTTACGAAGGCAGGAAGCCGTATATGGATCACGCGGCGATGATGCAGGCGGTCGAAGCCTATTTCTTGCCCAAGTAGTCAGGTCAGCCGGGAAGCGGCTACAAGCGCTTGTCGGCAGCTTGTTTCCGGGCTTGGCGGCACTGGCGTAGCCGTGAATCGTTTGGGCTGCCAGCGTGTTCCCGCCGGTATCGACCACCAGGGTCAACTCCTCGCCTGCGATGAATCCCGCATTGACGCACCAGGGCGACGAATATCCCAGTCCCGTAACCGCGTAGCAATGATCGGTGAGCCGCATATTTCCATTATTGTCCGGCTCCTGCTCGAAGCCTCCTAGGCCAGCTTGCTGCCTGCTGCTTCCATCAGGATGCAGAAGGCCTGGGCTTCGGTCGAGACTCCCGGCCGGTCGAAGTTGGGCGCGCCACAAGCGCCCTGAACGTAGCCATCGGCATCCATCTTGAGACGGGCGGCGGCGCGCATCCGGTTGGCGTGCGGTTGATAGCTCACGGGAAGCCAGCCCGCGCTGATTCCTTCATAAATCGCGAAGGCCAGCATCTGGGCGAGATTGGTTTCCACGAAGGTCGCGGGCTGGTCGATCACGTCGTGAAAGAGACCGTCAGGGCGCTGATGCTGGAGACAGCCGTCGATAATCTGACGGGCAAAATCGGCCAGCCGCGCGCGATCCTGAGAGCGCTCGCGGGGCAAGGTGCGCAGCACGCGGGCGAGGCCGGCAGCGGCCCAGCCGTTGCCGCCGCCCCAGAAGTTGCCGTCATTGAACTGCCGCTTGCCGTCGTCCCAGATATGGGCGAGGAGCTTCTTCTGCGGGTTCCAGAGCCGCTGGCGAAAGCCCTCGATCTGCGCCAGCGCTTCATTCTGAAAGCCCATCGCAGCGAGAAAGGCAGGCGCGCCGTTGAAGCCGTCCGACCACATCTCGGGCGCGTCGAAGACATGATAAAGAATGCCATCCTTGCTGCGCGGAGCCTTGAAGCGAATCCAAGCAAGCAGTCCATCGACCGCCTGCCGAATCTGCGCGTCGCCGCTCCACTCGGCTGCCTTCGCGTAGGCGCAGCCGCCCATCGCGGGATCGGTCGTGCCGCCGGAGACGACGACACCTAGCCGTCCGTCGGGCGTGCGCTGCACCATCGCGGCACGGGTCAGCAGAATCACGCGCTCGCGGTCGCCCGCCTCGACCATCGCCTCAGCCAGAATGCCCTGTTCCCAGTCGCGGCGCTGCATCGCCATAGCCGCCGCCGTCGCCTTCTCGATGCGGCGCGTGCTCTCAGAAATCGCTGGGCCGCTGACTGATTGGGCCAGCGCTCCAGGAAGTACCGCAAGCGGAGCAGTAAGTGCCGCAGAGCGGAGAAATAATCGCCGATTCACAAAATTACCTCACTATTCATCCGGCCCTCAAATAATGCTATCGTCTCCCACCCATTCAGCAAACCGGGGTCCCCAACATACGAACTTTGTGTGTTGGGGTGGAAAGAACGCTGAGTGGATGGGGCACCCAGCACCCAGGCCTTGGAGTTATGGCAGGTCATGCCCCCAGGCTTCGACTTCGACAAGACTGCACCATTTTTCCGGGTCCACGGGCACAAGATTCGTCAAGCGAAACCAGGTAATCTTTCGCCGTGAAAAGCGGAAGTGCTGCAAGCCGGTGGAAGAAGTGATCTGGATGGGAAGCCGGCTGCCGTCGGAGAACTCGATCACCGCGCTCTTCCAATAACTGTCATGGGGAAAGTCAGCGCGGATCATCAACTTGATCTTGTCCAGTGCAACGGGGCGGCCAAAGTCGAGCTTCCACCATGGATCGACGTGCTGCTCGGGACCCCAGGATTGATAGGGCCAGAGGCCGTGATGGCCGTTCTTCTCGATGCCGTCGATGGCATTGCGCGCGGCAAAGTCGAAGAGATTCCGGGCATAGCTATTCGTGCTGCTATGCGGAAATGCTGTTGCTGGCGCATCTTCCGGCAGCACTGCATCGCAGGGATTCAGCGCAAGATTCCGATAGCCGGAGCGCTCACTCCGGGTGAGAATGCGAGCCTCAACACGATGAGATTTTCCGGTAAAGCTTTCGGGCGAGTAGGCGCTCCCGGTCTGCTGCTCGGCTTGGCCGTATGGAATTGCGAAGTCGAATTGCCCTTGCGTGGAGCTTGGCAGATAGAGCAGGCACTCGGAGAAGTTCTGATCGAAGCGCACGGCGACGCGCTGCGGCCCGCGCAGGACGATGTGATCGCCCGGCTGATATTCGTGATCGAAGGCGACGGATGCGGTGGGTGAAGCAGCATTCGCGCCGGAGCTGGCAATCTCCGCTCCATGAGTGTCCAGCACCGAGATGCGTATTGGTTCCTTGCCGCTTTGAGCGTGCAGCGCTCCAACCGGCAACGCAAAGAAACCGACAGCTGCGAGAGCAGTCCCCCTAGCCAGCGCAAACAATCCCGGCCCTGCGACCATCACTCCTCCAAGCTTTCAATTCGAGCGATTCAGTTACGGGTGTCCCAGGTATCGACTTTGAGACCTGGGACACCACGAACCATTGCGAGCGCACAGCGCACGGCTGGACCCACTGCAGGTGATCAGCCTTTCGCTTTGTCCGCTCCAAGCATCGACTCCAGAATCTGGTCGGAGACTTCCTTGACCGCTCCAGGCGAATGGGAGAGGAACAATGTATTGGTTTTGTCGCTCTCGCCGATGGACTTGAGCGTGTCAAAGTACTGCGTGACCAGCACCAACTGCATCACGTCCTTCGACGACGCGCCATCGACGGCCTTCTGGAACTCCTCGACAGAGTTCTGCAAGCCCTCGATGATCGCCTTACGCTGATTGGCGATGCCCTGCCCTTGCAGCGCCTTGCTCTCGGCCTCGGCCTCGGCCCGCTTCACCACCAGAATCTTTTCCGCCTCGCCGCGGGCGTTGGCGGCAACCTGCTCGCGCTGAGCGGCATTGATGTCGTTCATCGCCGACTTGACTTTTTGATCGGGAACGATGTCGGTGACCAGCACATTCACGATCTCGAATCCGAAGGTGGCCATGTCGGCGTCGAGTTCCTGCTTGACGGCCGCGGCGATGCTCGATTGCGAGGCAAAGACCTCATCGAGTGTCATGCCGGGCACGTGGCCGAGAATCACCTGTTCGACATAGCTCTTGATCTGCGCCGTCGGGTCGGAGAGCTTGTAAAACGCGTCGTAGACCTTCTCCGGGCGCACACGATTCTGCACCGAAATCGGAATGGTGACAAAGACGTTGTCCTTGGTCTTGGTCTCCATGGTCAACGAAATCTGATTGACGCGCAGGCTCACCATGCCGGCTACGGTGTCGAAGAACGGCACCTTCCAGTTCAAGCCTGGATCAGCCGCACGAAGAAACTTGCCAAAGCGGGTGAGAACGGCCACCTCGGCTGTGTTCACGGTGAAGAAGCTGCTTAGAAAGATGATGAGAATGACGAGAGCCACCGCTCCCAGCGGAATCAGAATGACCGGGTCCATAGAACTCCTCCGCTGCCTCATTTAGAGGCAACCGAGAATTATACGGGATTTGCATGACGGTCGAATGACTCGCCTGCGAACTCCGCCGCTATTGCTTTTCGTCCGGCATCATGCGGTCGAAGTCGAGGCCAAAATGCGGCTGTTCGCGCGTTCCGTCGATGTGGATGGGAAGCTCGGTTCCGACGCCGCTTTTCTTCAAGAAGCCGTCAGCCGGCGCCAGCAGCATTCCCTTCCAGCCGCCCACCATTCTGGAGACCGGAGCCTCCATCTTCGCGGTGCCGTCAAAATCGAGCGCGCCACCATCCAAGCCATAAGTTCCCTGGAGTTGAATCTTCGCGCCGGGCACGGTGAACTCCAGCGTCGGCAGCGTGATGACGCCGCTGGCCAACTGGAAGTTGCCCTGCATCGCGGAGAGGATCGTAGCCGGATCGGTGGACCTGACCTCCTCGGGCCGCCCCTGGCCGTGCAGGCTCAGCTTGGCGATGCGCCCTTGCATCTTGGTGTTGGAGAAGAGCGCCTGATCGAGCGCGAAGTTGCCATTCAGTTCCAGCCGCTCGTGCAGCGGCGCTGGACCGGGCGGAATGTGCAGCGAGGTCTTCATCGTCATATTGCCGGACAGCAGCGCCTCGCCGGAGCGGCTGGCGAGGCGAAGAAAATCCTCGATCCGCGCCTTGTCAACGTTCACCATGAGGGCGATGTCGTGGCCGCCATACTGCTGCGCGCCTTCGACGACCGCTCCCGGCAGGCGCACAATCTGCCCCCGCGCGGTAAAGTGCGAGCGGCCCAGAGTCGCGTCCACGGGGTCGAGCCAGGTATCGCCGTTGGTCCCGTCCACATACGCGTGATAGCGCGTGGTGAGGGGCATCGCATGGCCAAAGTGCGTCAGGCGGAAATCCGGCGTATCAGTCACGCCGTCCACCGCCAGATGCCGCAGCGTGCCATCGAAGTAGCCGATGGAGTTGAGAGTTCCAGCAATGCCTTTGAAGGTGACCAGGTCGGCATTCTCCAGGCGATAGTCGCCGGAGATTGGGACCTCGCCCAAATCAGTTCCATGCCATGGCCCAAAGCTGCCGGTCGTGTAGATTGTTCCCTTGGGCTTGGGGTTGGTCAACTCGGCGTCAAAGCCCATCGCGCCGCCTGAAGCAATGTTGGTCAGTTTGAGATGGGCAATCGCAAACTCCAGCGGCAGCTTGCCTGGCTTGTCAGTTTCGAGCACCAGATCGGCGCCGGTGCACTCGATTGTCTCGACCTCCAAACTCACCAGAGCAGCCGTCCTGTCAGCGGGCTGGCCAGCATCTGCAAAGGCGTGGTCGAAGTGCGATCTGGGCGGCAAGTGAATGCTCAGCCCTTTCATTTCGACCAGCGAAATGTGAAAGGGTTTTCCGGGGACGTAGCGCAGCGGCGCGTGAAAGCGAAACTCCTCGAGGCGAATGAGCGGCTCGCCCTGCCCTGCGGGAACAGCCAGGTCCGCAACATTCGCGGACGGCCAGATGCGCAGCCCCTTGCCCTGGGCCCACAGCCCGTTGACCAGCGAGAGATGAAAGTTGTCCAGCTCGACGCGGGCGTGAAAGCGATCAGAGAGCGCTTGGATAATGCGAGCGCGCAGGAACGGCTCTGCCCGCCGCAGCCCGACCTCGACTATCACTGCCGCCGTGGTCACGGCCAGCAGCAGCCCACCCGCAACCCACTTCACCCATCCGTGACTCTGCTGCCTGCGAAGGAACGATTCACGAACCAAAGTCAAACCCGCCTTCCGGTTGGCTTCCATTGTCGCAGGATTCCCCCACCCCCATTTTCTTTATCCATGCCCAATGACGTAAACTTGCTAACACGGATGCAAGCGCAGATTGAAAACCTCGTAAAGCTGCAAGCGGTGGAGCTGGAGCGGACACGCCTCACGAAGGCTGAACACTCTCTACCGGCTGAAATCGCGCAGGCTCAGGCCGCGTTGGCCGCTGCCGAACGCCAGGCTACCGCGGCTTCGGACGCCCTGAGCCGCGAGGAAACGCTGCGCGCGCGCCTCGATCGCGAGATCGTGACCCATCGCCAGAAGGCTGTGCGTTATCGCACCCAGTTAGACGCGATCAAGACGCCCGAGCAGGCTAGCGCCGTCGAGCACGAGCTCAGCTTTGCCGAAGCCGAGGCCGCTCGCCTCGAGAACGAGGATTTTACCAGCCTGGAACGCAGCGAGGCACAGGAGGTAGAGCTTGCCGCCGCCCGCGCTCAGGTTGAGTTGATGGCCGCCGCTCTGGAAAAGACCCGCGCCCGAGTCCGTCTTCACCAGGCCGAGTACGCCCGGGAGCTGGCCGCGCTGAACGTTGAACGCGAGGCTCTTCGCCCGCTGATCGAGGCCGAAGTGCTCACTCGCTTCGACCGCCTCTGCGGCTCACGCGGCACAGGCCTGGCGCGCGTTGAGAACCAGCAATGCACCGGCTGCCGCATGGGTGTCCGGCCGCAGACCTGGAACCAACTGCGCGAAGGAGAACTGCTCACCTGCGACAGTTGCGCCCGCCTGCTCTACTGGGATCCGGCGATGGCTCCCGCTGTGGCCCAACCGGAGGACGCCAAGCCCAAACCCAAACGCAAGCGCGCCAAACCTCCAGTGGGAGAATGACCGTGCAGCGGATTTGTGTGGACATGGATGAGGTGATGGCGGACACCCTCGCCGAACACCTGCGCCGCTACAACCAGACCTTCGACGAGGATGTCAGGCCGCAAGACCTGGCCGGCAAGGGGCTGTGGGAGATTACGCCGCTCGACCGCCAGCAGCAGCTTCGCGCCTTTCTGGACGCTGAGGACTTCTTCGAGGTTCTAGCCGTGATGCCCGGCGCGCCGGAGGTGCTGGAGCAGCTCTCCACCCGCTATGAAGTCTTTATCGCCACCCAGGCGATGGCGATTCCCAACTCGCTCGGGCCCAAGTATCGCTGGCTGCAGCGCCACTTCCCTTTCATTCCGCCCACGCACTATGTTTTCTGCGGCAACAAAAGCATTCTTCGCGCCGACTATCTGATCGACGACCTCCCCAATAACCTGCTTCGCTTTGAGGGCCAGGGACTGCTTTACACCGCCCCGCATAACCTGACCGCGACCGGCTTTCTGCGCGTGGATAATTGGCGGCAAGTGGCCGATTACTTTGCAACTCAGGGCGGCTAGAGTTTTATTTTCCCATCGTGAGTGACCGCGCCGGGCAGCCTCAGGCCTTGACAGTCATATTGGCATCGAAGGCCGCGAGCATGGATTCGATATTTGCAAACTGCGAGACCGGCAGCAGGTCAAAGGTAATCGCGCAGGCGACAATGATGCTTCTTCCATCGACGTTCAGCACCTGGTCGCGGCTGGCCGCCGTCAGGCGGGCAATCGCCATGCGCGTGGCTGCAGCGGAGATTTGCCGCCGGATCACGGCCATCAAAACGTACCGTCCCCAGTGGAAGAGGCGGTCTTCAGAGCGCAGAGCCTGGATCAGGAATTGGGCGGCTTCGTTCAAGTAGTCTCTGGCGGTATCCTCGCCATAGCGCTGCTCGATGGTCTCCAGCAGCGTGAAGCGGAAGAGAATGACATAGCCTTGCGGGTCAACGCCAAAGAGCGGGTCGAGGTGGCCTTTGGCCTGCGAAGGGCCGGGCAGGCCGGTCGGACCCTGGAAGTTATCCCATGGGCAGTTATCGGCGGGGATCAGTTCGGGCCGGAAAGCCTCGACCGCCTGGGCCTTCTTGATCAGTTCTTTCTCGGTGAGGATCGCGCGATACTCAGCCATGCCAAGGTTGATGGCTTCTATCAGAGATTCCTTGGAGCATGGCTTGGTGAGAAAGCGGAAGATGTTGCCCTCATTGACCGCGTCAATGGCCGCGCTGAGGTCGGTGTATCCGGTAAGCAGCATTCTTACCGTGTCCGGCGCATTCTCGCGCACCTGCGCCAGGAACTGGGCGCCATTCATACCCGGCATCCGCATATCGGAGATCACGATGGCGTAGGGACCGTGGTCGTGGATCGTCGCCAGGCCCTTCTCCCCTCCCACAGCCGTATCCACCTCGAACTCCTTGCGCAGCATTCGCCTGTAACCGTCCAGGACAGCGGGTTCGTCGTCCACGAAAAGGATTTTGTCATCCACGATGCATACTCCTTGCAACCGGCGGCGTTGCTACCGCTCGTGCCTGCGCCGCAAAGAGCCGGGAAAAGACGCAGGCGCATATGTATCTCATCGGCAGTATGCTCGGAAAGAATCAGGTCTTCAATGTCCATCGAGCCGACAGAAGTTTCAGGCCCTGGAATTTGAAGGCCATAACAGTCACATATCCATCTGATCGTCAGCTTGTTCCCGGTGAATCAGGTAATTTACATCCTCTTATCGAAGAGGTTGGGGTGCGGTCCCGTCCAGCGTCTTATGAAAGCGTCATATTTGCCGATAAATCTTGCAGCCGAGTGCACTCGGCACGATGGGCAACCACACGCTCACGGGGCCGTGTCAGTAAATCGACCTGAGCACGGAGGGCACCGAACGAATTACGAACGGAAGAACGGATTCGGCATTGCACGGATGGCCGAGAAGGAAAGCAAGTTATGCGGCCCAGAGCCAGAACCTCCCGAATTGCATATTCCGGGCCGGTCAAGTACAGCATCATTGTTGCGGTGCTTGGGGTGATCGGGTTATTAGTGATCGTGCAGTGGACTGCTTATACAGTACGAAACTATATCCGGGTTGCATCCCAGTCTGTTTTTCCCGCGGCGCTGAGCGTTCAAAGCGCAAACACGGCCTTTGAAAAAATGAATCACGAATATAGCAACGCCGTTTTGATGCAGGATAGTACGGCGCTTGCCGACGCTGCCCGAGAGGCTTCCCTCATTGAATTGTCAATGGGAAGAGCTAGCGTGTCGATGGAATTCAACCCCATGCGCCATGAACAGATTGTTACCTTGACGCGTCGGGTTGCCGGTCTGCAAGCGCGGTCCCGCATCTTGTACGCGGCAGCTACACAGACCAACGCCATAGTGCCGCAACAGAACGATCTGGCGGATTTAACGCGAGAGAATCAATCGGTTGGAAGAGCATTGGATGCATTGCAGAGCGACTTGGCGGGCGACTTCAGGGACGACCTTGCCTTGATTGATAAGCTGCAAATGATTCAGGGAATGCTGCAGGCTCTGGTGCTTGGCGGGGTAATCTTCGCTCTGTATTTTGGCGTTCGCTCATATATTAGCGCTACGGTACGGCAGCGGGAAGATGAGGTTTTGCGTCAGACTCATGCGGAGTTGGAGGCCGAGCGGAGAATCTTGCGCGCGCTGATCGACAACATTCCGGATTTCATGTATGTGAAAGACGCCGAGGGCCGGTTTGTGGTGGCCAATGCTTCGCTGGCAAGCGTCGTTGGGTTGGAAACGCCGGAAGCGATGCTGGGAAAAACCGACTTTGACTTTTTCCCGCCGGAGTTGGCCCAGGCCTTCTATGAAGACGAGCAGAGCGTGAAGCGCACAGGGCAGCTCCAGAGTTGGGAACGGCATCTGACCGGCCGGGCGGGAAATGTAGTTCATTATGTGACGACAAAAGTGCCGCTGCGCGACAGCCAAGGCAGTGTCACGGGCCTAGCCGGCATTGGTCACGATATCAGCAAACGCAAACGGATGGAGAGTGAACTCCGCGAGGCTGAACTCAAGTATCGCGGGATATTCGACAAAGCCATCGTCGGCATCTTTCAATGCACGCCGGAGGGCCGCTTCCTGAATGTGAATCCCGCCATGGCCTTCAACCTGGGTTACAATTCCCCGGATGAGATGGTCGCCAGTATCGTCGATATTGTGCGGCAGTTTTTTGTCAACCGCAAGCGCGGCGTGGAGTTCATGCTGGTGATGGACAAAGTCGGCGGCGTAAAGAACTTCGAGTGCGAAGTCTATCAGAAAGACGGCTGCAAGAAATGGTTCACGATGAGCATCCGCGCCATTCGCGAGAACGGGGTGGTGGTTCGCTATGAAGGAATGTGCGAGGACATCACCGAGCGGAACCTGCTGCGGGAACAGCTTCTTCAGGCGCAGAAGCTGGAATCGGTGGGTCAGCTTGCCGCGGGAATTGCCCATGAAATCAATACTCCGACGCAGTACATCGGAGACAACGTGCGCTTCCTCAAGGACGCCTTCGAGGACCTGAAGAGCCTGTTGGTGAATTATGAGCGGCTGATGCTGGCGGCCAAAGACAATATCGTCTATCGCGATGCGATTCAGGATATCGAGGCGGTGGCGCAACGCGCGGACTCGGTCTATCTTCTGGAGGAAATTCCCACGGCCATCGACCAGACGCTGGAGGGCGTGGCCCGCGTCACGGCGTTGGTAAGCGCAATGAAAGAGTTCTCCCATCCAGATACAAAAGAAAAGGTGCTTGTCGACTTGAACCGCGCCATAGCCAGCACCATTACCGTGGCGCGAAGCGAGTGGAAGTACGTAGCCGACATGGAAACAGAATTCGATCCGGCTCTGCCGCTGGTCTCTTGCCTGCCGGGGGAATTCAACCAGGTGATTTTGAATTTGATTGTCAATGCCGCTCATGCCATCGCCGAAGTAACAAATAAAGAAGGTTCGGGAAAAGGCAAGATCAAAGTGCAGACACGGCATTGTCTGGAGTGGGCCGAAATTCGCTTACAGGACTCGGGTTCGGGCATCCCCGGCAATATTCGCGCGCGCATCTTCGACCCCTTCTTCACTACCAAGGAAATCGGCAAGGGAACCGGACAGGGATTGACCATTGCGCGCTCGATTGTGGTTGACAAGCACGGTGGAACCATCCACTTTGAAAGCGAGGAAGGGAAGGGCACGACCTTTATCATTCGCCTTCCTTACAATGGCAAGGCACTTGCGGCCAAGGCGGTGGCCGCGTGACGCAATTTTTGTTCAAGAAGGATTACGGCAGCCGGCAGATCCAACCGCTTTCCTCGAGCTCCGGGTTCTTTGCACGCCAGGTTACGGCCCGATTGATATTGGCATTCAGCCTCCTTGCCTCCCTGCTGATAATTGCCGGCGATCTAGGGCTGCGCCGCATGGATCGCATCAATGCAGAGTTGCAGGATACGCTGACCACGCAGTGGACCAAGCTGCGCCTGTCCAGGGAAACAGAGGCGTATTCCAATCGCAATAGCCGGATCATGATGCAAGTGTTTTTGCTCAAAGATAGAAAACAAATTGAAATGCTGCTATCGGAGCGGAAAGAAAACTCCAAAAAAGTGACAACCTTGATAGCCGAACTCAAGGACCTTTGCGAATCTCAGGAAGAGAAACGCTTACTGGTTGCTGTCGAACAGTCAAGAGGACTCTATATCGACAGTTATTTACGCGCTTTGCACTTGTTGATTGATGCAGGAAATGGCGAAGCCGCCGCGATCGTCATGACTCAGCAGACCACTCCGGCATTGCTGCGTTATCACGCTGCCTGGGACGAGTTTGCGCGCTTCCAGACAGACCAGATGGATATGCATGTAAGGCGGAGCAGGGCGCATTACAGCGCGGCTCGCCAGATGGCTTTGTTCATCATCATGATAGCGGTAATCGTACCTTGCGTGATAGCCCTCTTCGCCATCAGACGGATGGTGCGAGAGATTACCACCTGCCTGTGCAGCGAGAAGGAAACGCTGGGTGCGGCGCATCAGGGGGCGGAGGTATTTATAAACGCCGTGCCGTCGATCCTGATTGGTTTGGGCCAGGACTTGAGCATCACCCGCTGGAACCGAGCGGCCGCCGAAACCTTTGGCTTATCCGCGGACGTAGTGGTGGGAAAACAATTGGCGGACTGCGGAATCCAATGGCTGCGGCCTGATATGCACACCGAGATCCAATCCTGGGCTTCTGAACAGGGCAGCCGGCGGTGCGAGCCGCTTCCGTTCGAGATGAACGATGGAACACATCTGCTGGGAATGACGATCACGCCGATTCAGGTGAAGGACGAATACCGGACCAAATTGCTGGTGATCGGTACTGACACCACGAACCGGAGCGTTTTGGAAGAACGGCTTCGCCAGGCCGAGAAGCTCGAATCAATCGGTCAGCTTGCCGCTGGAATTGCGCACGAGATCAATACGCCGACGCAGTACATCGGCGACAATGTGCGCTTTTTGAAAGATGCTTTTCAAGAACTGAACAGCCTGGTGGCAAACTACGACCGGCTCTTGCAGGCGGCCAAGGTCGATGCCGTTTCCAGCGAAATCGTGGAAGAGGTATCGGCGGCGATCACGCGAGTGGATGTTGCCTACTTGAGCGAAGAGGTTCCCAAGGCCATCGACCAGTCGCTCGAAGGCGTGGCCCGGGTTGCCAAGCTGGTGGGCGCGATGAGGGATTTCTCCCATCCGGACACGAAAGAAAAGATTCCACTGGACTTGAACCACGCGATTGACAGCACGATTACGGTGGCAAGAAATGAGTGGAAATACGTCTCAGACGTGGAGACCGAATTCGACCCGTCGCTGCCTCCGCTCTCTTGCCTGCCGGGTGAATTCAACCAGGTGATTCTGAACCTGATTGTCAATGCCGCTCATGCCATCGGTGATGTGGTCAAAAAGGAAAACAAGGGGAAAGGCAAAATCAAGGTGCAGACTCGCAATTGCGCCGATTGGGTTGAAATCCGCATCCAGGATACGGGTTCCGGCATTCCTGAAAAGATTCGCGCGCGCATCTTCGATCCATTTTTCACCACCAAGGAGATCGGCAAGGGAACCGGACAAGGCTTGTCGATTGCACGCTCGGTCATTGTAGACAAGCACGGTGGAACCATTCATTTTGAAAGCGAGGAAGGCAAGGGCACCACCTTCATCATTCGCCTTCCATTCAACGGCAAGGCTCTAACCATTCAGGCGGAGGCCGCATGAAACGCATCTTGTTTGTGGATGATGAAATCAAGATTCTCGATGGCATCCGGCGTATGCTTTACGCGGATCGGAATCGCTGGGAGATGCAGTTTGCGCTGGGCGGGCTGGCTGCTCTGGAAGCCTGCGATGCCGGCAGCTTCGACGTCGTTATCTCTGATATGCGAATGCCGGGGATGGACGGGGCCACGCTGCTGGGCCACATTCGCGACCGCTATCCCAATACCGCGCGGATTATTCTCTCCGGCTATTCCGAAGCCGCGCTGGCCATACGCGCGGTTCCCGTGGCGCACCGGTTTCTGGCCAAGCCATGCAGCACGGACGAACTGAGATCGACGATCGAACGGGTCTGCTCGCTGCAGGAGATGCTCAACTCGCCGGAGATTCGCCGGTTGATTGGGGCCGTCGGTGAATTGCCGTCCCTCTCGATGACATATGTGACGCTCACAAAAACCGTGAGTGATCCCGACGCTCCGGTCGAGAGAGTGGCGGAGATCATCGAGCAGGACGTAGCCATGTCGGCGAAGGTTTTGCAACTAGTCAACAGTGCATTTTTCGGGTTAGCGCAGAAGGTCAGCAGTTTGCAAAACGCTGTCTCCTATCTTGGGATGGAAACCATCAAGAACCTGGCTTTGGCCTCCGAGGCTTTCCGGGTATTCAAGCCGGGGGCGCGCGTTCCGCAGTCGGTTTGCGAATCGATGCAGCGCCATGCGAACCGCGTGGCCGCCATAGCCGGAGCGCTTCCTCTGGATCCAAAAACTCGCGAGATTACCGTGGTCTCAGCGCTGCTTCACGACACCGGCAGCCTGATCCTGGCGAGCTTGATGCCTGAGCAGTTCTGCGTCGCGCACGCGCTGGCAGCCGAACGCGGGTGCAAGCTGTTCGAGGCGGAAGAGGAGTTGCTGGGAACCTCGCACGCGGAGATCGGCGCTTACCTTCTGGGGTTGTGGGGCATCCCCAACATCGCCGTCGAGGCGATTGCCTTTCACCACCATCCCACGCGCATTCCACACGCCGGCCTTGATTGCTCGACGGTTGTCTATCTCGCTAATCTTCTGGACCACGAGCTGGAAGCTCATCCGCAGGATTCAACAGGCAAAAGAATCGCGGAGCGTGACCGGGTCTGCCTGGAGGAGCTGGGAGTTATGCCCAGGTTTGCCGAATTCCGCGAGTTTGCCAAGCAAAGTTGTAACTGAGATAGCGCGGACGAGTTACAAATAGTAATCACCGTTGACTAACTGTTCGCACTGCCCGCGTGTGCGGCCTTCGCCGGCATCACCGCGCGCAGCGGCATCATCGGCGGCGCCTGGAGCATGGTGACAATAATTGCCGAGGCCGGTTTCTTGCCTGCGCATTGGTAGGAGTGCGGCGTGCTGGAATCAAAGTACAGCGCGTCGCCCTGGCACAGCACACACTCCTGATCGCCGTGGCGAATGCCCAGCTCGCCCTCGAGTACATAGAGAAACTCGAAGCCCGCGTGCATATGTGCGCTGGCTTCAATCTCTTTGGACTGCGGCATGAACTCGGCAAAGTATGGGTCCATGTGCCGGTCGGGAACCATGTAACCCAGGCTCTCGAAGTAGTAAGCGGGAAACTCGACCCCGGTCTGCGGCAGCCGCACCCGCTCCTTGCGCCGGTGAATCCGGAAGACCGCGGCGGCGTCGCTCTCGAAAAAATACGAAAGGTCCTTGGAAAAGACCATCGCGATCCGCGCCAGGTTGCGCAAGGTGGGCACCACGCGGCCCGTTTCCAACTGGGACAAAAAGCTGGCGGACAGCCCGGTGTGCCGGCCCAGCTCGACCAGTCCCATGGATTTTTTCAGACGCAGCCTCTTGATGCGTTCGCCGATGCGCTTGTCGGCAATAAAGCGCGCCGTGGTCTCCGCGTCCACCTGTGATTTTTGCGTTTCTTCGCTCTTGACCACCGCCAACTCGCCCATATGCCCTCCAGTTGGCACGCAAACCCGCAGCACTCTGGGGAAATGTTGCGCGCATCAAAAACAATTCCTATGCTACTAAAGTCTCACGTTCCTCGCAATCTCTATTCCTTGGGTCAATTGGCAAGCATCCCGAGTCCCGTACGCGCTATCCTAATGAGTCCGGCCAAACGGCCAGCCGAGGGATGCCCATGCCCGAAGACCCAATCACTCCTGCGGCGCAAGCCGCGTCTGCCGCACCGATAGTGCCGTCAGCCCCACCGCAGGCGCCTATTGTGATGCAGGTGCCCGTCGCCACCATTGCCACCCTCGGCCAGCACGAAGGCCAATCCGTCATCCTGCGCGGATGGCTCTACAACCTGCGCGAGAGCGGCAAGCTGCTCTTCCCCATCTTTCGCGACGGCACCGGAACCATCCAGGGCGTTGCTCACGTCAAGAGCGTTCCGGCGGAGGTCTTCGAGGCGCTCAAGGGGCTCACGCAGGAGTCCTCGGTCATCGTTACCGGCAAAGTCCGCGCCGACAAACGCGCCCCCGGCGGCTTCGAGTTGGATGTCGAAGGCCTTGAAGTGATCCAGAGAGTCCCCGAATCCGACCCTTATCCGATCACCCTCAAGGAGCATGGCGTCGATTTCCTGATGGAGCATCGCCATCTCTGGGTGCGCTCTCCGCGCCAGTCGGCCATTCTGCGCATTCGCGCCGAAATCATGAGAGCGGCGGCCGAGTACTTTGACAGCAACGGATTTGTCAGGACCGATCCGCCGATTCTCACTCCCGCGGCCTGCGAGGGCACGTCAACTCTCTTTCCAGTGGACTACTTCGGCGACCCGGCTTATCTGACTCAATCCGGCCAGCTTTATATCGAATCCACCGCATTGGCCTTGGGCAAGGTCTACAGCTTCGGCCCCACCTTCCGCGCGGAAAAATCCAAGACGCGCCGTCACCTGACCGAGTTCTGGATGATCGAGCCGGAGGTCGCCTTTCTCGATCTCGACGGCTTGCTGGAGCTGGCGGAAAACTTTCTATCGCATATTGTTCAGAGCGTGCTGAAGAATCGCGCCCCGGAGCTTACAGTCATTGGCCGCGATCCGGCCAAGCTCGCCTCCATCTGCCCGCCCTTTCCGCGCCTCACTTACGACAAGGCCGTCGAGATGCTCAACCAGGCCCACCAGGACGGCCTTCTCGATGCGCCGTTTGAATACGGAAACGACTTCGGCTCGCCGGACGAGACCTGGCTCAGCAGTCAATTCAATCGCCCCGTGATGGTCCACCGCTATCCCGCCGACGTGAAGGCTTTCTATATGGAGCCGGACTCCAAAGACGCGCGCCTCGCCCTGTGCGTCGATGTGCTCGCCCCCGAAGGCTACGGAGAAATCATCGGCGGCTCGCAGCGCGTCTCCAGCTTCGAACTACTGAACGCCCGCATTGAGCAGCACAACCTGCCCAAGGAAGCCTTCCAGTGGTATCTGGACCTGCGCCGCTACGGCTCGGTTCCGCACTCGGGCTTCGGCATGGGCATCGAGCGCGCGGTCGCCTGGATTTGCGGCCTGGATCACGTTCGCGAGACAATCCCCTTCGCGCGCACGCTGCATCGCATCTACCCGTAGATTCTCTGGGCATTGAAAGGGCGCGGATTTGACCGCGCCCTTACCTCTATTGAACACCAGTTCATTCACCGGCCCGCCTAATGAAGTTCGATTTGCTCGAATCCGGCCCTTCCCGTCTAAACAGGAATCCTTCCCGCCGTGCACGGAATCAACTAGGGAGTTGATTCCTTTTCACGGAGTTGTCCCCATGACCCTATCCGCTGTTGAAGTCAATACATTGAAGCAAGCGCCCGCGGTCGATGGCGTGTTGCCGGTGGTGTTAAGCCGCTGGAGTACGCGCACCTTTGCTGACCGCGACGTCAGCTCCGCCGACCTCCGCAAGGCCTTCGAAGCAGCTCGCTGGGCAGCTTCGTCCTACAACGAACAGCCTTGGCGCTTTTTGATAGGAAAGCGCAACTCCTCGACCCACAAAAAGATATTGTCCACGCTGATCGGCTTCAATCAAAGCTGGGCGGGCGCAGCGCCGGTATTGATTCTGGGCGTTGCGAGCAGTAAATTCGCGCACAACGGCACACCCAACGGCTACGCACTCTACGATCTAGGCGCTGCCGCCGCCACATTCTGCCTGCAAGCCGCCGCGCTGGGGCTAAAGACTCACTCGATGGCTGGCTTTGACCAAGCCGCCGCCCGTGAGGCGTTTGGTATTCCCGAAGATTACCTGATTGGCGCAGCGATTGCGCTGGGCTACCAGGGCGAACCCTCCGCTTTGGGCGACGAGCATCTTCGGGAGCTGGAAACCAGCCCTCGAAGCCGGAAGGAGTTGAACGAGTTTGTGTTGTCCGCCTGGGGCGAGCCGGCGAATCTGAGCTGAGTCCGGCGACTTCCTCGCCCATTTCCATGGCTTCCGCGATAGAGTGATAGTTGAGGATTTCCTTGTCCAACGTCCGCTCGATCCGACAAGCGCCTGTTCGCCGGCTCAGCCACCGGCGCGTTCCCTCGCGGCGACGGCGGCTGGGCTGGCGAGGCTGGTTGATACTGGCCGTCATCTTGTTGATTCCTTGTTTGTTGGGTATAGGCGCGATTGCGCGGCTGCTGGCTCCCGCCGCGAACACTACGCTCGCCCGCTTTGACGTCATCATTGTGCTGGGCTCTCCGGCAGACAGTGACGGGAACCCCACGCCGGAGCAGTTGGCCCGCGTCACCGAAGCGGTGCATGAGTACGAGCTGGGCGTTGCGCCCCGGCTGATTCTGACCGGGGGAGCGGCGCACAACAACTATGTCGAGGCGCGGGTGATGGCGCGAACCGCGCACGCGCAGGGCATTCCCAACTCTGCCCTTTACGTCGAGCCGCAGGCCCTGGATACGATCCAGAACGCCTGTTACTCTGCACGGATCATGAAGACACACGGCTGGCGATCGGCCGAAGTGGTTTCGAGCGCCAGCCATCTGCCCCGCGCTGGCCTCATCTTCAGCGAACTGCCGATCTTGTGGCGCACTCACGCCGCACCACAGCTGGAGCCGCAGCCGGCTGCTTACCCTTGGGGTGCGGCAACCGTCGAAGAGATGAAAACAGTTCGCTACCTGGTTTGGGCGCGCTGGTTCGACCATTGTGAACCATCTGCGGTGGGGTCAACTGCTCGCTAGTCGCTCGCAACCACCTGCGGTGGGCCTGCGAGGCATAAGTTTCTCAGCCGGCGTTGTACCCCGCTGGTATCGTCCTGTAAGCTGGAATACGATGCGTCTAACAGTCAGATTTACCGCCTCTCTTGCTGCCGTAGCCTTTTTGGCTCTTTCTTTCGGAGTTCGCGCCCAGGCGCAGAGCACCGCCTCTCCGACCGCTGGCAATGGCACCTACATCGCCATCGATCCGCTGGCCAATGTGCGTTATGACAACCGCTTTGATCTTTCTCTGGGCCTGGCCTACGACCACATGAAGGCCGGACCGGAGCTGCACCAAGGGGCCAACCTGGGCGGCCTCGATCTTTCCGGTTCGTACTGGTTCGCCAAGCACTGGGCGGCCGAAGGTTCAGGCCGTTACTACCTAGGCACCAGCGGCGCCGCTCCTAATCACTACAGCATCGACGGACCATTCGTCAGCGAGTTCTTCTTTGCAGCGGGTCCGGAGTGGCTGGGACCGCACAACAAGCACGGCGCGCTGAGCGCTCATGCGCTGTTTGGCGGCGTCTATGGCAACTTCCAGCAGGATCTGCGCGGACAAGCGCCGTCAGTGGTGGGCTTCTACAACAACCAGGTTGCACCGGCGGCGATCATCGGCGGCCACATGGACCTGAACCGCTCGCCGCATTGGGTCTTCCGCGTGAACCCTGATGCGGTGATCACGCGCTACAGCACCAATTACGCTTCCAGCGTCTACGTCCCTGCGGGCAGATTCACCGATGTCAACTTCGCCATCTCGGTAGGGATCGAGTACAAGTTCCAGAAAAAGCGCTAGAAGACCTCCGCACTCAAACGGCGACGTTCCCAAAACGGGTCCCCAGCGACAGGTCTATATTGCCGGGGCGGAAATCCGGAGTCACCGCGACCAAGAAATGTCGTCGGCGGCTCCGGCTTTGTCTTTGCGGCAACTATCATCGATAGAGTGAAGTGGACTGCCAACTTCGGTTGTATGTGATATTCTCCACCAACCGGGAGCGCCTCTGGAAAAATGAGCTACCGGAAAGTGTTCTGTCTTGGCAGAGGCTTCGGTTCAGGCTGAAGCATGGCAGGCGGGACGCAGCGCAAAGGCAAGGTTCAATCGTTATGAGAGAAACACTTGGAGTATTGCTTGCTGGCGGAGCTGGGGAAAGGCTCTTTCCGCTCACCCGGGATCGCGCCAAACCGGCCGTGCCCTTTGGCGGGCACTATCGCATTATCGACATCACGCTCTCGAATTGCATCAACTCGGGCCTGCGCAGGGTCTTCATTCTTACGCAATACAAGGCACTCTCGCTCAACCGGCATATCCGCGAAGGGTGGACGGGGATTGTGGCGCAAGAACTGGGCGAGTTCTTCGAGCTGCTGCCGCCCATGCAGCGCACCGGTTCAAACTGGTACATGGGGACCGCGGACGCGGTTTACCAGAATATCTACTCGATTGGCAGTGAGCAGCCCAAGCACATGATCATCCTCTCCGGCGATCACATCTACAAGATGGATTACAGCCGGATGCTGGAGTATCACAAGGAGAGCCATGCGGAGGTGACGCTGGCCACGCTGCCGGTTCCTCCCAGCGATGTCTCCCGCTTCGGTGTGGTCGAGGTCGGCAAGACGGGTGAGATTCTCGGCTTTCAGGAGAAGCCGGTGTCGACCAGCTTCCGCTCACCCTTCAATCCCAATGCAGTGGATGCCTCGATGGGCATTTACGTCTTCAATACCGAGACGCTGCTGAAGGCGCTAATCGCCGACGCCGAAGACCCGGCATCTAAACACGACTTCGGCCACGATATTCTGCCGAGTATGCTGGGCAAGAAGAAGATGATGGCCTACAGTTTTGTGGACGAGAACAAGCAGCAGGCGCTCTATTGGCGCGACGTGGGCACGCTGGACGCCTATTACGACGCCAACATGGACCTGTGCGCGGTTTCGCCGGTCTTCAACCTATACGACAAGAACTGGCCGATGCGCACCCGTATGCGCCAGTATCCCCCGGCTAAATTCGTCTTTGCCGAGCCGGGCCGCTCCGGCATGGCGGTGGATTCGGTGATCGCCTCGGGCGTGATCATCTCCGGCGCCACAGTCTCGAACTCCGTGGTCAGCGAGGATGTGCGCGTCAACTCCTATTCGAGCGTCGAGGCCAGCATCATCTTTTCCCACGTGAACATTGGCCGCCACTGCCGCATTCGTCGCGCCATCATCGACCGCCATGTCCACATTCCCGAGGGCACGGTGATCGGCTTTGACCCGGTCGAAGACAAGCGCCGCTACTTTGTCACGCCCTCGGGGCTAACCATCGTTACGCGGGACGCCTCGCTCTTCGAGAACCCCGTCGATCCGGAGTTTCAGCAGCGGTATTGAGTACTTTTTCTTATCAACAAGTGGTGGCCCCCGGTCTGGAATTTTGTACCCGGGATCGATCCACCTCAACCAGAATTGAAATGAATACCCCTGAATCGGGACTCACGTTCGCGATGAACGCCCTGCTGGCTCGCATCTGCAAGCTGGCCGAAGCCGCATGCTCTCCAAGCGAGTTGGAGAAGGTCATCGTCGCCGCCCTCGCCGCTGAACTCCCTCATTACAACTGGACCGGCTTCTACTGGCTAGACCCCAACGATCCGCAGTTGCTGGTGCTGGGCGCCTTCGCAGGTGAGCCGACTCCGCACGTGCGCATTCCCGTCTCTGAAGGAATCTGCGGCGCGGCGGTTGCCGCGGGCGTAACAGTTGTCGTGGACGACGTAAGCGCCGACCCGCGCTATCTCTCCTGTTCGATCCGGACAAAATCGGAGATTGTCGTTCCTATCTACGCGCAGGGCGAAGTCGTTGGCGAGATCGACATTGACAGCCACTCGCCAGCCGCCTTCACGGAGATCGACCGCGCATTTCTCGAAGAGGTCGCGCGCATTGTTGGAAGCTACATAGAGGGTCGTGTTGAGGGATCGCACATCGAGGAAGCAGATTCGATTGACTACTCGAAGAGCGTGGCCAGCAAAGCCAGCACCTCATCCAGGATCGCTGCTGGAACACTCTCCAGCTTTCTTGCGTTGCGCACTCCGAGGTCCACGGGACGCGGCTGGTCGCAGCGTACCACGCCGGTAGTTCGTGTTCCCGCACCCGTCAATGAAACTGTGAACCCGGCGACGCGGGCGAAATTCCCTCCCGCGGTGATGGGCACTACGATCGGAGCGCGGGTGAGCGTGTTGAATCCGTCCGGGGAAACTACCAGGACCGGACGAGTGCCTTGTTGCTCGTGACCAAAGCTGGGGTCTTGCGAGACCAGGTAGATATCGCCGCGCTTCATAGCTCACGTCCTACCGGCGGAAGATTGATCCAGAGACGGTCTTCCTCGGACATTTCCTCATCCGCACACGCAGGATCGCATTTGGCCAGCAGCTCTTCCAGCGTATAGCGGGGCTTGGGTCGGGTTTGCACCACAAGCCGCTCGCCGTCCACGGCCAGAGCCACCGTGGCTCCCACCTGGAGGTGAAGCTGGTCCAAAAGAACGGGAGGAACAGCCAGCATGACCGATCCTCCGACTTTGCGCAGATTGGTGGTGTACATGACGTAACCTCTAATTGATATTATATCAAAATATAATAGACATATTTCTCGGCATCAGCGATTGCAGAGTGGAACTACCCTGGCAAATCCTGCGTACTAGCCAACTATGCAATGCGTGGGTACATTAAGCTGGAGCGGGATGGGGTTTTCGACGAACCAGCCTAGCGGCAAGAACCAGTCGCTGGGGGCCTCGGGCAAGCACCCCAGCGACCAAGACCTGTCGCCGGGAACCCAGGCCAAGCCGTTGCAAAGCGACCTGGAACTCCGGACGCACGACGCCGGCGTTTCCGCTCCGCGCAGGCTTCCTGCAGGCGAAGAGTTTGTGCCCGTAGCCCGTCCTGTGCGCGGGGAGGCAGCACCGTTGGAGATCGAAAGCTCCATAGACTGGACTCGCGTTGTGCGCCGCTGCATGGACGGAGACTCCGCCGCGTGGGCTGAGCTGGTCCGTGCGCAGCACCGGCGCGTCTATGGGCTGTGTTATCGCTTTACCGGCAACCCGGCTGACGCCGAGGACCTGACCCAAGACGTTTTTCTGAAGATTTACTCGAATCTGGCCAGCTTTGACATGGGGCGCGGCAGCTTGCAAGTGTGGATCGCCACGATGACGCGCAACCTGCTGGTGGACAACTTCCGGCGAACGAAAAACCAGCGGGCGACTTCTTCGCTGGACGACGGCTGGGAGTCGGCGGAAGACCTGAAGCCGATTGACCGGCTGACGGCCAGCAGCCTCTCGCCGCACGAGTCGGCGGCCAACAACGAACTGGCAAAGATGGTGCAGGAGGCACTGGCGCGCGTCTCGGTGGACCTGCGCGAGGCCGTGATTTTGCGAGACCTGCAGGATATGGACTACAAGGAGATCGCCCAAGTGCTGGGCATACCCGAGGGGACGGTCAAGTCCCGCATCAGCAGAGGCCGCGCGGAACTGGCGCGACTGCTGGAACGTAGTAAAACGGAGGTAATGTAATGGCAGAGCGCAATTTCAATCCGAGCTCCACGGCCTGCGGGCAGTGGGAGAGACTTTTGGCGGAGGCGCTGGACGGGCTTATGCGGCCCGAGGACGAGGTGGTCTTTACGGACCACATGGCTCATTGCCCGGTATGCGCGAAGATGTTCGAGGAGGCGCGCAAAGGATGCGAATGGCTGGAGTTCCTCTCGCCAGACCCTGAGATCCCGGACGGTCTGGTGGAGAGAATTCTGGCGCAGACCGGTCCGGGGCACGCGGCAGGCTACGGCTTGGCAGGGCAAGGCGCTGATCTTGTCCCCATGCCGCCTCTATCGATTCCGGTATGGCAACCAGGTTTCATGGCCAGCATTCGCCGCTTTGCCGAGCCGCGGCTGATGATGACCGCGGCAATGGCCTTCTTTTCCATCGGGTTGACGCTCAACCTGACCGGAGTTCACCTAGACACTTTGCAACTCGGCGACTTGCGGCCAAGCGCATTGCGCGCGGTTCCCGGCCAGGCGCGTTCTTTCCTGGAGCGGCGTCTGACGATGGCTTCGACGCCGATCGTCCGCTACTACGATCACTCGCGTCTGGCGTACGAGGTGCAGATCGGGATGCGCGAGCTGCGCCGGTCAACCCAGGGTTTGAACGACGACTATCGGCGCAAGATGCAAGAACAAGCTCCCGGCGAGTCGCGACAGGCCCCCGAGCGCAGGCCGGCGGAATCGCCCCAGCAATCAGCTACTCCGGCTGTTGAACCAACTCTCGGCGATGGTAATTTTATGGTTTCTTCCCGAATGATTCAGAACCAGCCCGCGCTCTCAGGCGGCGCCCGCGAGCAAGTGCGGGAAAGGAGCACAGTATGGACTGCGTAAATCACAGTGGTGTCGTTGCGGTCTATTATTGCCAGAACTGTGGCAAGCCGCTCTGCCTGGAATGCGTTGTCAAAGGCGCTTTGGGGCATGGCGCCATTGGGCAGGTTTTCTGCAGAGAGTGCGCCACGGCCTGGCAGCAACACTATCAGGCCCAGGTTCCGCCGCCTTTTGTAGCGCCTCCCCCCAGCGGACCCAACCCCAAGGCTGCCGCCGTGCTAGGATTGATTCCCGGCGTGGGGGCGATGTACAACGGCCAGTTTTTCAAAGGCTTCATCCACGTGATCGTCTTTGCGGTGTTGATCAGCATTACCGACCATTATCCGATCTTCGGCCTCTTCATCGCCGCGTGGATCTTCTACCAGTCGTTTGAGGCCTTCCACACCGCCAAGGCGTTGCGCGACGGCCAGCCTGTGCCAGATCCCTTCGGGCTGAATGAGCTGGGCGGCTGGCTTAACTTGGGTATGCGGCAACATTATCCGCCCCAACCCGGCGCAGCACAAGCCGCCGGCTATCCGCCGCAGGATGCGGGGCAACCGCCTCCTCCTAATCAGGCTCCGTACCAGCAAATTCCGTACGCGCCTTCGCCGATGCCGCCGCTGTGCTGGCGTCGGGGGGAGCCAGTTGGAGCCATCGTTCTGATAGGTTTGGGGTTGTTGTTTTTGCTTGGTCAGTTGGATGTTTTTCATGGCCGTTTGTGGGAGTTTTTCTGGCCGCTCGGGCTGATTGCGCTGGGCGTTTGGCTGATCGTTCGCCGTTATGAAGAGTCGCAAGGAGGTACCAAATGAGCCGTTACATGATGATTCACCGTCTGCGTTTTCCGGCGGTTTTGCTGCTGATCGGAGTGATTGCACTGCTCTATAAGACGGGCCTGATTGACCACCCTGTCTCGTGGTGCATTTCGCTGATACTGATTCTGGTTGGCATATTGATGCTGGCTGAGCGCGCGGTGCTGGCCTCCGACGGCGGCTATCCGCCTTTTCCCGGCTCACCCTCCGCGGGCGCGTCCGATTTCAGAGCGACAGCCCACATTCCAACGTATCCGGGCCAGCCGGAGGCCTACATTCCTCCGGCCCATCAAGCGGAGTCCGATAAGAACTCCGAGGGAGGACAGCAATGAGCACCACACCACCCAATATGCCTCCAAACGTTCCGCCACCCTACCCGCCGTACGATCACAAGTCGCAGTGGCGGATCTACCGGGAGCAGCAAAAAGCCGCGTGGCGCGCGCAGCGCGATGCGTGGAAGGCCCAACAGCGCGCCATGAAGGCCAACTACACCGGCATTTACGGTCCGCGCGTTCCGTCGGTCGTCGGCCCTGTCGTTCTGATCGGCGTCGGCATAGTCGCTTTGCTATTGATGACAGGGCGCATCAACGCCGTTCAGTTCTGGAGCTGGTATGGCCACTGGTGGCCGCTGTTGTTGATCGGCGCCGGCCTGGCACTGCTGGGCGAGTGGGCGCTGGACATGAAGCGCGGAGTTCCGGTGCGCCGTGGCGGCAGCTTCATCGGCCTGCTCATCGTGCTGGCAATCGTAGGCAGTGGCGCCGCAGGATGGGATCATGCCCGGCCATGGTTTTCGCAGTGGGGCGACCACGACAATGATTTCTTCAACTCCTTCGGTCTTCCCGAGCATGAATTCGATCAGCCGCTGTTGAATGCGCAGATTCCCGCTAATGCCGCCATCGAGATCGACAATCCCCGTGGCGACGTGAGCGTGACGGCGGGCGATGGCTCGGCAATCAGCGTGCAGGGGCACGAAGTGGCTTACGCCAGCTCGGACACCGATGCTAAAAAGATTTTCGACACCGAAGCCGCGCATCTTAAGGTCAGCGGCAGCGCCGTGCTAATCAACTCCGAGCAAAACTCGAGCGGGCGGCTGAACCTGACTGTGACCGTGCCCAAAAACGCCCACGTGACCATCAACTCGATCAAGGGCGATGTGACTGCGGCGGGACTCAGCGCCGGCATCAATATCGCCGCGCGGGGCGATGTTCACCTCAGTGCAATTGCCGGTTCGGTCGAGGCGCGCTTTAGTGACGGCGATCACGACTTTTCCGCGCATGACGTGCAGGGCGACCTGACCGCCGACGGCAACTTGAATGACATCACCCTCTCCGAGGTGAAAGGCAAGGTCACGCAGAACGGCGAAATCCGCGGCGATGTGCATATGGAGAGCGTTCGCGGGCCGGTGCATCTGCACACCTCGGTCACCGATCTGGAAGTGGCGGAGCTGCCCGGCGATCTGACCCTCAACTCCGATGACCTGCACGTCAACCAGGCCAAGGGGCAGGTGCGCGTGGTGACGCACTCCGAGGACATCGACCTGAGCCAGATCTACGGCGACACCTACGTGGAAACCCGCGATGGCCGCATAACCATTGAGCTGGCCGGTAATTATGCGGTGGACGCGAAGAACAGCAAAGGCGACGTCGAGTTGACGCTGCCGCCCAATGCCTCGGCCAACGTGGACGTGCGCACCCGCAACGGCGACATCGTCTCTGATTTCGCATCCCCTTCATTTGAAGGAGGTGAGAACAAGGCAGCCACCTTCCGCATAGGCCCCGGCGGACCGAAGATCGTGCTCAGCGCCGAAAACGGCGATGTGCATATCAAGAAAGGCACGGGCTTCCCACCCGCGCCATCAATCGAGTCACCGGCCGCTCCCAAGGCTCCAGAGGTAAACGGCGCGCCCCACTTGAAGGCTCCCAAGGCGCTGCCGGCCAAACCGGTGACGCAATAGCAGTTTGCTGCCACTGACCCCGTGCCCCATTCTTTCTGCATTTTCTGCGTAAAGGGTGGGGCACGAAAAACCGAACCCGCGAAAACCGTGAAAATGTATCCATGATCCGCCCTAAAGAGTGTGGTTCTTTCCACACCCTTGCCCGCATTCCGGGAGGAGTAAAAAATTAAACCGCGATCCGCCGCACGCGCGACCCGATGCGGGTGAAGACCTCCCAGGGAATCGTACCTGACGCCTCGGCGTGCTCGAAGGCGGTGATGGTTTCAGAGCCTTGACTTCCCAGGATCACAACCTCGTCGCCCGGCTCGACTCCGGATATCTCCGTCACGTCCACCACGGCGATGTCCATGCTGACGCGGCCCACCAAGGGGGCGCGCGCGCCGCGAACCAGCAGGCTGAAGCGATTGCCGAGATGGCGGTCGAGTCCGTCGGCGTAGCCCGCTGCCACCAGCGCCAAGCGCATCGGCTCGGTGGCCACAAAGGTTCCGTTGTAGCCCACCACGGCTCCGGCGGGAATCGAGCGCAGGCTCACCACACGCGTCTTCCATTCGAGCACCGGCTGCAAGCTGGCACGCGCATCCGTCAGCGAGGCAGGCTCCACGGGATTGAACTGAGGATCGAACTCCGGAATCACACCATAGAGCGCGAGACCCGGCCGCAGCAGCGCCTTCATGCCATGGCGCGCGGCGAGAGCTGCGATTCTCTGGCCGAGTCCGGCAAGCAGCGCGGCAGAGGCGCCTACGCTGAGCCACTCCGGATAAACTCCGGCAGTCTCGACCCTTTCCAGCGCCACGTTGAGCCGGCTGAGCTGCTCCTCGGTTATCCTGCCGTCCGCCTCGTCCGAGGCAAAGAGGTGCGTCATCACGCCCTCCAGCCGCAGCGGAGAACCCGGCGCAAAGCGCGCCAGCAGCGGCGCAAGCCCTCCCAGACTTGCCCCTTGGCGGCTCATACCAGTGTCAATCTCTAAATGAACGGCTATAGAGCTGCCCGCCCTGCGCGCCGCTGCTTCCAACTCGTCCAACTGCCATGGCTCCCAGGCCACGACAGTCAGCCGGTGCTCGACTACTGCTGCTCCCTCGCCGGGAAATGCGCCACAAAAGATCAGCACCTGCGACTCCGGACACAACGCGCGCGCGGCCACGCCCTCTTCGACGCTGGCCACGCCCAGCCATCGTGCCCCTCCGCGCACCACTGCAGGCGCGCACAGTTGCAACGAGTGGCCATAGGCGTCGGCCTTGACGACGGCCAGCAACTCCGCGTAAGGAGCGGCCACCTGCGCCTGCGGCGTGGCAAGTGAAGTGAGAAAGCGGAAGTTGTTTTCCAGAAATCGGGTGTGAATCTCAGCCCAGCATTGGCGTGTTGGCATCAGGTTTTCCAAACCTTAGTTTAGCTCTCACCCAGCCAGCGAAGAGAAACTCAACCCGTAGCGAGCAGCGCAAAGGCTACCACGGTCTCAGCCTTCTGCGGAATCTCCTCGAGCAGTTCCGATTCGAGATCGTAGGGGACCGTCATCTCGCAAGCAGCCACTTCGTCAGTGCTGGCACCAGTGAAGCAGAGTTCGCAGTGGCCCAGCGCATCGCCTGCTCCCATGCGGACAGGAGGGCCGAAGACTCGGCAAGTCATTGGCCGCCAGGCGTATACATCGCAAAGGCCGGTTTCGGTGTCGAGCGCGGGGCAGGCCGCTTCATTGGCAAAGTCCTCGAAACGCTCCTTTTCCTCTTTGGAGACACCCAATAGGCCGGTCTCGGCATCGCCGGGAAAACTGCCTCCAAATTCGACCACCCACATCTCCGCGCGGTGCTCAATCTCCGAAGCCCGATCCGGCTCGGTGGCCCGCAGCGTGTTCATGCCGGCGTGCAACCGCAGCGCGTCCAGCGGATTAAGGGCGAAGGCGCCGTGGCAACATTGCGTACAGCCTTGCCGGCATACCAGCCGCTCTCCGGATTGCTGCGTCGCACCGGCAAACGCACTATCCATAACCTGAATCAGTAAAGAATCGCCGCTGGGCAAACGCATATCGAAGAGGATAGCTTAAATGCCTGTCGTTCGTCGCCTGTAAAATGATCGCCGGGTATACCTCTAGTTACAGGTCAGCCGAGCGCGCCGTACTCTATGAACAGGGTGAAGGTAACAGATTCTCGCGCACCAGCAGCTCCAGGCCGACGGGCTGGCGAAAGGCGGCTTAGGTTGGGACTGATGCGGCTCAACTTAACAGGTTTGTTTGCCGGAGCGTCTACTCCGCGCCTCAAGCAATATGCCGGTCCCAGCCTTCCAGCGCGCGCCTGAATTCAGTCATGAACTTGCCCGCGTCAGCGCCGTCGATAGTGCGGTGGTCGAAGCCCAGGCAAAAATACTGCACGCTGCGAATCGCAATCGTGTCGCCGCCCTCGGCGTCGGTTAGCACCACCGGCTCCTTGCGCAGGCCACCGATGGCCAGAATTGCCGACTCCGGCTGGTTGATGATCGGCGTGCCGAACTCCTCGCCCAGAATGCCGGAGTTGGTCAGCGTGAAGGTGCCTCCTTGGATCTCTTCGGGCAGCAGCTTTTTGGCGCGGGCGCGGGCGGCCAGGTCGGCGATGGCGCGCGCCAAGTCCGGAAAGCTCATCCCCTCGGCCTGCTTGACGACGGGCACAATCAGCCCCCATTCCAAAGCCACGGCGATACCCAGATTGATCCCCTGATGGTAGTGGATGGAGCCGTCCACCAGCGAGGCGTTGACGATAGGAAACTTGCCGAGGGACTCAACGGCGGCGGCGGCGATGAACGGCATATAGGTCAGCTTGACACCGTGCTGCTGCTCGAAGCGGGCCTTTTCGCGCTCGCGCAGACGGACGATTCGAGTCATGTCCACCTTGTAAACGCTGTGCACGTGCGGGCTGATATGCATACTCTCGACCATGCGCTGGGCGATGATTGCGCGCATCCTGGTGAGAGGAACCACCTGTTGTGCGGGCACCTGCGGCGCGGCGCTGCCTGGGCCTTGCGCGGCCAAGTGACTCAGCACATCTTGTTTGGTGATACGGCCCTCGGAGCCGCTGCCGGCAATCTGGCTAAGGTCGAGGTTGTTCTCCTTGGCGATGCGTCGCACGAGCGGCGAGGAGCGGCGAGGTCCATCGTGTGCGGAAACTTTCGGCGCGGCCAACTCGGCCTTTGGCGCGAAGCTTGCGGATGGAGGAGCAGCGCTCATCGGCGGAGTCGCCGTTACGGGCAGAACCGCCGCGCCTATCTCTGAGATCACGGCAAGCACCGCATTGACCTCGACGGTTGCGCCTTCGGGAAAGTTGATCTCGGTGAGCACGCCGGCAGCCGGCGAGGGAATCTCCGCGTCAACCTTGTCGGTGGAGATCTCCAGCAGCGGCTCGTCCTTCGCGACCGGATCGCCGGCCTCCTTGAGCCACTTGGTGATGGTTCCTTCAAAGATCGATTCGCCCATTTGGGGCATGACTACGTCGGTCGGCATGAAGGTCTCTCCGGAATACGGGATGTGAGGGGCGCGCCCGTCTCAAGCCGGATTATAAATCGCGTCGCACTCCGGCAGCCGAAACGTGACCAACCACACAGTTTGGGTGCCCTATATCTGGCGCAGCTTCATTGCGCAAGATGTGGGATGCCACCAACTGAATCTGATCTCGTTGATCAGCCTCGAACTGGGCGTTCAGCGCCTCCGCGCAGTTGATCGACCTCGGCGGGAATCTGGAGAGGCGTGTCTTCTGCTGGGAATCGCGACGCGGCAGCCGCAGCCTGGGCGCGCAACGCCGCAAGGCTTTCGACCGCCAGCACAGGCTCACCGAAGACTTGCTCGAAGTTCTGTGCGGCAAGATGGGCTAGTTCTTCGAGCGTTGGAATCTCTTCCGGATTCTGGATTTCCTTTTCGAGACTGGTAACCGCGTGACCGGCAATGCCGCAGGGAACGATTAAATCAAAGTCGGCGAGGTTGGTTGTGACGTTGAAGGCGAAGCCGTGCGAGGTGATGCCGCGCGCCACGTGGATGCCGATGGCGGCGATCTTTCTTTCCTTGCCGCGACTCTCAACCAAAGGGCTGCCGTCCGCAGGACACCAGACGCCGGTGAGGCCGCAGATGCGTCCGGCGCGCACGCCAAAGCTGGCGCAGAGGCGAATCAGCGCCTCCTCCATGCCGCGCACAAAGTCCACTGGTCCCATACGTCCGCCATTTGCTGTATGCAGCGTACGTAAGTCGAAGATCGGATAGCCTACCAACTGCCCCGGCCCGTGATACGTCACGTCGCCGCCGCGATTGATCTCGTGTACAGTGACGCCGCGCCGTGCCAGCAGTTCGTTTGAAGCCAGAATGTTCGAGCGATCCGCGTTGCGCCCCAAGGTGAGCACCGGCGGATGTTCGAGCAGCAGCAGGACATTCGCGACGCGCCCCTCGGCGACCAGCGCGGCCATCTCCGCTTGAAGCCGCAAGCCTTCGCCGTAGTCCACACGGCCGAGATAGAGGAACTGAATCATCGTTAGTTTGATTGTAGCCAGATGCCTGTGCGTTCATGGTGACAGCCTTCACTAGGCGACACCTTCAGGCGTCGAGCCGCGCCGCGAAGAGTTTTTCAAAAACCGTCCGATGCTCCCAGGCAACCAGTAGCCAAAGAAGCGTCGGAAACGCACCCATACCTATGCCACCAGGGTTCATCAGAAGATGGAACAAAAGAATGTTAAACAACACGGGAGCCAGCAGCGTCAGTCCCAGCCCCACAAAGCGGTTCGCGAGAAACAGAACCCCGGAGATGACCATTATCGCGCCCACCACGTAAAAGTAGTGCGCGGCAAACAAGGCGGCGGTGAACTGACCGGCCAGCCCTGTGGGCAATGGTCCCATGGGAATGAAGTTCAGAAACATATTGGAACCGAAGACCAGAAACATCAGGCCTAGCAGATAGCGAGCGATGGTCGAGGCTATCTTCATGTTGTTCTCCTTGAATTGAGATGAACGAATTGAGATGAATCCTGGAATTTATGCGCCGGGAGCCGGTCAACTTTGTGTTGGAAGGGCTCCGCTGAGGACAGGAAACTCTCTCCGCAAGAAATGGATGGTTTTCTATCCTCTGTGGATTCAAAGGATTTGTCTACGGACTCTTGAAGTTGGCGGTAAACTGGTGTATGTCGAGGGAGAACGCCGCATGAGGCCGTCTGAGGTATTGCCGCAGCATCGGGAGACGATCCGCCAGTTTGTGCTCCAAGCCGGCATGGCGAACCCGCGCGTCTTCGGGAGCGTGGTGCGGGGCGAGGATCGGGAGGATAGCGACCTGGATATTCTGGTCGATCCGGCGCCGCGCGCCAGCCTGCTCGCCATGGAAAAGCTCCAGGCACAACTGGAGAAGGCCACCGGCGTCAAGATCGATCTCCGCACGCCAGAAGAGATTCATCAACGCTTCCGCGGAAAGGTTCTCGCCGAGGCCGCCGCGCTGTGAACAAAGAAGATCTCACCGCCAAAGACTTCCTCCAACACATCCTGGAGGCAGCCGATCGTGTCCTTCGTTACACCAAGTGCATGGGCCGCAAGGAGTTTTCTGCCGATACGCTGGTCCAGGACGCCGTGATTCACAACGTGGAGATCCTCGGAGAAGCCGCCAACAACCTGTTGGAAGTCGCTCCCGGCATTGGCGACAAGTATCCGTCGATTCCCTTTACCCAGATTCGTGGAATGAGGAACCGCGTCGCACACGGCTATTTTGCTGTGAGTCTCTCGATGATCTGGGATACCGTGCAGATGGACATTCCGGAACTGCGGCAACAGATTGCGAAAGTGATCGGCGAAATACAAGCGGAGGAGTAATGATGGAAGAACAAGAGCACGTAGAAACAAATGGCCAAGCCGAGCCGGAACTGCTTTTTCACTACACGACACAGCACGGCCTCTTGGGAATACTTAAACACAAGTGTATTTGGGCGACGCATATTCGGTATCTTAACGACACAAGTGAGGGAAACATTGTCCCTCAGGTCATTTTTCTTGAATTCTCGAGTCGGTATAATACTCGTCCTCTCTTTGAGATGCTTGGCATGGCGACCGACAATGTCAGAAACGCAGGTGAATCTGTCGACGAAGATGCGCTAGGACAGGGTTCTATGATGGCGTCTTGGGTTACATCACAGAATGTTTTTGTCTCATCATTTTCTGAATGTGGAAATTCACTCAGCCAGTGGAGAGCCTATTCAGAGCGATCAGGCGGGTACAGCATTGGATTTCGGCCCGAATATCTTCGTGAAGTTGGGGAAAGGTTTTTGAGTAGCCGTCCAGACCGATTCTCGCAGGGTTCGGATTCACTTGTCCGCTGTATTTATTATGACGAGGAAGAGGAGAAATCGCTTAAGGATGAAGTAAAGAGACTTGTTACTGCGTATATCGAGGAAGCTGCCTCTGTCGCAAAGCTGCCAGTCGGAGAAGGAATCCAGGGATTCAGGACACCAGCTGCGCTTGCAATTAAACACTTTTTTAAACTTGGGAAGCGATCAGCGATCACGAAGGATAATGGCTTTCGTGAGGAAGCTGAATGGAGGTTAGCATTTCTTCTACAGCAAGGTTCTTCCGTATCAGATATTGAGCTCAGGCCCGGAAGTTCAATGCCAGTTCCATACTTGAAGGTTCCTCTTCGCATAGAGGATCAGGTGATTGGAATCTACAAGGTGATAGTAGGTCCATGTCCCCATCCTAGTGAGTCTGTTAAATCTGTCCAGATGCTATTGGAGAGTGAGGGCTTTCGCGGCGTTGAAGTAGTCTCCTCCAATATCCCCTACCGCAACTGGTAAGCCACGTATCCTATGCGAGTGAAGAGCGAGCAGTTAGCCCCACCGCAGGTGGCTCACCGCGCGCTTTCAATCTGCCGCGAAATCCAACGGCTCAAACTCACGCCCTCAACCGCCGCGCGCAGAGCCGCCTTGCGATGCAACTCCGGCTCTGTGCGCACCAGAATTTTTCCGTTGAAGGGACGGTCGGGCTGCTGGCCGCTCTCGGCGCATAGCTCCAGATAGCTGTCGATGCTCTCGCGGAAGGCGCGCGCCAGTTCGGTGGCTGTTCTGCCCTCGAAATGAATCACGTCTCGCAGCCCAGCGACGGTGCCGGAAAATGTCTTTTCCTCTGGGTCAAAATCGATGGACCCAGCGGCATAACCCTTGTATTCCATCATGGCTTCACCCCCGCATTCATAAGAAACTGGCGAACTGCTTCGACCGCGCCTTTCTTGGTTTCAGGCCTTGGGTGCGGTCGGTGAAAGACGGCGGTCACTCCGTTCAATCTTGCCGCTACCCGGCTACCCGCGCGCTCCGTAACTTCGCCGCCCAACGCGCGAATCAGCGATTCAATCGCCGACCAGCGAATGTCTGCCCGTGTTGGGCGGACAAAGAGGTCGTTCAGCGTACTTTGCTGCGCCTTGTTCATGCAAAGGAAACTTGGCCTTTCTGGTTCCTGAGCCTGAGAACATGATAGCACATTCCGCTATCGTTCGATTGAGTTCAATATATCCAACCCCAGCCGCAAAAACAAGAACGCGGCGAGGATGGGGGCACCCTGGCTTTTGGGGCACACAACCCACGGTAAAACCGGAAGTGCGGTAGACTGAGGACTGGCAGGAGGACCGGGCGGTCGCTGCCGGAGGGTTCGCTTTGGCGAAGTTCTTCGGGGGAGGAAAGTCCGAACTCCGCAGGGCAGTGTGCCGGATAACGTCCGGGACGCGGGCTTCAAGGCTCGTGGACGGCTAGTGCCACAGAAAAGATACCGCTTCTGCTCGCCCTTCTTCGGATGGACGGCCGGGAACAGCCAGAGGAGAAATCCTATGGGCTGCCCCACGCAGTGGTAAGGGTGAAATGGTGCGGTAAGAGCGCACCGCCTCGACGGTAACGCCGGGGGCAGGGTAAACCCCACACGGAGCAAGACCAAATAGGGAGGGAAGCGCGCGCCAAGAGTCAGGCTGCGCTCCGTATCGGCCCGATGCGGCAAGACGGCTCGAGCAATTGTCGAAACCTCCGGGTAGGTCGCTGATGAGCGTCCGCGGCGACGCGGCGCCTAGAGGAATGACCGCACACGACAGAATTCGGCTTATAGGTCCTTTTGCCGAATGCATTGCACAACGACAGCCCCGGCGGGATCAACTTCCGGCGGGGCTGGCCATTTGTAGCGAGTCAGCGAGTCAGCCGCCCGTCCTCGCAACTCCTGGCAAAGCCTCCATGACTTAGTATGGAAAGATGCTGCGAGTCAAGTTGCTGGAAGCCGGGGCGCATGCGCCGGTGGTGGCCCACAAGGGCGAGGATCTGGGCTATGACCTCTTTGCGCTCGAGGATGTGGCGCTTGCTCCGAGGGCCACGGTGAGGGCGCGGACAGGTATTGCCGCTGAGGCGCGTCATCCGCAGACTGGCGAGCCGCTGGGCCTGCTGGTGCGCGACCGCTCGTCGATGGCGGCGCGCGGTATTGCCACCACCGCCGGAGTGATCGACGCAGGTTACCGAGGCGAGATTCTTGTGCTGATGACCAACCTGGGCGAGGCGCCCATCGAACTGAAGGCCGGCGAAAAGATTGCCCAGATGATTCCTCTGCCGGTGCTGACTGGAACTGTGGAAGTGGTCGAGAGCCTGGAAGAGTCAGCGCGCGCGGAAAAGGGCTTTGGCAGCTCGGGCCGGTGAGAAATGCGGCGCGGCCTATTCGATATAATCCTGTAGAGCGCAAGCCACAGCTATTCGCTCTTTGGAGCCTTGAATGACCTTTGATATCCAGGAAATCCTGGGTTTACTCCCGCATCGCTACCCGTTTCTGCTAATCGACAGAGTCGTCGAATTCGAGCGCGGCAAGCGCCTGGTAGCCATCAAGAATGTGACCATGAACGAGCCTTTTTTTCAAGGCCACTTTCCAGGCTATCCCATCATGCCGGGCGTGCTGATGATCGAGGCGATGGCCCAGGCTGGCGCCATCATCATGATGAGCGAAATTCCCGACCGCGAGACCAAGCTGGCGGTCTTTACCGGCATCGAGCGCGCCAAATTCCGCAAGCCGGTGACGCCCGGCGATCAGTTGCGCATCGAAGTGGACGTGCTGGCCTTCAAGAGCCGCCTGGGACGCATGGAAGCCAAAGCCTTCGTCGACGGCAAGGTCGCTTGTCAGGCTACGCTCACCTGCTCGATCGTTTCCAAGACGCGCGAGGCTGCGCCGACAGCAGCCGATGAAGCCTCAACTGAGGGAGAAGCGTGAGCATCCATCCCAGCGCCGTTGTCGCATCAGGCGCGGTCGTTCCCGCCTCCTGTACAGTGGGGCCATTTTGCACCATCGGACCCAGGGTGGTGCTGGGAGAGGAGTGCAATCTCATCTCCCACGTGGTGCTCGATGGACGGACCCGCATCGGCGCTCGGAACACCTTTTATTCCTTCTGCGCCGTCGGCGTTGCGCCGCAGGATTTGAAGTACGGAGGCGAGCCTACCGCGCTCGAGATCGGCGACTCGAACACCATTCGCGAGAACGTGACCATTAGCCGCGGGACCACAGGCGGCGGTGGTGTGACGCGCATCGGCAGCCATTGTTTATTGATGGCCGGCGTGCATATCGGCCACGACAGCCTGGTGGGCAGCAACTGCATACTGGCCAACTGCGCCACGCTTGCCGGTCACGTCATCATTGAGGACTACGCCACCGTGGGCGCATTTTGCCCGGTGCATCAGCATTGCATTGTCGGCCAGTACGCTTTCATCGGCGGCGGGACCATCGTAACGCAAGATGTGCTGCCCTTTTCGCTGACCTCGGCGCGGCGCGAGAACAAGGCCTTCGGCATTAACAAAGTTGGCCTGCAGCGGCGCGGCTTTTCGCCTGAACGGCTGCAAGTATTACAGAAGGCATTTCGCTTGCTTCTGGCCGCCAAGCTGAACACCACGCAGGCCGTCGAGAAGATCAATGAGCTGGAGGGCGAAGACGTGGCTTTGCTGGCCGCCTTCCTCTCACGCAGCGAACGCGGGGTGATCAAGTAGAGCAGGGGAAGGTTGTTTGGCGTTATTTCAGGGGTGGAAGGAGTGGCGAGATGCTTGGTCGAAAATTGCTTCATAATTTGCTGCCCACAGCCACCGTTGTAGTTTTCTTCTTCGTGCTCGACAGGCGTTCAATAACCGGTTTTGAAGCCCGGCTCACAGTTGGTCTCTGTTTAACATTGCTTTTGATCATTTGGTCGGAATGGCTAAAAGCACGCCGCTTGAGATTGACCGCTTCATACCCTTGCCTTTTTGGGTTCTACTTTGTTCTTTTCCTGGTCGAGCGCGGACCTGGCGATTTGGGCACTCTAATTGGCGGCGCGGGATTCCTCTTGGGGTTGGCCTTGCTTTTCCGCAGATTGCGCTCGAAGAAGGAACCTACCCCAGACGAGGTGTCCTGACGTGGCCAAGGTAGCATTCATTCAACACGGGTGCGCAATATGAGCCTCGGCCTCATCGCCGGTAACGGACGGTTTCCGTTTCTGATTCTGGATGCGGCGCGGGCGCAGGGGATCTCGGTTGTTGTCGCCGCGATTCGCGAAGAGACCGACGCGGAAATCGACCGGCGCGCCGCCGCCGACAGCGGCATCACCGTCCATTGGCTCTCGCTTGGCGAGCTTTCGCGCCTGATCGAAACCTTCCAGAAGGAAGGCGTCGCGAAGGCGGTGATGGCCGGGCAGGTGAAGCACAAACAGATTTTCAGTAGCATCCGTCCCGACTGGCGGCTGGCCAAGCTGTTGCTCAATCTGCGCACGCGCAATACCGATATGCTGCTGGGCGCGGTGGCCAAGGTGCTTGCCGATGAAGGCATTGAACTGATCAGTTCGACGGCTTTTCTGGAGCCGCTGCTGGCGCGGGAGGGTGTGCTGACCGAACGTGCGCCGGGTGGGCGCGCGCCGGACAACGACGAGCGCAAGAATATCGAGTACGGCTTGAGCGTCGCCCGCGCCGTGGCTGGCTACGACATTGGCCAGACGGTGGTGGTGGCCGCGCAGGCCTGTATTGCCGTCGAGGCGATGGAAGGCACCGATGCCGCCATCGAACGCGCCGGGCTTCTATTGCGCTCGCTTGAAGATGATGCTTCCACATTGCAGCGCCGTTTGACCGTTGTCAAAGTGGCCAAGCCGAATCAGGATATGCGTTTCGATGTTCCAGTCATCGGCATTGCGACGGTCGAGGCGATGATCCGCGCCGGCGCCAGTTGCCTCTCGGTCGAGGCCGGACGCACGCTGCTCTTCGACCGCGAGGCATTGCTGCAGAGAGCCGCCGAGGCGGGGATTGCGATTGTGGCTACGCCAGTAGTCAGCGATTTGCGGATATACTGATGGTCAGCAGGATTCCCCCGGTACTCTCCCTGCTGTTCGTTGTTCCCGAGACCCTGGTCCCTAATCCCTGCTCTTAGGAGGTTTCCCCATGAGAATTTCCCTTCTCTTTATTCTCGTCGCGGCTGTTGCGGTCACGGCCGCATTGGTCGCCGTTCGCGCGGCTGGTGATAATGATCAAACGCTGCCCGCAGCCGGGCAGCTTGCTCCCACCTTTACCCTTCCCTCGCAGGACGGCTCCGAGATTTCGTTGTTGAGCTATCGCGGCAAGTGGGTCGTTCTTTACTTCTATCCCAAGGACATGACCTCGGGCTGCACCATCGAGGCGCACAACTTCCAGCGCGACCAGGCACAATTTGACTTGGCCGACGCGGTGATCCTGGGCGTGAGCGTCGATACACCCGACAGCCACAAGCAGTTCTGCGCCAAGGAAGGCTTGACCTTCCGCCTGCTCGCCGACCCGGAGCACAAGGTCGTCGAAGCCTACGGCTCGCTGGGCCACTTTGGCCCGATCACAATTGCCAACCGCAACACTTTTCTGATCGATCCCACAGGCAAGATTGCCAAGGTGTGGACCAAGGTCGAGGTGCAGCACCACTCCGAGGAAGTGCTGGCGGCGCTGGCGGAACTCAAAAAATAGGTTCGCCACAACGGATCGAAAGACCGGCCTCGGCGACGGGGCCGCTGCTTTATTCTGAGAGGGAAACTGTGCCTAATCGGAAATCGGAGGAAGGTATGCCAACAAAGATTGCCCAGGATTTCCGCGCCGAAATTGATGCAGTTCATAAAACCCTGCTCGCGCTTCCCATCGAGCTGGCCGACACGCCCTGGCGCGAGGGCGGATGGACGCGCAAGCAAATCGTCGGTCATCTGCTGGATTCGGCAGCCAACAATCGTCAGCGCTTTGTGCGCGCCAACATCCACGGCAGCTTCACCGGCCCAGACTATGCGCAGGCCGAGTGGGTCTCTGCGCACGGCTACAGCGACCTGCCCTGGGCCACCCTGTTGCATTGGTGGGAAGTGGAGCATGAGATTCTTGCTGCCGCGGTTGATCATGTGCCTGAAGAACGGCTCGAATCAATCTGCAAGATCGGCGAAAACGCGCCGGTGACGCTGCGCTTTGTCATAGAGGATTACTTCCGGCATCAGCGCTGGCATCTCGAGCAGCTCACAGCTCCCGTTCCCGCGGGGTAACGATTCCCCCTATTTTCAGGCGCAAAAAAGCCCGGCGCTGAGCCGGGCTCTTTTGCTTGCCTTGTACTTCAGGTTGCCGCTGCTACTTGGTTGCCTTTTTCGCAGGGGCTTTCTTGGCGGCTGCCTTCTTCGCAGGAGCCTTCTTCGCAACTGCCTTCTTGGCAACTGCCTTCTTCGCCGGGGCCTTCTTGGCAACTGCCTTCTTTGCTGCCTTCTTGGCGGGCGCCTTCTTTGCTGCTTTCTTAACGGCCAACTTAATACCTCGCTTGTTGATTTTTCTGGCGCTCTTGCCGGCCGCGGCCTTCTTGGCCACTGCCTTTCCGCCCTTCGCGCCAGTACTGCTCTTCTTTGCGGCGGACTTCTTTGCGGCCTTCTTGGCCACAACTTTTTTCCCGGCTGCCTTCTTAGCCACTGCCTTTTTCACAGGAGCCTTTTTTGCAGCCTTCTTTACAGGAGACTTTTTCTTCGCGGCCTTCTTGACAGCCGGTTTCGATGCGGGCTTATCCACGATCACGATTACCGTCTCTTCAGCTACTCCCTCGTCGTCATCCGATGAGGTGAGTACGCTGGAGGTTTCAACCTCTTCATCCTCTTCAAAGTCGTCGTGATCGGAATCCAGCTCAAAAGGCTCGGCATTCGCTTCGCCGTCGCTCATCGCATACATCCTGAACACTTCTTCCATCCCATTGCCTCCAGCGGCTTGCCGCTGCACTTGTTTTGCTGTTCACTTCACGCGGCTGAAAATCGCGTTCCGCTCACGCAAGCTATTCTAGCAACAGCTTGCACGCAAACGCCAGCAAATAAAAAAAGAGAAATGCTTTTTTTCAAATTTATTTTGCCGCGGGTGTCTTGGCTTTGGCAACGCGCCGGTGCGCGGAGGATTCTTTCGCGCTTGCCGTGCTGCTCTTTTTCGTCATCGAAGCGGTTGCAGAGCTATGCGCGGGCGCCTTGCCGCCGCTATTTTTTCGCGCGGTCGGAGCAGCGGGCCTTGCCTCCGCGCCCTTTGCTGGAGCGGCTTTCCGCGTTTGCGCTCCAGTTGAAGAGCTGCCGCTATGATGGGAGCGAGTTGCCGTGCGCGGCACACTTGCTGGATCGGCGATATGCAATCTCTGTCCCGCCTGCACCTTGATGCCGGTGATCTTGTTCCAGCGGCGCAACTGCGCGAGAGAAACTCCGAAGCGATCCGAAATAGTTACTAGCGTCTCGCCCTTGCGCACCGTGTAGAGCAGCGCGCGTGCCGGTGGCGCGGCTGCAGGCGCCGCGGGAACCACCAGCGCCTCGACTCCCTCGATGCTGCCGCTGCCCTCGCTCACGCGCAAGTGATTGGCCGCGGCCAGCGCCGCCTCGGTCACGCGATACTCGCGCGCAACCGATGCCAGCGTGTCCTCGGACGTGACGCGATGGTAGCGCCAGGCATTGCGCTTGCCCTCTGGAATTGCCGCGATGCACTGCGCGAAGACCTCCGCCATTCCGCCCGGCAGATGCAGATCGAACGACGCATCAGGCGGTGTCACCATGCGCAGCAGGCTGGGATTCAGCGCCAGCAACTCGTCGGCCGGCGCGCCGGTCACGTCCGAAACCAGGCGCAGGTCCACCGGATAGTTGATGGTCACCGTATCGGTCAACACCGGCGGGTCGAGCGTCACATCGTCGAAGCCGTACTGCGAGGGATGGTTGGCAATGATAATAGCCGCCAGAATCTCAGGCACGTAATTCCGGGTTTCCCTGGGCAGATTGTTGCGCTTGTACAACTCCCAGAAATCGGCGTAGCCGGTCTTCTCGACGGCGCGCTGCACATTTCCTGCGCCCCAGTCGTAGCCGGCCATGGAGAGGTACCAGTCGCCCAGCTGGTCATAGATGAACTTCATGTAGCGAGCGTATGCGCGCGTGGATTTTTCCGGATCGAAGCGCTCGTCCACGTACGCATTGCGGGCCAGCCCATAGTTTCCGTGCGGCATGAACTGCCACATTCCGCCAGCCTTGGAGCGGCGATTGAGCGCTCGCGGCTGGAAGCCGGATTCGGCCACGGCCAGGTAAATCAAGTCCTGCGGCACGCCCTCTTCGGCCATCACTCTCTGAATCATTGCCTTGTAACGCCCGGCGCGCTCGAAGGAGTGCTCCAGCGTATTGTGACCTTTTTTGGTGTTGGCAAAAAAGTTGATGTAGGTGGCCACGTAGTCATTCACCACTAGCGGCAGATCGGAGTTGGTGGTGGCCAGATCGGCCTTCGCCTTGGCGACGATGTTGGGGTCCACCTCGAAGGTCACATCTTCGGCCACATCGGCCGGCGTAGGCTCTTCGGTGGGCACAAAGCCGTTGCCCTGCTTGAGCGCCTCCATCTCCAGCGCGTTCACGCCATCGACAATTCGGTCGAACTCCTCCTGCAACTGGGGATTGCTTTTGATCTCGATGCCGCATGTGAGCATCAGGTCGACGGCACGATCGAACTCCTGCTTGGCCTCGGGTAATTTGCCTTTGCGATAGTTGGACTCGCCGTTGGCGTAGGCCTCCTCGACCTGCTGGATGATCAGGCTCACCCGCTGCTGCTCGATGGTGGGCGGCGCAGGCAACGCGGCCGCGACAGCCCGCTGCGGCTCGGCAGCCTGTTGCGGTGAACTGCCGGCAGCTTCAACGGTCGCGGAGGGATAGCTGCCCGCCAGCGAGAAAGCCAGCATTGCGCATCCGAATGTTCGATAGTGAATCCCGCTCATGCGCACCTGAAATACTTTCGTCCTGCCCAGAAAACGGCGTAAGGGGTTCGGCCCTTGGAAGAAGCTATGTAGATGATAAGCTATGCCATGGAGGCATACGCGCGGAAGCGTGCAATTTGCCCTTTTCTCCCAGCCAATATGGACGCTCGCTTTCTCAGAAATTTTGCGATCATCGCTCACATCGACCACGGCAAGTCGACGCTGAGTGACCGTCTTTTGGAGTTCACTGGCTCAGTGACCGGCCGCGAGATGCAAGCGCAGATTCTCGATGACATGGACCTCGAACGTGAGCGTGGCATCACCATCAAGGCTCACGCCGTGCGCATGATGTACAAGGCTCACGACGGTAATACCTACCAGCTCAACCTGATCGACACGCCCGGCCACGTGGATTTCAGCTATGAGGTTTCGCGCTCGCTGGCCTCCTGCGAGGGCGCGCTGCTGGTGGTGGATGCCTCGCAGGGCGTGGAGGCGCAGACCCTGGCCAACGCCTACTTGGCCATCAATCACGGGCTGGAGATCATTCCGGTCATCAACAAGATCGACCTGCCCTCGGCGGACATCCTGAGGACCCAGGAGGCCATCGAGAAGGCCGTCGGCCTGGACGCGACGGACGCCATTGCCGTGAGCGCCAAGACCGGCCAGGGCGTGGCCGAGGTGCTGGAGGCCATTGTCAACCGGCTGCCGCCGCCCGCCGGCGACCCCGAGGCCCCTTTGCAGGCGCTGATCTTCGACTCTTGGTTCGATGCCTATCGCGGCGTGATCGTGCTGGTGCGCGTAATGCAGGGCACGATGCGTAAAGGGCAGCGCATACGGCTTATGTCGAATGGGAAAGCATTTGAAGTTGAGTCGATGGGCGTGCTGATGCCCAAACCGGTGG
>JBEKDX010000002.1:0-45593 GCA_050014135.1 Occallatibacter sp.
TGGAAATGTAAACCGCAATTCCGCGGCAGAAAACGAAAAAGTGTCAGGGATGTCCCCGGTCTGAAATGTCAGGGATGTGCCCGGCTGCACACAGTGGTCAGTGAACAGTGGTCAGTGGTCAGCAAAAGCCCGTGGCTTTGGGTGTGGTTCATGCTTTAATTGTGCGCCAAGGGGCGGTAATTATCTGCAAGCACCTGCGGTTCGGCCAACTGCCTTCGGCTTGTCCGCGCCAGAAGAAAGGCGCGGGGGCGGATGTATGGCTTGGAGGAGACCGGTGGAACTCCTGGTTTCCCACACTAGAGCCTGTTATGAACTTTCGCGTGGGCGGCGTTGTGAGTGAAGATCGCGCCAACCCGGGGCCCCCGGCAAACCAACGCTCCAACCGAACTATATGCAGAAATATATCCTGAAATGAATTGAATGCCGACCGCAGTCTCTCATGCTACAAACCACTCCCACTGCTCGGGTGTCAGCGGAACCACGGAGAGCCGTCCGATGAGGACCAGGGGCGAAGTGGCAAAGAGGGGTTCGGCCTTGATGGCGGCGAGGGTTTTGGGCTGCCGGAGGCGCTTGCCGGCTTTGACTTTGACGATGGGAAGCTTGGGATCGGAGGGGTCTACGCTGACCACGGTTCCGGCGCCGACGGCGGTGCGCTCCTCGCCGGTGTGGTAGAAGATCCATTTGGTTCCCGGCTTCATCTCGCGCAGATGCTTGACGGCGGTGGGGTTGGTCACGCCATCCCAGACGGTTTCCTGGTCGCGCAGGAAATCGTCGAAGGAGTAGACATCGGGTTCGGTCTTGAAGAGGAAGTAGGCGCTCATGGAGAGATGGTACGCGAAGGACTGGGAAGAAAGAAAGAGCGAGTCAGCAGGTCGGCGAGCCGGCGGAATCCTGCATGAAAGAGCGCATAGGTATACGCCTACTGCCTGGCTGACTCGCTGACCGGCTGACCAGCTTGTCCGCTTCTCCGTTACAATCAAGAGAATATGATTCGTTTTTCAACTGCCGGGGAGTCGCATGGGGAGGCGCTGATTGCGCTGGTCTCGGGGCTGCCGGCCGGCGTGCCTATTGATTTGGAGTTCGTCAACCGCGAGCTGTGGCGGCGGCAGCAGGGCTATGGGCGCGGCGGGCGGATGAAGATTGAAACCGACCAGGCCCACGTGTTGAGCGGTGTGCGGCACGGCAAGACAATCGGCTCGCCGATTGCAGTCGAGATTATCAATCGCGACTGGAAGAACTGGGAAGCTAAGCTGCCGGTAGAGGCTGGCGACCCGGCGCTGCACCAGGCCGTGGCTTCGCCCAGGCCCGGCCATGCGGATCTGGCTGGAGCGCTCAAGTACAACTTTCCCGACGCCCGTTATGTGCTGGAGCGCGCCTCGGCGCGCGAAACGACGGCGCGCGTGGCCGCTGGAGCCTTGGCCAAGCTGATGCTGCGGACGATTGGCATTGAAGTCTCTAGCCATGTGATTCGCGTGGGCCGGGTGGCGCTCGAGCGCGATGCGAACTGGGATGAGATTGCCGCTCTGGCCGCCAAGGACGAGGTGGTGCTGGGCTGCGTGGATGAAGAGACCGAAGCGCGCATGAAGGAAGAGGTCGAAGAGGCCGCGCGTACCGGCGATACGGTGGGCGGCGTCTTCGAGGTGGTGGTTCACGGCGCACCGGCTGGACTGGGAAGCTATGTCAATTGGGACGAGAAGCTGGACGGCCTGCTGGCCGCAGCGGTGATGAGCATTCAGGCGGTGAAGGCGGTCGAGATTGGCCGCGGAGTGGTGGCCGCCGAGAGCTTCGGCTCCGCGGTGCACGACCCGATCCATTATGCCGCCGAGAATGCAGGCAGGCCGACCCGATTTACCCGCCCGCAGAACAACGCAGGGGGCCTGGAGGGCGGGGTTTCCAATGGCGAAGAGATTGTGGTGCGCGGGCACCTGAAGCCGATTTCGACGCTGCGCAAGCCGCTGGAGTCGGTGCGCTTTGACACCCGTGAGAAGACCAGCGCAAGCTACGAGCGCAGCGATATTTGCGTCGTTCCGGCGGCGGGTGTGGTGGGCGAGGCGATGGTGGCGCTTACCCTGGCGCGTGTGGCGCAGGAAAAATTTGGCGGCGATTCGGCTCTGGAATTGCAACGGAATTTTGCCGGATACATCGAACAAGTGCGGAGCTATTAGTAATCAAGCAGAGACGGAGCAATTCACAGAAGCCGATGATTCTTAAAATTGTCAAATATCCCGATCCGGTGCTTTCGCGGCCGGGTGAGCCGGTGACCGAATTCAATGCTGAGTTGCGCAAGCTGGTTGCCGATATGTTCGAGACCACCTATGCCGAGCAGGGCATTGGGTTGGCCGCGCCGCAGGTGGGCGTGTCGAAGAGACTCACGGTGATCGACCTAAGCGTGGGCAAGGATCCCAAAGACAAGCTGGTGCTGATCAATCCGGAGATCATCGAGAAAGAAGGCAGGCTCTACGAGGAGGAAGGCTGCCTGAGCTTTCCCGAGATTCGCGAGAAGGTGGTGCGCCACGCGCGGGTGCGGATTCGCGCGCAGGACGAACACGGCAAGTGGTTCGAGATGGACGGCGAGGACGTGCTTTCGCGCTGTTTTCAACATGAGATCGACCACGTGGATGGAATGCTGTTCATCTTCCGGATGAGCGCTCTGAAGCGCGATTTGAATTTGCGCAAGATTCGCAAGATGCAGCGCGAAGGCAAGTGGTAGAGCGATGAAACTGGTTTTCTGCGGGACACCGCACTTCGCCGTGCCGACGCTGGAGGCGCTGCTGAAGGCGGGCCACGAGATCGCACTGGTGGTCACACAGCCGGACCGGCCCGTGGGACGCATGCGGCAACTGAGCATTCCGCCGGTCAAGAAGACCGCGATGGATGCGGGACTGAGGGTTGGGCAGCCGGAGAAGATTCGCAACAACGCCGAATTTCGCTCGCAACTGGAAGCTATTGCTCCCGCCGCTATTGTCGTGGTTGCTTATGGACGGCTGATTCCGCCGTGGATGCTGGAGCTGCCCCGGCTGGGCTGCATCAACCTGCACGCTTCCTTGCTGCCAAAGTATCGCGGCGCGGCGCCGATCCAGTGGGCGGTGGCGATGGGCGACGCGATTACCGGCAACACCACCATGCTGCTCGAAGAGGGCCTCGACACTGGACCTATCTTGCTGCAGAAGACGCTGGCCATCGCTCCCGAGCAGACGGCGGCGGAGCTCTTCGAGGTGTTGGCCGAAGAGGGTGCGCCGCTGGTGGTGGAGACTTTGGCCGGCCTGGCCGAGGGGAAGATCCGGCCACGACCGCAGAACCATGCGGGAGCTACCTTTGCGCCCTTGCTTGACCGCGAAGATGGGCGGATGGATTTTTCCGGGTACACGGCGACGCAACTCAAGAATCGCTGGCGTGGATTCCAGCCCTGGCCGGGAGCCTTCACAACGCTCGACGGCAAGAAGCTGATCGTTCATCGCATGAGCGTGGTGGACTCTTCTGCCTTTACAGCGGGAACCGGTTTGCAGCCCGGCCAGATTCATGTTGAAAGCCAGCGGCTTTTTGTTGCCTGCGCGCAGGCGAGCTGGCTGGAAGTGATCGAAGTTCAGCTCGAAGGCAAGAAGCGGCTGGCGGCAGCCGAGTTTCTGCGGGGAAACACGCTGAATGCGGGCACGCGGCTTGGGAGCGCGCAGCAATGACCGCTCAAGAGAATGGAGCCTCCGCAAAACCCGCGCCAAAGAATCGCACAGCGGAGATTTCTCCAGCGCGCAAGGCAGCCTTTCAGGTACTCTTGGCTGTCGAGCGGGCCGCAACCCATTCCGATGACCAGTTACACGGCAAAGTTATCAACGAGCTCTCGGCGGCAGATCGCAATCTGGCTACGGCGTTGGTATTGGGTGTACTGCGCTGGCAGATTCGGCTCGACCATCAACTGCAAACCTTGCTCAAGCGCCCTTACGCCAAGGTCGATTCCGTAGTTCTGGTTGCCCTGCGCCTCGGTGCTTTCCAAGTGCTTCAATTGGATCGCATCCCCGCGTACGCCGCGATCAGCGAAAGTGTGGAACTGGCGAAGCGGGCCGGACATCGGTACGCCTCAGGCATGGTCAACGCTGTTCTTCGGCAGCTCTCTACGGCTCCGCCTGTTCAGTTCGCTGAGCAGAGCGCGGCGGAATTGGCGCTTGCCCATTCACATCCCGCTTGGATGGTCGAGCGCTGGGCTGGCTTCTACGGTCTGGAGGCGGCCCGCGCTATCTGCCGCTACGGCCAGAGCCAGCCAGCGACCACCGCGCGCCTTGCCAGTCCTGCCATCGAAGCCGAACTCGTTCAAGCCGGCATCGTCCTGGAAGCCGGCGAACTGCTCACCGCCGCACACACCGTCATCTCCGGCGACGTAACCACGACCGAAGCCTTCCGGATGGGCCGCATGAGAATTCAGGACGAGGGATCGCAACTGGTTGCCGAGATTGCCGGATGCGGGAGCCGCATCCTCGATTGCTGCGCCGCTCCCGGCGGAAAGACCCTCATCCTCGCCGAGCGCAATCCAGCAGCTCGCATCCTTGCCTGCGAAGTCAGCCTTCCACGCCATGAACAACTGCAAAAGCGATTGGCCTATCTGGGCGACCGGGTCGAGTGCCGCAAGGCGGACGCAACCACGCTCACGGAAGATTCAATCTTCGACCTGGTCCTGGCCGACGTTCCTTGCAGTGGAACCGGCACGCTGGGGCGCAACCCGGAGATTCGCAATCGTACGAGCCTCATCGCCATTGATCGGCAGGCCGAACGCCAGCGCGCGATACTCGCAGTGGCGTTGCGCGCCGTTCGCCCCGGCGGCCGCATCGTTTACTCGACCTGCTCGCTGGAGCCGGAGGAAAACGAACAGGTGGTCGCCGCCGTTCTCGCGGAGGCGCGAAACGCCCGCCTGATTTCGCTCGAGCCGCGCATTGATGAGTTGCTCCGCGAAGGCATTCTTACGCAGCCGGGCGCGGAGCTGCTGCGCGAGAGCCTCACGGCCCAAGGCAGCCTTCGCCTGCTGCCGGGCAGATTCCACAGCGATGGCTTCTTCATCTCGCTGATCGAGCGGGTCGACTGATGGACTCTCCGGCGCAACTTGTTAGCATTGCATTCCGGCGAATAGAGTGAAAAAATGGAAGTGGAGGCTGTTCATGGTCATTCAGCTGAGTCCGGAACAGGAACAAGTGGTTGGGCGGGCAATCCATGCTGGCCTGATCCACATTCCTGATGATGTTGTCGGAGTAGGCATTGAGACCATCCGGCAACGTATGGAAGCGCGGGAGTCCGCCAGTACGAAGCTGAGCGCGGAAGAATGGCGCCACGAACTGCACGCTTGGATTCACAGCAACCCTTCGGACACGCCTGTGCTGTCGGATGAAGCGATTAGCCGTGAATCCATCTATGGAACGCGCGGCCTCTAAATGGCGATTCTGCTGGATACCAACATAAGAATCCGCTCACTCATTCTTACAGCGATTTTCAGTCGCGCAGCGTATTCTCGACCGACCTGTCATAGCGACCGAGAAGTGCGTTCCAGCGAATTTGGGCGATCTCCTGGAGCATCCGGAGGCCATCGCGCAGGTAGCTCATGCGGGTGCGCTCGTCGTGTGCCCAACTGACCGGCACCTCGATGACACGGTAGCCGCGCTTGAGGGCGATCAGCAGAATCTCCGGATCGAAGCCCCAGCGCTCGATGGTCTGGAGCTGGAAGACGGTCTGCGCGGCCTCGCGCGTGAAGGCCTTGAGGCCGCACTGGGTGTCGGCGAAGGGCAGTCGCATCACGGCGCGGGTGACGGCGTTGAAGCAGCGTCCGAAGAACTGCCGGTAGAGTGGCTGGCGGTGGGTTTGGCGGCCGCTCTCGAGCCAGCGGGAGCCGATGGCGATATCAGCTCCGTCGTCGATGGCGGCAAAGAGATTTTCGGCCTCTTCGATCGGCGCCGAGAGGTCGGAGTCCGTGAACAGCGCCACATCGCCTCGCGCCTGCAGCATTCCGGCTCGCACGCTGTAGCCTTTGCCGCGGTTGCCGGAATTCTCGATCAGCCGTACCTCGGGCGCGTTCTCGGCAAAGGCGCTCACCAGCTTGGCGGTTGCGTCGGTCGAGCCGTCGTTGACGACGATCACCTCGGCCTTCCAGCCGCGGGCGTGGATGCAGCCGACCACTGAGGCGAGCGTCGCCGGAATGCGAGCGCTCTCGTTGAAGGCCGGAATCACGATGCTGTACTTCGGCCCGGCGCTGGTCTCTGCTGCTTTCTCCACGTCCCTGTCCTTGCTTTTCCGCTCGTTGCCTGAGGCGGAAACTCTCTGGTCATCATAAACGCCGCGGGGCCGAGCGGGCTTGTGCAATCCGCGGCGTCGAGGCTGATCCGCCAAGCTATTGAGGAGAAAAGGCTCGAAACCGCAGGGCGGTCCAAATTTTCGTGCAAGAAAGGGGCGAATCCGGTTATGCTGTGAAGGGAGGTCTAGTGAAAATGACAAAGGCAGACCTGGTGGAAAAGGTGACTGGAGCGGGCGACCTGACGCGCCGCGACGGTGAAGTCATCGTCGAGACGATCTTCGACGCAGTGATTGGTGCTCTCAAGAGCGGAGACAAGATCGAGATACGCGGCTTTGGCTCCTTCCGCACCCGTCAGCGCAACCCCCGCATCGGGCGCAACCCCAAGACCGGCGAGCGCGTGGAGGTTCCGGCGAAAAAAGTTCCCTACTTCAAACCCTCTAAAGAACTGCGCGACCTGGTCAATCCCCTGGAGGCCGCGAAAGCCTCCTGAGCAGGCGCCTTCTCTCGCCGCGGCCAGAGCTGGCTTTCCCAGTCTGAGCCTGTCTACGGTGGGGCGCAGTGAGCGGCTTCGGGAACCGACGCATGGTCCTACCGCAATCTTCTTCTTTCGCCCGCCGCTCGATTGACGCGCTGCCGTCCTGGATCGGAGGGCAGTGCAAGCGAGCGTTCACTCGCGCCGCGCTCCCCTACTGGTGCGTCTTGCTGGCGCTGTTGGCCGGCACTGCGTTGCGTATGTTTTTCATATTGGTCTATCCCGAGTTCGATGGCGACAGCGCCGTCTACGGGACCATGGCTAAAAACCTACTGGTCAATCACGCCTATGCTCTGGATAAGCCCTATCACCTGACGCTGACTCGGCTGCCGGGCTACCCGCTTTTTCTCGCGTTGGTCTTCAAACTCTTCGGGATGGACAATTACGATCCGGTCCGGCCCATTCAACTGTTTGTTGACCTGGCATCCTGTTTGCTGATCGCCGGATTTGTCCGCGACCATCTTTCCAGGCGAGCTGCCTGGTGGGCGCTCTGGCTGGCCGTTCTTTGCCCCTTCACCGCCAACTACACCGCGACTCCGATGACCGAGACCAACTCGATCTTCTGCGTTGCGCTGGGCCTGTTCTCCAGTGGCCGCCTGATACGCGGCATTCGCGCGGGAGGCCGTCTGCCCTGGGTCTATCTTGTACTGACCGCAGTGGCGCTCTCTTCCGCGATTCTCTTTCGCCCGGACGGCGGGCTGCTGTCGGCCGCCATCGTTCCCAGCATCTGGTGGTATACACGCGCAAGCGCGCCGCGTAGATCATGGCGCGCCGCGGTGCTCTGCGCCTTGCTTGTGGCTCTGCCCTTCGTTCCCTGGACGATTCGCAACTATCGCGCCTTCCATGTCTTTCAGCCGCTGGCCCCACGGTACGCCACCGATCCCGGCGAAGACACACTGCCCGGCTACAATCGCTGGACCAAGACCTGGCTGATCGAATACGTTTCCTCGCCCGATGTCTTCTGGAAAGGCGACGACCTGCCGATCGACATTCATCTGCTGCCCAGCCGGGCCTTTGACTCGCCGGAAGAGTACCGCCAGACCGAGCAATTAATCACGGATTACAACGATGTCTGTTCGATTACGCCGGAGCTGGATGCCCGCTTCAATACCCTGGCCGAGCAGCGAGTCCGCCGTCATCCGCTTCGCTATTATCTGGTTCTGCCGCTGGCCCGCGTCGCCGATATGGCTCTGCGCCCGCGCACCGAACTGATGACGGACTCGTCGCCCTATGACCAGATGAAGAACCTGCTGCCCGTGCGCTGGTGGGAATGGCGCTCGCACCCAATCGGCTCGCTGGCTGCCTTTCTCTACGGGCTACTCGATGCGGCGCTGATCGCAGTGGCCATCGCCGGTTTTGTCCGCCGGCGCGTTCCCTTCGCGGCCATGCTGGGCGCCTATCTGCTCTACCGCTGCCTGCTGCTGGCGACGGTAGAGAACTCCGAGCCACGCTATACGCTGGAATGCTTCCCAATTCTGATTGTCGCTGCTGCCGCAGCCCTCGCGCACCGTTCGAAGATGGCTGTCGAAACGGTCTAGCTGGGCCGGATGCCGATCACGCTCATCATGCGCCCTGCGCGGCCCTGGGAGCCGCGATGGGAGAAGAAGAGCTCTCGCTGGCAGCTTGTGCAGCCGCCCACAAGTTGAATCGCGCGGGGCTTGAGTCCCGCCGCGAGTAACTGGCAGCGGTTGGCTTCGACAAGATTCAGGTGAAGGCTGGGTCCAATCGGCGAGTGGCCCGGAGCGCACTGAGTAAGAAAGAGCATCGGGTACTTGGTCCGCACCGCGTCAGAGTCGTAGACCTCGCGGAAGAGCTCGCGGGCATAGGCGAATTGGGACTCGAACTCGGAGAGCATCTCCTCGCCGACGGCGTAGCAGCAAGGGCCGATGCCGGGACCGATGGCGGCGATCAAATCCTCTGGACGGGAGCCGAATTGCAGCCTCATGCGGCCAATGCCCGATTCGACGATCCGCTTCACCGTGCCTCGCCATCCGGCGTGAAAGGCGGCCACCACGCGCCGCTTGCGGTCGGCCACCAGAATCGGGATGCAGTCGGCGGTCTGAATGCCGAGCAACAGGCCGGGCTGATTGGTGAGCAGGCCGTCACCCTTTGCAGGCTGCTTACGTCTTGCATCCTCTTGGCGGGCAATCACCAGAACACTGGAATGAATTTGGCGCGCGGCGATCAGGGGCGTGGCGGCGTCACCGCTGATTGCCTCGGCCAGTAGCTGGCGATTGCGGATCACCATCTCGCGGTCGTCGTCCGCGGTGAAGCCTAAATTCAACTCGCCCGGCGCGTCGTCGGCGCAATAAGCTTTACTGACTCCGCCGCGGCGGGTGCTGAAGCCGTGAGCCAGCCAGGTCAGCTTCTCCCAGCCGGGAACGGCCAGCCACTCGACGCCATTGGGCGCGACGCGGGGGTGCGCAGCGGCGGGGGCGAGTTCCAGCTGCGAGGCGCGCTCTAAGCGCATTCGACGGGTGACGCCAACTGCATTTCCACGCAAACTGCGCCGCAGGCCAGCTCGCAAAAAGAGCGCGTCGATTTCTTTGATTTCCCGATTGGGATAATTCTTTGATGTGTTCGATGAGGCCATCTGCCTCTCATTTTATCTGTCGGCGCAGGAGCAGATGGGCCTGCCTTCCGGCAGGCCCGCTCGAGAGGCATTAGAGGAGGGGGGTCCAAGAGGGGGTAATAGGGAAGAGGTTCGTACAGAACCTTCAAGAAGGAGTGAAGTCCTTTCTCAGGTGGGGAAATTTCGAAGAGCCTCTGCTTGTTGTTCATAAAGATGCGCGGAATTTGAAAAGGTTGCAAGGATCGGCAAAAAAATCTGAAATGGGGATCGCCCGCGCCGATTATTTTCTCCGGCCGCGGCATCTATTGAAAAACTTGGAGGCTTGCTGAAAGTTGCGTACTGCTACAAAGCCGGTGTTTTCAACAGGTTTCTAGCCGGCCAGCGCCTTTTTGACCAGTTCGCTGACGGTGCGGCCTTCGGCGCGAAGGCTGCCGGCCTGGAGCCGAGCCTGGACGGCTTTCATCACCACGCCCATCTCTTTGGGCGTGGGCGCTTTGCCAAGCGCGGCGGTGACTTCGGCAACGGCCTCGGCGACCAGCGCGGCAAGGGCGGAGTCGTCGAGGGCCTTGGGGAGGAACTCCTCGATGACAGCGATCTCGGCGGCTTCGGCGGCGGCCAGTTCGAGGCGGTTGCCCTTCGTGAACTGGTCGATGGAATCGCGACGCTGCTTGATCATCGTGGCCAGGGCCTGCTGCTCCTCGGCGGAAGTCAGCGGCTCGCGCTTTTCGATGAATTTGTTTTTGAGGGCGTTCTTGATGAGGCGCAGCGTGGTGGTGCGGACTGCGTCGTGCGCCTTCATGGCGAGGATGACCTGCTGGTTGACCAGGGTTTCCAAGGTGGCGGATTCGCTCATATCTTTCATTCTAGCTCCGATGGATTGCAGCTGCGGGCACCTGCGTTGCTGCCAAACGCTCACTGCGCCGACACTCGCGACGGCCTTGGACAGATGGACCTGTTCATCGAGGATACGCAAGCGTGTACCACAAACGCCCACTCCTGATCGTTCACATCGCTCGGATACCCGGTCGGATACTCCTTCTGCATCCATCCATGCTGGACGATGTGTGATACCGTTCATAACTTTTTCATTCCATGGGAATAAAGTTCATAACAGGCTGAAGCCGCGCAAGCGGGAAACATAGACACTTTCGGCCAGATTTTATCGACTCCGTAGGCAGAATAGAAGGCGTAAAGCACGCCAGACCCGACAAGACCGGCAGTTGCAGCAGAACCCGCCAATGCGTATTTTCGGATTGCGGGAGAGATTGCGAAAGCGGTCTGCCCAATTCGGTAGGGAACAAAAAAATTGGCTGAAAGATATTCACATAAATCACAAATTTGTGTATTCTGTGATTAAGCGAAAATCAAGGAGCATCTGAAGCGGCGCAATCCGGGTTTCAGTTCTCGGTTCAGGCTCCGGCTAAAAACGAGGAGAAGACTATGATTCGCAAGACGCGGTTGTTTACACCGGGCCCGACGCCGCTGTTGCCGGCGGCGCAGTTTGCCATGGCGGCGGCGGATATGCACCACCGGACGCCGGAGTTTCGCGCGCTTTTTCAAAAAGTTCTGGCGCAGTTGAAGGTTTTTGTCGGCACGCAGAATGATGTTCTGCTGCTGTCGAGTTCGGGGACGGGGGCGATGGAGGCATCGGTCTCGAACCTGACCTCTCCCGGCGACCGGGTACTGGTGCTGACGGCGGGCAAGTTTGGCGAGCGCTGGATCGACTTGACCAAGGCCTTCGGCTGCGTGGTGGATGTGGTCGAGAAGCCGTATGGGCAGACCTTTGACATTGCCGAGATCAAGGCGGCGTTGAAGCCGGAGCATAAGGCGGTTTTCATGCAGGCCTCGGAGACCTCGACGGCCGTGAGCCACGACGTGGAAGCGGTGGCCAAGCTGGTGAAGGGCACGGAGACTCTGCTGATTGTGGATGGCATCACGGGCCTGGGAACGCAGACGTTTGACGTGGACGGCTGGGGGATTGACATTCTGATTGGCGGCTCACAGAAGGCGGTGATGATTCCTCCGGGGCTGGCCTATCTCAGTGTGAGTGAAAAGGCGTGGAAGGCGATGGAGACAGCAAAGAATCCGCGCTACTACTTCGATCTGCGCAAGGAACGGAAGAATCAAGTGAAGGGCGAGACGGCATATACGCCTGCGGTGGCGCTGGTGGCTGGGCTGGGAGCGGCGCTCGATTACATTGCTGGCCAAGCGGGCGGCGATCTGGAAAAAGGCCGCATTGCGCTGATCGACAATGCGCAGGTGAATGCGGCGGCGACGCGCGCGGGCCTGGTGGCGCTGGGCTTCACGCTCTTTGCGCCGACATCGCCCTCGGCGGCGGCGACCGCGGTGGCCGTGCCGGAGGGGATGGATTCGGGCGCGGTGGTGAAGGCGCTGAAGGCGAAGTTCTGCCTGGTGACGGCCAACGGGCAGGGCACCATGCAGGGCAAGATCTTCCGCGTGGCGCATCTGGGCTTCTTCGATTCGCTGGACACGATTGCGTTTTTGGGAGCGATGGAGCACATCGCCAAAGAGACCCTTGGTTTGCCGGTGAAGTTTGGGCAGGGCGTAGCGGCGGCGCAGGAAGTGTTTGCCAAGGCGGCGAAGGGGTAGCGGAGTTAGCCGCGCTTTGCGCGTGTTAGCGGAGTTCGCGGAGTTAGATAAAGCAGCATGGCTAACCCCGCTAACTCCGCTAACCCCGCTGAGTGGGAACGCATCGATCACCGGAAGGAACGTATGTCCGAACTGAGTTTTGGAGAGAAGCTGCTGATTGCGCGGAGGCAGCTTGACCTCTATCAATACGAGATGGCGGAGCGGCTGGGGGTTCATGCCAACTCGCTGACCAAGTACGAGCGGGGCGAAGGCAAGCCGCACGCGGCGGTGATGCGGATCTTCGAGATGTTGTGCGAGCAAGAGGGCATTCGCTTTGAGGAGTATGAAACAGCACGCAGGGACAAAGGAGAGAAGATGAAGATTGTTCTGGCAGAGAAGGTATCTCCGGCTACGCTGGCCGTTTTTGCGGCCGAGCCGGGGTGGGAAGTCCTGACGCACGACCAACTGCCGGAGGGATTGCCGGCTGCCCTAGCCGATGCGGATGCGCTGGTGGTGCGTTCAGCGGTGCAGGCCGACGATGCACTGATGGCTTTTGCGCACAAGCTGCGGGTGATTGGCCGGGCCGGAGTTGGCGTGGATAACATCGATGCTGAGGCGGCGACGCGGCGGGGCATTGTGGTGATGAATACGCCGGGCGCGAATGCTGTTTCAGTGGCGGAGCTGACCATTGCGCTGATGCTGGCCTTGGCGCGCAAGCTGCCGGCGGCAAATGCGACGATGCATGCCGGCAAGTGGGAGAAGAAAAGCCTACAAGGGATGGAGTTGCGCGGCAAGACGCTGGGCATTCTTGGGCTGGGACGAATCGGTCTGGAAGTCGCGAAGCGGGCCAAGGGGTTTGGCCTGGAGATTATCGGCAGCGATCCGTTTGTCTCAGCGGCGGTGGCGCGCGAGAACGGCATCAAGCTGGTGACGCTTGATGAGCTGATTGCCGGCTCCGACTACCTGACTATGCATGTGGGGTTGACGCCGCAGACGACGGGCGTGATCAATGCCAAGTCGATTGCGGCGATGAAAAAAGGCGTGCGCATCATCAACTGCGCGCGCGGCGAGCTGATCGACGATGCGGCGCTGGTGGCGGCGTTGAAGTCGGGGCAGGTGGCCGGAGCGGCGCTGGATGTTTTCACCGTGGAGCCGCTGAAGGACTCGCCGTACGCGGAGCTGGAGAATGTGATTCTGACGCCGCACATCGCTGGCTCGACGGGCGAGGCGCAGGAGGCGGTGGGAATTCAGATTGCGCGGCAGGTGCGCGATTATCTGAAACTCGGCGTCGTGCAGAATGCGGTGAATCTGCCCTCACTGAGCCATGAGGAGTATGTAGTGCTGGCGCCGTATATCGATCTGGCGGGACGGCTGGGCGAGTTTCTGGCGCAGGCGGGCAAGGGCGGAATTGAGGCGATTGATCTGGTCTACGGCGGAACACTGGCCGATGCGAAGATCGACCTGGTGCGCAACGCGGCGATTGCCGGGCTGCTGGCCGGGTCGGAGAATGTGAACCGGATCAACGCGGCGGCGGTGGCCGGGGAGCGCGGCATCCGGATTCACGAAGAGAAGCAGCAGGAGATCCCGCACGGCGGCGCGGCCACCACGCTGACGATCAAACTGCATACGGCCACGGGCACCAGCCACGTCACGGGCACGGTGATCAACGGCGAGCAGCCGCGCCTGATCGAGTTCGATTCGATCGCTGTGGAGACGCCGCTTGAAGGCAACCTGCTGGTTTGCCGCAATCTGGACGTGCTGGGAGTGATCGGCCGGATCGGCACCATCCTGGGCGAGCACGGCGTCAACATCGCCAACTTCGCACTGGGCCGCGAGCGCGCTGGAGTCAAGCCGGCGCAGGCGCTGGCCTTCGTGCAGGTGGATGCTCCGGTCTCAGACAAGGTGCTGGAGGCTTTGAGAAAGATCGAGGCGCTAACCGACGCCAAGCTGGTCACGCTGCCGGAGGCGGGCTTCTGATCTTCAGCCGCCTCAGGCGCAACGAAAAACCACCGCCAACCAGCGGTGGTTTTTCTTCTTTGGTTTAATCTCTATTGATCGAGTGATTACTCGACTGGCCGGGCCTTTCCGTCACGCAGAGCCTGATCGATCATCTCCTTAACTTTTCGGCCGATCTTCTCCGACAGTAGACCTTGCTCTGCACCCAGCTTTCCCTGCTTGGCGCCAAGTTCTCCTTGCAAGCCGCCCAGCCTACCCATTTCGCCGCCAAGGGATCCCTGCCTGGCGCCAATCTCGCCTTGAATAGCGCCCAGCTTGCCTTCCAGGTTGCCCAGCTTGCTTTCCATATCGGCCCACTCTTCGCTGGACATGGATTTTCCCTGCATTTGACGCAGCTTTTCCATCTGCTTTTCCAACTCGTCGATCTGCTTGCTCATGTCGGGAGTGGGAACCTTAACTTCTTCCATCTTTCGACCGAGGGCTTCCTGCTGCTTACCGAGCGCTTCCTGCTGCTTGCCGAGTTCATCCTGCTGTTTGGCGAGCGCTTCTATCGGCTTGAACATTGCCTCGAGCTGGGCGACGACAGACTGATCGTCAAAGATGTACGATTTGCCATCACGAGTAAACCAGAGGAAGTTCCCGTGGGCCATCTTGCGCGCTTTTTCGATTTCGGCGCGGCGGCTGTCATACCAACTGCCGGAGAAGTGTTGCGGACCTCCGTCACCCGTGATGAGGGCATACGATTCGCCGTTCGGGAGATTCGAGTCCGCGAAGCCGTTTCCTTGTCGTTGGCTCGGATGACCGGAACGGTCTTGCGCCATCTTCATCGCACGAACGCTGTTTGCCAGGCCGGCCGCATCGGGAGGTGGGGGGATAGGAGCCTCCGGCGGCATGGGCAGTGCGATATCCGGGGATGGAGGGGCGGGAGTCTCTGGCGGCATCTGCGGTGCGTTGGGAGCCGCTGGAGGCGCAGGCGGAGTCTCTTGTCCGGCAGTTTGAAGGTGAGCGGCTTCACGCGGCGTGGCCGCGGCTTCCACGCGTATCAGAGCCGTGAAAGCGACGATCAGTATGGGAACCAGCACGATCGCCAGAAGCGCGCGACGGCGGCTGCCGGTAAATGCACGATGGAAGTGCGATTCGTTGAGGAATCGCTCGATGCGAAGGGAGAGATTGCTGTTGTGAGCCATGGCAACTCCTAAGAGGGTTGGGCGCGGCAGGGCCGCGAATTCCAGCAGGATCTGAGCATAGGAAGAGCGGCTGCCGGCGGCTTCCAGGCCGGCGCGGTCACTGACAGCCTCGCCTAGATCGGAGAGTTTGCGCTTGAGCCACCAGGAGAGCGGGCTGAACCAGAAGAGAGCCGCGTGAAGCGCGGCAAATACTTGCAGGAAAAAATCGCGCTGGCGGACGTGAGAGCCTTCATGGGCAAGAACAATACGCAGTTTTTGCCGATCCCATTGCCGATATTCGGCAGGCAGAACCACGCCTGAGGAAAGAGCAACCGGAGAGGCGATTCTCCGGCTGCAACGCAAGCGAATTCCTCGAGCAAGATCACTCTCCGGATCAAGGCAGACCGGCTCCGCGGTTGTCCATAGCCTGACCACCGCGACGAGCCCATAGAGCAGGCGCGCTAACATCAGTGCGCCGACGCCGAGGTAGAGGAGCCAGAGAATGGCGGCGAGAGCAAATGGTTTCGCCTTTGCTTGGGCCGCAAGCATTGGGGCAGGTTCGGCGGAAGAGGATAAGGCCGGAGCAACAAAAGGCTTCACTGCGGTTGCCTCTGGCTTGGAACTCTGAGCAGCTTGAAGCGACGCTGCGGAGAATGCGGGGGCTGTTGCGGCGGGGCGAGAATCCACTTTCTGTGCCCAGGGATGCACCGGCACGCGAATTGGAGCAGAGGAGGAAAGCCATTGCCAGCGCATGAGAAGCGGCATCAGGAGAGCAGCGGCCAGAACCAAGCACCAGACGTTTTTCTGCGCCAGCACATTCGAGACGCGCAACAAACGCAAGCCGGCTCCCACGGCGAGAGCTACAAGCAGAGTGCGCAATGCAGCTTCGATGATCAACGAAGTCATGATTTATCCTCCTTGCTTGCAAGATCGCGAGCGGCGGGGCTTTGCTGAGCGATTGCGATGCGTTCGGCCAGCCGCTGCAACTCGGCGCGGTTGAGCACCTTGGAGTCCACCATACCTACCAGCAGCGCCTCGACGGAGCCCTCGCAGAACCAGTCCACGATGCGTTTGACGGCGCGGCCCGCGACCCGCTGTCGCGATTGCGCCGGACGGTAGAGGAAGGTGCGATTCTCGACCGAATGAGCCAGGTATCCCTTCTCTTCGAGGCGGCGCAGGACGGTGCGAATTGTCGATTCTTTGAGCGGGCGGCCGAGCGTGTCGCGCACCTGCTCGGCGGTGATTTCATTTTGACGCCAGACGATGGCCAGGATGCTTCGCTCCAGCTCGCCCAGCTCCGCAGGATCGTGATTTGGTGTAGTGTTACTCTCCATAATGTTACATACAGTAGCATATAGAAGCTCGAGGATGCAAGAGTTTTTTTAGGCATGATTTGAAGGGGTGTTTGACGACGTCAGGGGGAACGAAAAACCACCGCTAACTAGCGGTGGTTTTTCGTTGGGAAGCTCATAAACTATGCAAAGGCATATTCGTTGATCTAATCATTCGGGGGGCAGCAGTTCGGGCGTGTCTGTGGCTGTTTCCTTGGAATCAATCAGAGCATATTCCGCCCTTTCAGACTTTCCAATTGTTAGCAGTACAGGTTTGCATATGATTTCTCGAACAATCAGGTCCGTTAGAAATCGAGATGTTCCCGCAGCTCGGACCAGAATTGATGTATCGGAAGTCATCGCAATTACATGTTCTCCAAGCGCGACATGACCAGCATCAGAAGCCATTAACACGGCTTGGACACAGAGGCTCATACTCCCACAAAATATGCGCAGGGCATTACCTATCAAGCTAAAATCCTGTCCAAGCACGCCATGCCCGCTAAATTGCGTTCGTATTGGATCGAATGGCAAATGGGCACGCACAATCGGAACTTTCTGGTTGGCTAATAGTTCGTAAACGTCACCCGGAATAGTGTACTCGGAAGGATCATTTGTAGAGAATTGAGTTTGACTTGAAAATGTCACGGCGATCAACTCAATATCTGCGTACTTATCTAGGGAAAGGTAGTCCTGAATAGCCATCTTCACGCCCAGACCCGCCGCGGTAAAGATGATCACTTTTTTAATGTTGTGGGTTGCTGCGGCTTCAAATGTTGCATGAATGCACCGCCCCAAATTCTCTCTGCCTTCTTGGAGAAAATACTCAGTCGGATAATTGTATGCACTCGTCATTTTGCGGGCACCACCTTGAATCCCAGAATGTCGTGCAACGGCGCCGAGGACTTTCTGTGCTCTTCGACTGCCCGAATGAACTTGAATGGATCGATGTTATCGAAATTGAGGCCAGGAAGTCGAACCGCAGGGATGTGATTTTCCTTCATGTAGTGAATGTGGCGTCCATGTAGTCTATCAATGTCGATTCGCAATTCAAATTCCTCCGAGAATACTGGGAATCCCTCGCTGTCCCGACTGTCTGTACATGGGCCATAGTGGAACTTGAAGGACTGGCGGCATCCACCTCCTCCGTCAACTTTAGGTAGTTGGCGGTAGTACTCGCCTACCCGAATGTACATCCTGTCCGGATAGATTATCGCAAAATCAGAATCCCAAGGAGGAGAATCTGGGCAGCCACAAGGATCCGTGAATGGGCCAACAATAGTAAGGCCTGGATCAAGGGCGAGTTTGTCGCACTCGCCCTTGATCCAAGCTTCATACTCCGTCAGTTGGCAGTTATCACGCCGCAAGGGGGAGATGGTATCCCTCTTCGGTATTCACAAGCGGCTTTGGGGTGGAGCAATGTATCGTCCCGTATAGGCACTGAAAAATCGGGGGCACTACTGGCCAATCACGAGATGAATTTTCATTTTCACGTTGCTGTAAAGTGATGCGCTGTGAGCAGAGAGAGGTCCACTTCAAGGCATCGAATTCAGACATCGAATCGGATTCGGACTCCTCATAGCGAGGGTTCACGATGCCGCATCGACGAGCTAAAGCGTTTAGCTTGGCCGTTGCATCTTCCACCGAAACCACTCTGCGCCTGGTAACAATCATTTGTGTTTCTCCTTCCGAACTTTTCCATTCAGTATCTTGGACGATAAGTAGGAATCAACGTCTCATACTTGAATCACAGTCCGGTTGATATGGCCCGTTTGAGTATCCAAAACAGGCTTCGTAGCAAAATACCGAAACCAGATGTGCTTGCCTGTCAACAAACTACCGAACTGCCAATTGTATCGGCCTCATGTGCATATGCGCTAGTGATTATTATGCTCAGTCTGCTCCGAAATATCTGCAATCGTCCCACATCGTGGAATTGTTTGAGGCTGAAAAACCAATTTGGACCGGCGAACCAATTTGCATACCTCAATCTAAAGCGTTTATGCGCGGCTCAGGTAGGCGCCCTCGCTGGTGTCGACGCGGATCTTTTCGCCTTCGTTGATGAAGGAGGGGACCTGGACGACGAGGCCGGTTTCGGTCTTGGCGGGCTTGCTGACGCTGGAGGCGGTGGCGGACTTGAGGCCCGGCTCGGTTTCGATGACGGTCAGCTCGACCGAGGCGGGCAGGTCAATGCCGACGGCCTGGCCGTCAAAGTAGCTGACTTTGATTTGCAGGTTGGGCGTCAGGTACTCGATGGCGTCGCCGAGCGTGGAGGTTTTGAGAACCGTTTGCTCGTAGTCGACCGGGTTCATGAAGTAGTAGTCTTCGCCGTCGGCGTAGAGGAACTCCATCGAGACTTCGTCGACAACCACTTTCTCGATGGCGTCGGCGGAGCGAAAGCGCTCTTCGAACATGGCGCCGGTGCGGATGTTGCGCAGCTTGGCCTGGATGAAGGCGCGCAGGTTGCCGGGGGTGCGGTGCTCGACTTTGAAGACCAGATGCAGTTGGTCCTTGTGCTTGATGATCATGCCGGGACGCATTTGTGTGGCGGGAATCGACATCTAGGAATAGCTCCTTGCTGTTTTTTGCGCGGATTGCGCGGAAATATCGGCCTTGGCCCAACTTTCATTGTAGCTTAGGGGCGGATTGGGGCTATGGCTTCGGTTGTAGGGGCGTACCGGAGCCGATTTCGGCGGGAAACAAGGGAGCGGGCGCCTGTTTGCCGAGCGTCAGATTTCCGTGCAGCATTTCATTCAAGAATGGCAGGTCGTTCGATATTCTTCATCATGAGATTCAGACCTTACCTTTCAACAGCGGCAGATCGACGGAATCCAGTTCATCCTCACTTGCATTGCTTGTCGATGGCGCTTGCCAATGTACCGTCAGTTTGCTCTTTGAGCAGGCTATCCAGCAACTCTGATCGGGCCTCCGGCTTCTGAGCCAGAATAGCCTGATAGGTCTTGAGAACACTGACTACGGCATAAAGGCTCGTGGCATTCAGCTTACGCGCTTTGTGGGAATCCTCGATCTGAAAGGCGGCGCTAGCCAGCAAGTATTGACGCAGTATGGCGTGCTGGTATGTGTACTGGAGATTTCTGAATTCCGTAAACAGGCTGGCGCACAGGGAGACATGAAAATCATGCACATCAGTGACCCGCTGGAGTGCCCAATCTCCATCCTTGTTGACGCCTTCATCCAAGGGACTGGTCTCAAGCTGGTGGGTGATGGCGGCCCACTTTAGCCGTTCTTCAGGGGCTGAAGTTGCCTGTGCAGATGCTCTCTGCGCGACGTTTCCATAAATAAGGCTCATCGTTAAGCACATCCATACGGCTGTTTTTAATCGCATAACTCTCCTGTCGGAGTTGGAATCTAAACGCGAAGATACTCTGATTGTCTCCGATAAGATTGGATTGTATCTTCATTTGCTGGCATCAGAAAACCCAAGAAGTATGTTCCTCCCGATTGACGGGCGCGAGGGGGTTCTGCGAGGCTTGAGGATATGGAATACAAAGGGAAAGTGGAGTATGCGCAGGAACGGAAGATGCGCACGCGGAATACACCTATCTACCGGATGGCGCATTGGCCACTCTGGATTTTTGTTTTTTTTCTGGCGCCGGGGCCGCTGACCTTCAAGCTCTTTGCGCATGAGTTCAACTGGATGAATTGGGCGTGGCTGGGATTGGTGTTGGCGGGAACGGGCGCGGCCGCGCTGTGCGGACAACTGCCGGGGACCGAGGCGGGCCCTTACATTCTTCGCTTTGACGAGGATCGTCCGAACCCGCTCTATCGCAAAGTTTGCTACAGCTTTGCATGGACGGCGGCGTTGAGCTACGCGCTGCTGAACTTGGAGGGACTGACGGTTGCTGTGGTGACTGGCGTGTGGCGGATGAAGCAGATTTACGACTACGGCTATCCGGCGCTGGCGGCGGCAATTTTGTTGATAGGTCTTACCGGCAACCTTCCGCGCGTGGGGACGTCGACCCGGGGCGAAGGCACGGAACGGCGGTACTTTTACGGTGTGGTTTGGTCGGTGACGGCGGCGCAGACAGTGCTGCTGGTGCTGTGGAAGACTCTGCCACAGAACGAAACGACCAATCTGATCAAACTGGTTGGCTACGTGGGGGCGCTGGCGCTGATGGGCTGCCTGACTTATAACGGGAAGCTGCCGCGGACGCGGCCAATCTTGCCGGGTGAGAGCATGGTCGCCGACTGACCACCACCTGCGGCCACACGCGGTGGGGCAGCTGTGTTTGCGTGGCTTGGGGGCTGCTATCCCCCACCCTTTCGCAAAAGGTGCGAAAGGATGGGGCACCCAGAATTCATGGGACACCTGTTGCTCAGTGTGCTGGTTCGAAAGGCTCGACGCGCAGCAAATCGGAGAGGATGCCACGCTCCTCGGGGGAGAAGACACCCTGATATCGAGCGGAGTTGAGTACCGTCTGGCGCTGATCCAGAGGGACAGAGCGCAGGTCCTTGAAAGCGCGCTTCATCAACGATTGTCGGTCCACGGGCAGGGCGACCCAGCGGCGCGCGGAGTCGTTGATGCGCAACCGATCCTGGGTCGAGAGATGCTCGAGCATCTCGTTGCGAGCCACACGGCGCTGGCGCTGCTCCTCGCTCAGCTGGTTGACCTGATGCAGTTGCTCGACGACGCGCTGCTGGTCGGCAGGGGACAAGCGCCTGAATGCGGGGTCGTTGCGGAGCATCCGCTCCTGCTCCTGGACGGGAAGCGAGCGGTGCTGATTAAGCCAGTCGCCCAAGTGGCCGGGCGGAGGCTGGACTGGATGCGCGTAGCCCGGATACGCCGGACGGGCATAGCCGGGACCCAAATACGGCGGACCTGGATAAGCGGGATGGGGCGCGGTTGCGGGAGCCTGTGAACGCGCGGCTGACTGGCTTTGGTTGCGGGTCTGTGCGGGTTGAGGCGAGGGCGAGGAAGCTCGCGGAGCCGACATGGGCCGTGCGGAAGCGCCTGCGCGCTGGCCGTGTGCCCAGGCCACCGGCGCACAGAGAATGACGGCTGCCACAGCTATTGCCGCGTAGCCCCCTCCCGCTTTGTGTTCCCCGGTCAACATTTGGTTCGGTCCCCGCTTGCTAGCCACCCTCCAAGAAAGGATGGGGCATCCGCATTTCCGTATCGGCGAAATTGCCTTAGTCTCCCGTTTCGTTGCTGCTGGAGAGGGTTTCCAACTGATCGAGCAGTTGGGCGTTGCTGTCCATGGTTTGCAGGTCATGCACGACGGCGGCCTGTTCGGGCGAAGCTGGCTGCTTATCCCAGTTTGTGACGCCCATATAAGCTCCGCCGCCGACCAAAAGCAGGGCGGTCAGCGCCATGGCGGCCAGGGGGCGCAGATGTGTTGCAGGCCCGTAGAGTTGGCGGGCGCGCCATTGGGCGGAGAGATTTTTCAGCCAGCCGACCGGCTCGGCGGCGCGCTCTTCGCGCATCCGCGCATGGAGCCGGCTGAGAAAATAAGCGCTTGGCTCGGGCGCCTTCCAGCTATCAAGCTGCGCCATGGCCGCTCGGAGCTCATCAAGCGAGCGACGGCAGCGCTCACAGCCGTTCAGATGAGCTTGAACCTTGGCAGGCACGGCCTCTGGATCGAGCAGCAGGTTCGCCAGCTTCGCGTCCATTCCGGCACAATTATTTTTCATCGGTACCACCCCATTTCCGCCGGTGTCTCCCGGCTCGTTCGCGATCAAACAAAATCCTTCAACGTGTCGCGCAGTGTTTGGTAGGCGCGAAAGAGCAGCGATTTGACTGCCGACTCGCTCAGCTTGAGCACTTGGCCGATCTCGCGGTAGTCCATACCCTGATACTTGTGCATCACGACGGCCATTCTCTGCCGTTCGGGTAGAGCCGCGACGTGTGCTCGAATAGCCTTCATCCGCTCCGCGACGAGCAGACGCTGCTCGACCGATTGCTCATTCCCGGCCACGTCCGGCTTGGCGCCGGTTTCGTCGTCCGGGGCGTCCAGATAAACGTGCCTCGCGGCTTGCTCGTGCTTGGTGTCGCGCGCGTGATTGACCGCCAGGTTGGTGGCGATCCGATAAAGCCAGGTAGTGAACCGTGCCTCGGCCCGATAGCTCTGGCGCGAGCGGTAGACGCGCAGAAAAACCTCCTGCGCCATTTCTTCGGCAATTGCCTGGTTGCGCACCATCCGAAAAAGAAAATGGATGATGGGGCGGTGATATTTTTCCGCCAGATAGTTGAATGCCTGCTCGTCGCCTTCTGCGGCGCGCAGCATTACGGCTGCGTCGCTGGCGGGGTCCAGATCGCTGGTTCTGCGTTCGTCCGGGCGTATAACCGGAGCCGCTCCCAGGGACGGACTGTCCAGGACCAGGGTTGCCATATCTTCTGAAACCCGATCCGGGGCGGAAGGTTGCGCGGAATGAGAATTCTCCGTGCGGGAAGCGGATCTGGCAGACATGAACACAAAATCCGCGGCAGAGGGGCTTGAGCCGGAGATGCCGGGGCTGGCCGGAATTGGGCAGCCGAGGCACGGCATTGGGCGCATCGCCGTCTCCCTCGCGCGGGGAAGGCCGGCTGCATCGCGGATTGAACTTGCTCTCCAGAGCATCGGCAGTTGGTGGGCGGGTAGCGGCTGGCGCGGCCAGGCCGCAAGGGTTGGCCGCAAAGCCCCGCTGGTGATACTCTAACCCATGGGATGCCCCGCTGGCTCGTCCGCAGCCAACCCACGCCGGAGTTCGCCGGTATCTGCAAAGGGGGCGCTTAACTCAGCGGTAGAGTGCCACCTTCACACGGTGGAAGTCGCAGGTTCGAATCCTGCAGCGCCCACCATTCTTTTCCCACTACAAAACTCTTTCGGAAGCTGGGCGGCTCAGCCCAGCGATGGTCCATGCCCCGATTCATCCCGACGCGCGCGAGGGCGGGCGGTATTATTCTTGGAGAGAAAAGGAGGACGGAATGAAGCTGGTTTTGCGAGTGGCAATCGCCGGAATGGGCGTGTGGGCGGCAAGCGGGATGGCTCAGCCGGCCATGCAGGCAGCGGTGCTGGGGGATTTGCAGGTAAAGGAAGTCAATGTGGCGGAGATCGACACGGCGCATGTGAAGCTGGCCGTGGATATGAATCTGACTACCACACAGACGGCGACCCTGGAGAACCTGCGCCTTTGCTCGCTGCATCTGAACGGGCTGCCGGTCTTTGCCGCTCCGTTGAATCAGGAGATCGTGCTCAAAAAGGGTGTGGCGACGGCATTGCCTCCGGTCTACGTCACGATTCTCTTTCGCGATCTGCGCTCGACCGATCCGCTGCGGCGGATGATTGAGAAGCAGAGCGTGCGCGTCGATGGCGAGTTGGTGGCGGATGTGCATCTTTCCCTACTGGAAAAACTGGCGCTGCACACCGAACATCCGGGCGTGGAGATTGCGCTGGGGCAGGATGTGCCGGCGGATGTGGGGGGCTCGGCGCTGCAGCGCAACCTGGCGCTGTCGATTCTGAGCGTGATCGATACCGGCTTGCAGGCGAAATCCGTGGCTGACAAGTACATTCCCGGCAGCAAGCCGCAGTGGATTCGCGATCTGGAGGCGAGCGCGCAGACAAATCTCTTTGCCGTGGAATCGAGCTACACGCTGACCGAGGCGGGGGCGAGTTATCCGGTGACTGCGACGGCTTTGGGCTTTCGCGTTGGGGCGGCTTCCGTGGTGACCACCGCCGAGGCGCAGGCGCCGTGGAGTTATGATGCGGAGTTTCTGGAGGCGGTGAAATCGGGCGCGGCCAAGCTGGTGAAAAATAGCCTGGATATGGTGCTGTGGGGTGGAGGGACGGGCGACCCTCTCCGGCTCAGCAGTAAGGATTTCACCGTGGATCTGCGCGGCTCGGCGCTGCAAAGCAATCTGATCGCAGTGGGCAATGGCGGCCACGGACGGATTCAGCTCTTGCAGCGCGCATCGCCCGGCTCGCTGGCAGTGCTGGGGCTTCAAGCGCCACCTGCGTCGCCGGGGATGACGGCGGCGTCTTCCGCCGTGGCGGCGCAGGATAGTTGGGAGCAGGTGGCTGTCTTCCGGCTGCGCAAAGACCTGGCGAGTAAGAGGCCTTCAGTCGAGGTGCTGCAACTGGGAGCGCGCCGCGAGGGCAAGGGAATCCGGCTGACTGAACCGGTGGATTCGGCGGTCTTCGGCTCGCCGATTGTGACCCCGAATGGGGTGATCGGGCTGGTTCAGGATGAGCAGGCGGGGACATTTCTGCCCGCGGATTTGCTGGTGGCTGCGGATGCGCGGTAGGGTGTCTCGGTTGGTTTTCTGAATCGAAAATGTGATGGATTTGGCGCGAAATTAGTTTGAGGTTTCCCACACTTTTCACAAAGAACGTGAAAAGGATGGGGCACCTAGAGTGCGTGGTATCCCGCCCTAGAGCAAGAACAAGAACGCGGCGAGGATGGGGCACCCAGCACATTGAGCTTGTGGTTCCCAGGTCCCAAAATCGGGACCTGGGGCACCCATTGTGTGTGGGCGCATTATCAATAGCTTAAAAGACTTCTGCAGGGCCGTTGGGCGGGGGCAGATGCTTGAGCAGGCCTAGTTCGCCGGCCAGCCTTTCCAAACGCACACGCGTGGAGGCGGAGGGAGGCACCAGCGGCAGGCGGACGTGGTCCGAGCAGCGGCCCATCAGCGCGAGAATGGTCTTGACGGGAGTGGGATTCGACTCCCAGAAATTGGCCTCGAGGAGGCGTGCCCAACGGCGCTCCAACTCGCGGGCTTCGGACCAGTTGTTGCGCAGCGCGGCGTGGATCATGCGGCTGACCTCGCCGGGAATCTCGTTGGAGGCGACGCTGATCAGCCCGTGCGCACCGACGCCGATGGCGGCCAGCGCCAGACCGTCGTCGCCGGAGAAGATTTTGAAGTCGTGAGGTAGCGAGTGGACCAGTTCGGTGAACTGGGGCAGACGGCCGGCGGCCTCTTTGATTGCCTGGATGTTCGGCGCGGCCTCTGCCAGCCGGAGGACGGTCTGCGGATCGAGGTTGACCGCCGTGCGTCCGGGCACGTTGTAGAGCGCCACGGGCAGCGGGTCAACGGTCCGGGCCAAGGCGAGGAAGTGCTGATACTGTCCCTCCTGCGAGGGCTTGTTGTAGTAGGGATTGGCCGAGAGCACGGCGCTGACGCCACGAATCTGCTTGAGCCGGGCGGCTTGGCGCAGCAGCGTCCGGGTCGAGTTGTGTGTGCATCCGGCCCAAACCGGCACACGGCCGGCAGCGGACTCTGCCACAATGCAGACCGTCCTCAGCCATTCATCCTCGTCGAGGGTGGCCGCTTCGCCGGTAGATCCGCAGGCGACAAGAAAGTCAACGCCCGAGTCGATTTGCCAGTTTACCAGCGCCTTGAGCGCCGCCTCATCGATTGCCCCATCCGCCCGAAAAGGCGTTATGATTGCGGTTCCGCATCCCATGGTATCCATAAGTAAAAAGTGTATAACGAATGGGGCCGCGCCGGAAGCGCGTACTCATCAACATTGCGCCAACGGCGTTTGGCGGCTTACTGGGGGTCTTTGTCGCGCTGGCGCAGGATGGCGATGACTGCGGCGACCAGCGTCAACAGCATTACGGCCATCACGGCCAGCGATTCAATGAAGCTGTGGCGGTTTTTGACGGCATGGGCGGTGGGGTTGAAGTGGGGATACTGCTCGCCATCGTAGGCGCGGCAGGTGTGCTCGGTTCCATTGCCGTCGGTGAAGGTGATGAGGTAGCCGGGAATGTTGCCCTCCGCGGCGTCTCCCTGGATGTTGAGCGAGGGATTGGAGTCAGTGGGGTCAGGCGACGCGACGACGTTGTGCGGGGGCTCGACGGCGCAGGTGTAGTCGGGCATCGGCTTGGTTCCTCCCCACTCGCTGGCGGTGGTCTCATGCAGCAGGTTGGCCTCGAAGGACCAGCGGGAGGGGATGATGGAGCTGATGATCTGGCCTGCCTTGGGCATCAGGTAGATGGGCCTCATGCCGCCGCCCAGAGCGATGATGGGCAAGAGCACCACGGGCAGCAGAGCGATGGCGCTCTCATTGGTTTTGGCGAGCGCGGAGATGGCCAGTCCCAGACCAGCGCCGATCAGCGAAGAGAGGAGCAGAACCAGGAAGGCGTCGAGGAAGCTGCCGTGCAGCCCGCAGGTCAGGTAGACGATGGCGAGCATGGAGGCGCACTGCAAGAAGCAGAGCGCCATCAGCACGGCAAACTTGCTGAAGATATAAGGGACGAGCTTGAGAGTGACCATGCGCTCGCGCTTGTAGATGGTCCACTCGCCGACGATGTCGCGGGCGGCGTTGTTGCAGCCGAACCAGATGGCGGCAACGACCATGAGGAATTGAGCGAGGGGCAGCTTCTGCGCCAGTTCGTCGAAGTGACCGGCGCGCAGGGGATAGATGACAAGCGCTACCAGAACGCCAAAGAGCGGAGGCAGCGCGAGCTGAATGATGGTCTGGGCGCGGTCTTGCATACGGACGATGAAGTTGCGCTTGACCAGGGCCAGCCACTGGGTGAGTCCGCCCTCGCGGCGAGGCTTCTCTTCGCCGGTGCGTTCAGCGGCGGCGGGCTGCTTGCCGCTGCGGTTGGCGACGAACTCCTTTTGGTAGTGAGAGGCTTGGTAGCGCTGACGCCACGTATCGGTGCGGTTGGCTTCCGGAGCGGTGTTCATTCCGGAGAAAAGCATCTCGGGATTCAGATCGGGATTCGTCTCTGAACTGGTTTTGCCAGCGGCAGGTGGGTTGAAAAACTGGATCGAGTCGGGATAGGCTGGGCCGAAGAAGACCAGCGCGCCAGGCTTGTCGCCCTTGTCGCGCGAGACCATCAGCAGGTCGTCGAATTGCCTGTAGACCTTGAGGCTGGGCTGGTGGATGGTGGTGAGGATAGTCTTGCCGGTTTTGGAGAGATTTTTGAGCAGGTCGATGACCGATTCGGCATCATAGGAAGATAGACCCGATGTAGGCTCGTCGAGAAAGAGGACGGGCGTGTCGGTGATCAGTTCGAGGGCGATGTTGACGCGTTTGCGCTGGCCGCCGGAGAGGGTTTTGCGCTCGGGCGAGCCGATGACGGTGTCGATTTTGTCGGGAATGCCGAGGTCGTCGAGGACCTTTTCGGTGCGCGCTGTGATCTCGGCATCGGTGAGGTCGGTGCGCAGGCGGGCTGAAAAATAGAGAGCCTGGCGGACGGTCAACTGAGGATGAACGATGTCATCCTGGGGCACGTAGCCCATCATGTGGCGATAAAGGTCGTAGTAGTCGTAGAGGCTCTGGCCGCGGAAGAGGACGGTTCCTTCGACCGGGCGGGTGTAGCCGTTCAAGGCCTTGAGCAAGGTGGTTTTTCCGGCACCGGCCGGACCCATAAGCGCGACCAGCTCATAGGGAAAGACGGTGAGCGAGACGGCGTCGAGCAGGCGCTTGCCATTGGGCGCATGGACGACAATGTCCTTGGCTTCGATGGTGACTTTGCCGTTGTAATCGCGCTGGGCGAGCTGCCCGTTTTCCAGCAGTTGGAAACGGACGCTGCCGAGGCCGATCTCCTGGCCGGGCTTGGCCAGCACCTTGCCGGTGACGCGGACGCCGTCAACATAAGTGCCGTTGCGCGACCCGAGGTCAGCGACCAGAATGCCGGCCGGGGTGCGGGTAAGGCGGGCGTGACGCCAACTGACCATGGGGAAATCCAGGGGAATATCGCAGTTGGGATCGCGTCCGGCCTCCATCGAGTCGCCATGGAAGTCCACGGTCTGGAAGGCGGCCTCGCCGATCTCGATCTTGGCTTCAAGAGAAAGAAGCTGGCGGGCGGCGATCTTGTAAGAGCCTAGATAGACCTCGTCGGAGGGAATGAGGACGGATCGCTGGATGCGGTTGCCCAGCTCGCCGATGGCCGTGCCGTTGCGCGAGTTCTGGTCTTCGATGATGTACTGGCCGTTTTCCTCGGTGATGACGGCGTGATTCCAACTGACAATCGGCAGGTCGATCTGGACATCGGAGTCGGGAGAGCGGCCGATGGTGATTCTGCGCGCGCCGGGTCGGGCAGGAGACTTGACTGTAGGCTGGACTGGCGGCTGGAATTGGCTGCCGGCTGGCTTGGTGGCAGAGGCTATGGGCCAGGGCATCGGCACCTGATTGCCGAGAATCACGCGCTCGCCGTGGGCCAGGGAAACCGGCTGGGCGGGGGCGATCCTGACGCCGTTGATGAAGGTGCCGTTGGTGGACCCCAGGTCTTCCAGCGTGTAGCCATCGGCATTGAGCGTCAGTTGACAATGGCGGGTGGAGACTGAGGCTTCGGGAACAACCAGGTCGCAGGTGGGACCGCGCCCTATCACCCATGAGTTCTTCGGTGCTTGATTGTCTTTGGGCATATAAAAGTGATAATTCTGAGATGCTCCCACTGTAGCACGACGACTTTGAAAGCTCTGAACAATTCTTTACCGCGATGCAAGATTCCTCGTGGGCTAAAGCCTGGATTTGTGATGCAGCCTTTGCGGCACTGCTAAAGCTGTACCCATTCAAAACCACGACTTAATTGGAGGTTTCCTTCACTGTATGAAAACAACTTGAAAACAATCCCATGCGAAGCTTGGGCGTGGTATTCTTTCGCCATCAAATATTTGAGTTCAGAGTAAGGTGCAAGGATGAAAAGCTGCCCAGTTTGTTCCACGGATTATCCCGATCAGCACACCACCTGCCCAGTCGACGGCGCAGTGCTGATTGAGTCGCACGAGTTGACGGCAGGCTCGCTGGTGCGAGGCAAGTATCGTATTGCCAACAAGCTGGGGCAGGGCGGCATGGGGGTGGTCTACCTGGCCGACGATATTCTGCTGGGCGTTCGGGTGGCGCTGAAGTTTCTGGCCAACAATTTGTGCAAGGACCCGAAGTTTATCAAGCGATTCAGGATGGAGGCGCGGGCCGCTTACCAGTTGCGCCATCCGAATATCGTCGAGGTCACCAATCTGGACCAGGGCGAGGACGGCAGCCTGTTCATCGCGATGGAGTACGTGGATGGACCCAGCCTGCGGACGGCGCTGGAATCGGCGCGCGGGGGGATGGCGGTTCCGCGGGCGCTGGAGATCACGCGGGGCATCGCCGCCGGATTGGCTGCGGCTCACGCACAAGGGACAGTGCACCGCGACATCAAGCCGGAGAATATCCTGCTGGCGCGCACCAGCGACGGGCGGGAGCGGCCCAAGGTTCTGGATTTTGGGATAGTGGCGATGGCGGAGAGCGTGACACGGGCGAGCTTGACGCAAGGGCTGCTGCTGACGCCCGACTACGCCGCTCCGGAGCAGTGGATGGAGACGCCAGCAGCGGAGATCGACGGCCGGACCGACCTTTACGCATTGGGCTGCGTCTTCTACGAGATGCTAACCGGGCGCACACCTTTCCGGGCGAACAGCACCTCGGGCTGGATGAAGCAGCATCTGGAGGAGACACCACTGCCTCCCAGCCAGTTGCGGCAGGAGCTGGTGCAGTGGCAGGGATTGGATCAGCTGGTGATGCGGATGCTGGCCAAAAACCGATATGACCGTCCGCAGGATGCAGAGCTGCTGAGTTTGCTGGACGGCGTGCAGTATGGCCCGGGGCAAGTGCGGACTGCGACGATCATGAACGATCGCTGGGAGCAGCGGCCGGGAACGGTTGTCGAGGATAAGTGGGCGCGGCAGCAATCACATACTGTGGTTCAGCAGAAGCAGCCGGCGTATTCCGAGCCTGCGCTTGCCGCTGCGCCAGCACGCGTCGCAGCTTTGCTGCCAAAGCCGGTGGCGCAGAGATTACCGGGATGGGCGTGGGGCGTGCTGGGGGTTCTGGCTCTGGGCGCGGTCTTTGCGTCTGGGTGGTACTTTGCGCGGCCCAAGACGCAGACTGTGGCGCAGCAAGCACCGGTCCAGCCGGCGGCGAATACGGCCGCGCAGAACTATCCATACAACGCAACGCCAGAGAGCAACCAGCCAGCGATGCCGATGAGCGGGGCAGCTTCGCGGCCTATCGTGCAGCAGGCTAGGGTTAGCCCAGGTCGACCGGGGGGACAGGCGGGGAGTTTGCCGGGGGTGCAGCCTGCCGCTCAGCAGAATCCGGGAGCAGCGCCCGCGGCTTCTATCACCAGTCCCGCGCAGGTCGAGGAGCAGGCACTGGCGCTTTACAACGCAAAGCGCTATTCCGAGGCTGCGCCGCTCTTGACTCAGGCTTGCGGGGGCGGCAGTTGGAAGGCCTGCAACGATCTGGGCAATCTCTACCGCGACGGCAACGGCGTTCAAAAGGATTCAACTCAAGCGGCGCGCCTTTACGGCTCGGCCTGCCAGGCAGGCAACGCTTCGGCTTGCAACAATCTCGGCGTGCTCTACCAGAATGGCAACGGGGTGGAGAAGGACGATAGCAAAGCTACGGCGCTTTTTGCCCGGGCCTGCGATGCCGGCGATTCGAACGGCTGCAGCAATGAGGGAATTACGAAGCGGGTGGGCATTGGCGTGGAAAAAGATACCGGCAAGGCCAAGTCCATTATCAAAAATGTGGGCGGCAAGGCGCGCAGTATTTTTTCGTCAAAAAGCTCTGAACCGGAGGCCGGAACCAACTGATGAAAACCTGTCCTGTATGCGACTCGGATTTTCCTGACCAGCACCACACCTGTCCCACTGACGGCGCGGTGCTGATCGTGTCGCATGAGCTGGCGGCGGGTTCTCTGGTTCGCGGAAAATACCGGATTCAGCGCAAGCTGGGACAGGGCGGCATGGGCGTAGTCTACCTGGCCGAGCACATTCTGCTGGGCGGGCGGGTGGCGCTGAAGTTTCTGGCCGGCGATCTGGGCAAAGATCCGAAGTTCATCAAACGATTTCGTCAGGAGGCGAGGGCGGCTCACCATTTGCGCCACCCGAACATTGTGGAAGTCACTGACCTGGATCAGGCCGAGGACGGCGGACTGTTTATCGCGATGGAATACGTGGAGGGCCAAGGGCTGCGCGAGGCGCTGGAAGAGGCGCGCGGCGGCTTCGAGATTCTGCGCGCGCTGGGAATTGCACAAGGCATCGCCTACGGGCTGGCCGCGGCGCACGCGCACGGCACGGTCCACCGCGACATCAAGCCGGAAAATGTTCTGCTGGCGCGCACCAGTGATGGGCGGGAACAGCCCAAGATTCTCGACTTTGGCATTGCGGCGATTGCCGATAGCTCGACCCGGATCAGCCGGACGCAGGGCTTCCTGCTGACCCCGGACTACGCTGCGCCGGAGCAGTGGCTGGAGATGGCCTCGGGTGAGATGAACGGCCGGACCGACCTTTACGCTCTGGGTTGCGTGATCTACGAGATGCTGACCGGACGCACGCCCTTCCACGCGCACAACACCGCAGGGTGGATGAAGCAGCATCTGGATGAGACGCCCAGGCCGCCCAGTGAATTGCGGCCAGAGGTAGGCAAATGGGAGGGACTGGACGGGCTGGTGATGCGCCTGCTGGCCAAGAACCGCGACGACCGCCCCGAGGACGCCGAGTTGCTGAAGCTGCTTGACGACCTGCAGGATGGTTCCGGCACAGTTCGGCAGCAAACGGTCATCGAGGAGCGAAGCCAACGCCAGGCAACGGTGATCGAAGAGAGCTTGAGGCGGCAGGAGACGGTTTTTGCTCCAGCTTTAGTTAAGCCATCGCAGCCGTCCCCTGCCGCGCCGATACTTGCTTCGCGGAGATTTCCGGGATGGGCGTTGGGCGTGCTGGTATTGCTGGCGTTGGCGGCAGGCAGCGCCGCGGTATGGCTCTTTGTATTGCAACCGCGGCATCAGCCCGACGCACAATTGCAGCACCAGCCCGATGCGCAGCCGGTGCTATCGACGGGGAGTTCTCCGGTTGCGCAGGCCACTCCATCCAGTTCAGCGCCGGTCAATACAGTCACGTTCAAATCAGTCTCGTCCAATTCAGCGCCCGTCGTGCTGCCCGCGGCGGGGGGCAAAACCAGCCAAGTGCCGAAGCCCGGAGAGTCTGCCGCTCCGGCTGCATCTCAACCCGCCGCACAACCTGCGGTGCAGCCCACCGCACCGCCTGTGGTGCAAAAGCCTACGGCCGCGGAGGTCGAACAGCAGGCCGTTTCGCTCTTCAAGCAGAGCCGATTGCCCGAGGCGGCTGTGCTCTTCGATCAGGCCTGCACGATGGGCACTCCAGTGGCTTGCGACAATCTTGGCGTGATGTATGCGAACGGCAACGGTGTGGCCAAGGACGATGGCCATGCGGCGACTCTCTACTCGAAGGCCTGCGATGCGGGCGATGCGCTGGGTTGCAGCAATCTGGGCAACATCTACTCGAGCGGCCGCGGGGTAAGCAAGGACAGCGCGCGCGCGGCAGCACTTTACCTGAAAGCCTGCAATCTCAGCAATGCGATCGCGTGCAGTAATCTGGGAAATCTTTACCGGTTTGGCAATGGAGTGGAACGGGATGCAGACAAGGCCAGACAGTATCTTGGGCTGGGCTGCAAGATGGGTAACCAGTGGGGCTGCGACCGGCTCAAAGAGGTGCAGTAAAGCTGTATGGCTTCCCAGGTCCGAAAATCCGGACCTGGGTACCCAGAGTTTTGGCAACGAAGAGGAGTATAGATGCGCAAGAGATTTGCCAAGCTATTTGTAGTGATCGCAGCGTTGCTTTTGGGGAGCGGATTGGCGGGGGCGGCTCTTGCTCAGGCGGCGGCTCCGCTCTACGGAGCGCACGGGGTCAGCCCGCAGGCGGTTCGCCAAGGGATACTGGGCAGTTGCTACTTTCATGCTTCGATTGCCGCCTTGGCCAAGGCCGCGCCCAATACGCTGCGCAACGCCATCAGCTCGAACCCTGGAGGCGGCTATCAGGTTCGCTTCTTCAATGGACCGGCGGAGGTGGTCTATCCCGATGATGTGGAGTACGGGCGGACGCACGGCTACGACCGTTCCGAGGGCGCATGGGTTGCGGTGCTGATGCGGGCCTATGCGCAGCGCGCTTTGCGGCAGGGTTTGACCGCTGCGATCCAGCAATCGGATTCGATTCCCTCCTTCACCAAGCCGATGGTTCTGTCTCTGCTGGATCAGTACAACCTTTTGCTGGTGGCCTATGACCGCGCCGTCCGCGCTGTGGTCAGCCAAGACGGCTCGATGGATCAGGTGTCGCTGAAGCAGAGCCTGGCTGTGGAGTTGCAGAATGCCGGCATTCCCGCGACGGTGGCGCAGTCGATGGTGGGATTTCTCGACGAAAAGGGTTTTTTCCTGGCGCTTGCGCACTCGGTGCAGCAGGACGGCGAGGTCTTTGGCGCTTACCGTGGGCTGGGGATGGGCGGAATCCCAGTGCGGGTGATTGAGGCTTTTATGGGCAAGGCCTACGCGGGGCTGGTGGCCGACCAGGCTGCGACCGTGAATGAACTGCGGCGGCTGCGCTCGGGAGGCGTGGCCATGGTGGCTGGAACGTGGGGGGCAGCCTCGAGCGGCGACGCGTTTTCAAAGACAGACTCGTGGGTTCCGTCGCACTGTTACACGCTGCTGAGTTACGACGACGCCGCGCAGACGGTGACGCTGCGCAATCCCTGGGGCGCGCATCCCGATCCAGATGGAGTCTTCACTTTGCCATTGCCGGTCTTTCTGGCGGGCTTTGAGTCTTACTCGTATTCGGGATCGAAGTAGCCGTGGGTTGTACCCACCCTATCCTCCTGAGTATGAAGTTCTTTGCATTCATGACGAAGTACAACCGCAGGTCCTTCGACTACATTTGTCGCCCAACCACCCCAGCGTGCAAAGATCGCCCGCCGGGGACGCCGGTGACGCGCCAAACTTCGCTCAGGATGACAGTTTTTTTGTGATGAGAATTTCAGATTCAGGATATTAGGGTGGCTCTTAGCAAGTCATAGCTGCGATCCAACCTTCCCTCAGGGGCTTAATATGCTGCGGAAAACGGCCTGTTTCCATGCGAAAAGCCCGAAAAACATTCCTCCGTGGCAGAAGCCATCGTTGATTCAATTGGCTTTACACGGGGGTTGAAACCCACGTCTGCCTCCGACGCGGGTTTTTCCGCAGGCAGTTAAGCCCGCATTGATTTTGCGACCTTTGGGGCACCCGATGGCGAGCGGCTCAGTTTTCCGGTTGGCCGTCGGCTTCGCGGGCGTCCATTCTGGCGCGCTCGAGGCCTTCGCGCGCGTTTGGGTTGTTGGGATCGCAGGCGAGCACGGCTCCGAACTGGCGCTGCGCGTCGGCATACCTTCCTCGTCCCAGATTCTTGCGGGCCTGATCAATCTGGCCTGCGTATTGGCTGGGGTCCAGATCGCAGTTACCTCGCGGCGCGGGCGTCGGCGGGAGTTGAGTTTTGACGGCAGAGGGCTTCTCGACCTCCTGTACAGGAGGCCGGGCTACATCCTTCGAGCCATTCATAGCTGGCTTGGAGGTTGACTGCTTGTGCTGGGTGACTGGAGGCGCGGGCGCTTGGGTTGCTGGAGCCGGCTCGTTGGTTTGAGAAGCCTGCGATTGAGAGGCAAGTGCGACTGGCGGAGGAGCAGGTTGATACGCAGTGTGTTTTTGATCCTTGCTTGCAGCGGGGGAATGGAAATAATAAAGGGTTACCGTGAAGGCCACGGCCAGCGCGGCCAGAGCAACGCCGCCGAGCAGCCAGCGCGAGGTATCGTGCGGTGAATCGGCATCCAGATTTTCAGAGCCAGAAGCGGCAACTAGAGCTGTTTTGGCCGGCAGCGAAGATTCGTCCTGCCCGTCTTGCCCGACGCCGCGTTGGGCGAGAATCTCGTCTTCGAGGGAGCGGGCCGTTTTGCCCTCAGGGTCGCGCCAGAGAAGCTCTCTCAGACCTTCCGTGGTGGCAGGCTGCAGGAGCAGCCCGGGCAGGTTCTCAAGGAACTTGCTCGCCGCTTCGGTGAGCAGAATCTGTCCTGAGGCAGCTTGTTGGAGAGAATCGGCTTCTGCCGGAGTGAGTGCGTCATAAAGCAGAACGGCCAGAGAGGCAGCCTGGGGGGGCTCGGCTGGGCAGAATCCCTGCATCGCCCACTGCAAGCGCCGCGCGGTGAGGATCGCGGCTGGAAAGGAGGGGAAGCTGGCGGTCAGAACCTCCTCCTTGCCGTTCACTAAAACGCCCTCGGAGGCGGCAATCAGGTCCAGAACGAGGCAGACGGCAGGGCTTTCCTGCTCCCAGAGCGCCGGGGCGGGCGGTGCGTCGCCGGTCGGGGTCCAGAGGCGAATGGAGAGGCGAGCTTCGCTGGAAGGGGGATTTCCTCTGGGCCCCGATGGCTTTGGGGTTGCCGCTGATAAAACCGGCGAGCTGGCGTGTCCGGATTTTCGATTGTGCTTGAGCACGGCCATTTTTCCCGGTAAGGACACTTTACTGTTTCCCGCTTGATAGAGCAAAACCCGGGATACTATCTTCCAATTTACTTCGTCGAAGGCCGGCGAGTCCTGTTGGTCGCGACGACTTGAAAGCATAGTTCCGAGATACACCATCCCTGGTTTCGTTCAAGCTCCATCAAAAAATGAATTGCACCCCACTCAGGGAAGCGCCAGCGGAGCAAAATACGATATCTGACGTACAATCAAGGTGCGGTTTTTTTGCGTCCGCGGATGACGCGGGACTGTGTAACCGGAGCCTTTCCCATGGGGATGATCGGGAGTCCGGCGCGGCGTTTCAGGTGTGAGAATCTGCTAGTTCTCTGACAGCATGATTTTGTGCATTGAGTTTGTGGTTCCCAGGTCCCAAGATCGGGACCTGGGGCACCCAACGTTGGTACACCAACAGGCTGTCAGAGACCTGGTCTGGCCAGATCAGAGAGGAAATCATGGCAGCGCGCTCTCGAGTGCAAAGAGGAGTTGGTTTGCGGGGTCTTCAGGCGGGGATTCTGGTTCTGGCGGGGGTTGGCTTGGGATGGCCGGCGTCGGCGGCCGCGGCAAAAGAGGATCCATTGACGGCCATCGAAGTATACGATGGGCCATCGGGAGCGGCCTACGCCCAGCTCTCAGACGTGCTGATCAACGGCAAGGCGGAGATGCGCGACTGCACGTCCTTTGAGGCCACTCCGATCGACAAACCTACTTACAGCCAGATGGGTAAGGTACTGCTGGCCGCGGGCGGAGTTCTGGAGCGCGGACAGGACGGCGTGATGCGCTATAGTTTCGCCGGCCAGCAGCCGGTCTGTGTGGTTCCGGCCAACGCCAAGCTGGAGCATGGCGCGACGTATATGGCATCGGTGCTGGCGAACCTGGCCATCTTGTCCGCCAACCAAAGCGGCAGCACATCGGCAGCGCCGCAGATTGTGAAGGGCGTGAAGCTGATCTTTGTCTCCGCTCCCAATCCAGAGCTGGGGGAGTATCTGCGCGCGCAAAGGGCTGCGGACGCTAACGGCTGGCAGGGATATCTATCCAAATTTGCCAGCGGAGCGCACGCGGCGGAGGCGAAACGCAACCTGGCAACGTTGTTTGTCGATGCCGGTGAAGCGGCTCTGACGGCCTACGACAAATCGCAGGCCAGCGGAGCGCCCGCGTATTCAAAGCTGAAGACGGCTGACGCCAAGGCGGATCAGGCGCACGCGATGGCGCCGGAACTGGCCGCGACGGCGAAGCTGGAGAAGGAGATCAACCTTAGGCTGGCGGCGATCACCTCGTTGGGGCGCGGCGAATTGGCGGCGTATCGGGAGGCGTTGGCAGCTCACGGGCCGGGTTACATTCACTTGCCGAATGCCCGGAAATTCAGCGAGATTGCGGCGGAAATCGATCCGTTTTTCAGCGAGGAACAGGCGCTGGCGGAGGAGATTCTCAAGGAGAGAGGCGCCTTTGATAGCGCTCTGGTGTCGGCCAACGCGGCGGCGGCGGTGAAGCAGTTCGACCAAGCTTATGCCTCGATTCTTCGCTATCGCGGCTTTGCCGGAGAAGAGCCGCAGGTGGCGGCGATTGTGGATGGCGCTTACGGCTACCACATCGATGAGGGCAACAAGCTGGGGCTGAGCGAGGAATGGAAGGGCGCCATCCAGGAGTTCGACAAGGCCGTGAGCGTAAAGGACAGCTACGAAGCGCGGGAGTTAAAAGCGAACGCGCAGAAGCAGTTGATGGTTTCACAGGACAAGGCGGCGGCGGCGGGCGCAGTGGCCAGCAGCAAAAACTACGCGCAGCAGCGCAACATGATCCGCGCATATGAGGTGCTTGCCAGTTTGCCGCCCGCGCAGCAGGCGCTGGTGGCCGATGAGATGAATGCGCTGGAGCCGGCCTATGTGGAGAGCGCGGCGCAGCAGGCCAAGAGCCTGCACCAGGCGCACAGCCCGATCCGAGGGCTGGCCGACGAGGTTGGGGTTGAACGGGCATACGACTACCTGCGGAAGGCCTATCAACTGAGCGACAACGAATCGTACAAAGACAAGATGGACCTGGACGGCAATGAGCTGAGCGTCTATCTTCTGGAGCAGGCAAAACACTACCTGGGCAAGCCGGGGGGCAGCGGCACCGAGCTGGGATGGAATTATCTGGAGGAGGCGCGGCAGTACAAGGCCTCGAATCTGGATGCGGTGCGGGATGCGATTGTAGCGGCCTCGCCGGCTCATGCGATGCGCTCGAAGTTGTCGATCCGAGTGCAGTTTCGCGACCAGACCTCGCAGCGCGACAGTCAGGGAGTTGCCGGTCAACTGGAAAACGCGATTATAACCGGCCTGGAAAGTTCAGGTGTTCCGGTCAAGGTGGTTCGCGTGGGCGAAAACACCGCTGTCGAGCCGGACTTTGAACTGGCGGGCGATGTGCTGAGCCATCATTTGTCGGTGGTGCCGACCATCGAGCCGCAGGAGTCGGAGTACCGTGCAGGGGAGGAGCAGCTTGCCAGCGAGGCTTGGAACAAGGCCAACCGGGCGTATGAGAGCGCGCAGGAGGAGCTGAAGACGGCTCAGGCGGTGCTCGAAGGCGCGGAGGCGAGCATGAAAGCGAGCAAGATCAAGGACGCGAAAGCGGATGTGGATACCGCCGAGAAAAAACGGGAGACGGCGCAGGAACTGCTCGATTCGACGCCCCGCACCATCACCAAAGACATCATCCGGCCCTATACCTACCGCAAGAAGACGATCAAGATCAGCGGTGTGATTCAGATGCAGTTTCGCATCGGCGACTCACTGAGCGAACCGCGGACGGACCTTGTTCCCATCACCCGCGAGGATCACAAAGTGGATGTTCTGGTGGAGGACGTGAAGCCCGAAGATACGGATGGAATCAAGAGCGCCGGGACAGTGACCGATCCAGCGGAGTTCATGACGACGCTGGAGAACTCGGCGCGCGATGAGCTGATTGCGGCGGTGCGCAAGCGTGTCGAGGAGCTGCCGATGAAGATCTACCAGAGCGCCAGCGGCCGCGAGAAGGAAGACGATTTGGACGAGGCCGGCGAATCGTACCTGCGTTTTCTGAACCTGACGCGGGAGGACAATTCTCCAGAACGCCAGCACGCCAAGCAATTTTTGCTGGAGAGCTTCAATATGCGACCGGAGTCAGTCGATAATCCATAAAGAGCGGTGCGGATGCGGCGAGAGGCGGGGCGAGAACGTGGATTCGGCGGGGAACAAGCAGAGCGGGGAAGTCACACAGATCGGCAAGTACGAGATTATCGATGTGCTGGGGCGGGGCGGCATGGGTGTCGTTTATCGCGGCATCGATAAGCAGATTGGCCGCGAGGTGGCCATCAAGACTCTCACCCAGGGCTTCATGGGCGATGCGGCGATGATGGCTCGGTTCTACGAGGAAGGCCGCAGAACCGGACGCTTGAAGCATCCGAATATCGTCACGGTCTACGATTTGGGGGACGACAACGGAACGCCGTACATTGTGATGGAGTGCGTAGAGGGCGAGCCGCTGGATAAGCTGATCCGCTCAGGAGCGCCGCTGTCGCTGGCCGACCGCCTGGGCATCATCGAGGAGGTTTGCCGCGCGCTTGGCTATGCTCATCGCCACAACGTGATCCATCGCGACGTGAAGCCGGCGAATATCTTTGTGCAGCCGGATGGATCAGCCAAGCTGCTGGACTTCGGGATTGCGCGGCTGGAAAAGCGCGACCAGGAGATCAGCCAGACGCAGACCGGCCATCTGATCGGCACGATTCCGTATATGGCTCCAGAGCGGCTGCGCAACGAGGCGGTGGATGGGCGCTCGGATATCTTTGCCGCAGGGGTGGTTCTCTATCAACTGGCGGCGGGTCAGCTTCCCTTCAGCGGCGCGGACACGGTGCTGATGCAGAAGATCCTGATGGAGCCGCATACGCCGCTGAGCAGTATCCGCGCCGACCTGCCCTCATCTTTGGAACAGATTGTGAACCGTGCGCTGGCCAAATCTCCCGACGATCGCTATCCAGCGGCCGAGGAGATGGCCGCTGATTTGACCACCGTGATTGCGGAGTTGCGGCAGGCGCAGGTTCTGGAGATGCTGCCTGAGGCGGAGCGTCTGATGGCCGCCGATGAGTTGACGCGCGCACGCGGCGTGCTTCACCAACTGTTGAAGATCGATAGCAAGCACGCGGGCGCGCGCTTGATGCTGGGCGAGATTCAGCGCCGCTTGACACAGCGTCAACGCGAAGAGAAGATCCAGCAGATTTGCCGCCAGGCCGAAGACGCTCTGAGCAGCCAGCGCTTCGAGCAAAGCATCGCGGTGCTGGAGAGCGGATTGGAGCTGGATGCGCAGAATCATGAACTGGTGCGGCTTATGGAGAAGGCGCGGCAGGCAAAGGCGCAGCAGGCTCGCGTGAACGAACTTCTGCGTCAGGCGGAGAATGCGCGGCGCAAGGGCGACTTCAGCTTGGCGATGGCGGCAGCGCAGCAGGCACTGGAAACAGACCAGACGGATCCCAGGATCGCCGCGCTCGGCAACATGATTGCCAAAGAAGCGGAAGAGGCGTACCGAAATGCGCGGGCCAGAACGCTGCTGGATTCGGCGCGCGGAGAGATCGGCGCGCGGCGCTACAAAGACGCGATTGAGCTGCTCAAGCAGGTCGAAGAGATCGATCCGACCAACCCCGAGCTGCCGCTTCTACTGGAAGACGCCAACTCCGGGCTGGAAGAATGCCGGCGGCGGGATGCGGTCGCCCAGCTCGAAGAGGAGGTCTCGCAGGCATCGAGTTTGGAGCAGTTGCAGAAGGCCGCGCGCGCGATTCAGAAGGAGATGGCCGATCTGCCTTCCGAGTCGGCGCTCTTCCGGCTGAACGCGCTGGTGGAACGGCAGATCAAGGAGTATGCCAACCGGCAGTTGGTGGACGAGACGGTTCAATCCTGCCGGAACCTCAAGCCGGGCGAGGCGTTGGAGCTGGTGCGCAAGGCGCGGCTGCGGCTGCCGGGCGAGGAGCGGCTGCTGAGCCTGGAGGCGCTGCTGGCCGAGCGGGTGAGGCAGCAAAGCGAGGAGGCGCATCGGGCCGATTATCTGGCCCGGGCGCGCGAGGCGCTCAAGAACGGCCGCCATTCCGACGCGATCCACATTCTAGAGACGTGCAAGCACGATGGCTTTGCCACAGGAGAGATTCTATCGCTGCTGGATTTTGCGCGCGGCGAGGAGTTGGAGCGCCGGCGTCAGGAGCGGCTGCGCGACAAACTGGCCCATGCGCAGTCACTGATCGCCGATGCTGCCTACGACGAGGCCATTCAGTTTTTAGAGGATGCATCGCAGCAGTCCGGCGACGCGGCGCTGCGGCTGCTGCTGGAGCAGGCATCAGCCGGTCGCGACGCTATTGGCCGCCAGATCGAATCCGCATTAGCCTCGGCCGCGAGCCTGGCGCAGGCCGGCAAGCAGAACGAGGCACTGGAGATTTTGAAGGCTCAATCGCGTGCGGTTCTGCGTTCGGCTCGTGTGCAAACGGCTTTGGCCGCGCTCGATGATGAACGCTCGCAAGCGCTCTACCGGATGCTTGGCCGCGCCTATGCAGGGCTGGAGAACGATCTGCCGGCAAGCGAAGCGGTAATGCGCCGCGCGCTGGCCGCCTCCGGCGATTCGCCCCTCATCGCGCCCATGGCGGAGGCCTTTCACGCCCGGGAAAGCAAGGCGGCCGACCGGATCATCGACGCCGCTGTCCGCGACGCTCAACTTCTACTGCGCCAACACCACCGCGAGGCCGCGGGAGAGGCGCTTCAAGCGGTGTCCGTGGTCGTCGATTTCGCCTGCCCCGCGGCGCGCTCGGAGTGGCAGAGCGCGCAGCGAAAAACCGCGCAGGCTGGCTTGCTCTCCCGCTTTCGTGGCTAGAGCTCAGACTGTGTGATTTCGTAGGTTGGGTTCGTGGTTCCCTGGTCCCAAAATCGAGATATCCACCCCACGGACGAAGACATATCCGTGGGGACCCCGGACCCTGGGCACCCATAGTTTGGACAATGAGTGGCCAGTGACCTAGTGCTTCAAAACCGCGAACTTGTCCGCGTCGTATTTATCCAGCATGGCGGGAATCGCGGTGTTCATGCGATCAACCATGTGGTCCTCGGCGCGCTTGGTCTGCGCATCCATGCCCTTGACCAAGCGGTCCTGGGCGTCGGCAACCTTCGCATCCATGCCATCGAGGCGGTCATCCAGAGCCTTCAGCCGCAGATCGAGAGCGGGCGTGAACTGGCCGACTGCGTTCTGCGTTTGCGCGTTCAACTGCCGCACATCGTCGCGGTTCTGAGACAGCTCGCGCTGTTGCCAGACGAGACAACCGAGCAGGACAACGGTCAGCACCAAATTCATCAGCAGGATGTTTTGCATGGATTTCAGCTTGTCTTCGAGGCTGCGCATATTCACTCCTTGATTTGCGGCAGATTGATTTGCGGCGGATTTTGGCGGCGGAGTGGCGAAACTCTCCTGCTGGGCTGGGGCCGAGTAGTCCGGTCTTGCGACGCTTCCTGAGGCCGGAGGCGCGGCAGAATAAACAGTCGCCGCAGGACTGGAGACGATGCGCGTGGGCGCATGGATCACGCGGGTCGGGTCATGCGTCGTCGCAGCAGGCTGAGCGATCACGCGGGTCGGCTCACGTTCCGCGGGCAGTGTGTAGGCCTCCCGCTCCAGCAGGCGAATGCGGAGTTCCGGCCCTCCGGCGCCGAGGCGAAGAATGTCGCCCGAGCGCACCAAGGCGCCGTCGCTGGCAGGATGGCCATTCAGAAATGTTTCTCCGCGCGCTTGGTCATCCTTGACGAGAATGACCGATCCATTCACCTGCTCCAGCGCCACGTGTTCGGCGGAGACGGCGGGATACCTGCCGGGTGGCAAGTTCACCTCACATCTCGAATCCTGCCCGATGCGGACGCGAGAGTGACTCAAAACCCACTTACTGGATTCACCAATGACTACGATTTCAATGTCCATGACTTACTCCAGGAATTACTCTCAAACCATGCAAGCAGAGTAACACCGCGAGCGTTGTTGCGGAGATGCTTCTTTTCCGGATACTTCTCTGGTTGGCATGGCACCGGCGGCGGAGAGCCGTCGCCCCCTTGGGTGAATCGCTGGCTGGTTTCGTGCGGAGTTGGGCATGAAGGCGGTATGGGCTGCTACCGCGATTGACAGCCAACTTCGAGTCTGTCAGTGATTCGGACCGACTCAGTGGACATGAGATCGGCGGCGATAGCTGACCTCGTATGATTGCCTTTCGGGTAGAATCGAATTCTGATTGGCAACTGCGTAGATCATTCTTCAGGAAGATGCAGATGAGCAGAGAAGATAGACAAGAAGGGAAAGAAGTCAAATCTCGAATAGACTGCGCCGGGTCGGCAGCAAGCAGCCAGGTGTCTCTGGAGAACGTGCATGGCTCAGTCGAGGTGCCGCATCACCAGGAGGGCTTCTGGAAGAAGTGGCGGGCATTTGTTGGGCCGGCGATTCTGGTTAGCGTTGGCTACATGGACCCCGGCAACTGGGGGACAGACCTGCAAGGTGGAGCTCAGTTCAAGTATGGGCTCTTATGGGTGGTGGGGTTAGCCAGCTTGATGGCGATCTTTATGCAGGTCATCTCCGCCCGATTGGGGGTGGTGACCGGTAAGGATCTTGCGCAATGCTGCCGCGACTGGTATCCCAAGTGGAGCCGCTGGCCCAACTGGTTGATGAGCGAAGTCGCCATTGCCGCCTGTGACTTGGCCGAAGTGCTGGGAAGTGCTGTAGCGCTCAACTTGCTGTTCCATATTCCCCTGCTATGGGCGGTCATCCTCACCGGCTTGGACGTGCTGCTGCTTTTGGGCTTGCAGAGGTTTGGGATGCGCACCATCGAGGCTCTTGTCTTGTTGCTGGTCGCGACCATCAGTGTGTGCTACTTTATAGAAATTTTCATTCTGCCCCAGACTCAACCGAGTTTTCTGGAGATGGGGCGGGCATTGATTTCGCCGCACATCCGTCAAGCCGGGCTCTTATACCTCGCCATTGGCATCATCGGCGCAACCGTAATGCCCCACAACCTGTATTTGCATTCGGCTCTGGTGCAAACCCGCAAGTTCCAACAGGACGAACCGTCAATTCGCAGCGCGATTCGCTTTAACACCGTTGACTCAGTCGTGGCTCTGACCATTGCGTTCTTCGTCAATGCGGCGATCCTGGTACTCGCGGCGATGGTGTTCTTCGGAAAAGAGAGCGTTACCGCGCCGGGCGGACTGGTGGTCAGATTCAGTGCAGACAGCGATTGGATTCGTGTTGCTTACCTGACTCTGGCGCCGTTGTTGGGGGCTACGGTTGCGAGCACGCTGTTTGCAGTGGCGCTGCTGGCAAGCGGCCAGAGCAGCACCATCACCGGCACTCTCGCCGGGCAAGTTGTGATGGAAGGATTCATGCATTGGCGAATCCTGCCCTGGGTACGGCGACTCATTACCCGCACATTGGCTATTCTGCCAGCCGTCTTCATTATCGGTGTGCGCGGCGACAGCAGCGTTACCGATCTGCTAACCCTCAGTCAAGTGGTGCTGGCTTTGCAACTGCCATTCGCCATCTTCCCGCTCTTGCAATTTACAAGTTCCCGCAGACGAATGGGGAGATGGAAGAACGGCTGGTTTCTGCTGATGGCAGGGTGGGGCAGTGCTATCCTGATCACCGTGCTGGACATCTACGGCCTTCCCGACTCTCTGAAAGCTGCGTGGCAAGTTATCATCGGCGGATGACGCCTAGTGAAAAGGACCACAGAAACGGAACAACCATGTACAACACCATTCTGCTAACGCTGGATTGCACGCCTACCGACCGGACGATTATCGATCACGTCAAGCAACTTGCGCAGCTCGCGCAGAGCCGTTTAGTGCTGCTTCACGTGGCCGATGGATGGGCTGCCAGAACCTATGGTGAAGATGCGGTTAGTCCAGAAATCACCGAAGACACCGCGTATTTGAAGACCGTCCAAAAGGAGTTTCAATCCTTGGGCATTCCTGCTGCGATCGAGCTGGCTTACGGCGTGCCGTACAAGGAAATCATCAAATGGATTCGGCAGAATCCTTGCGACCTGGTAGCCATGAGCACACATGGACACCGTTTGCTCGGCAACATATTCCTGGGTACAACAGCTAGTCGAGTACAGCACAGTGTCAGTGTGCCGGTTCTTCTCTTCAGGGCGAGATGAAGTATCCGTGCCTATCAATTTCTTACATAAATTTATAAACATCTTTATGGCGTCAGTGAAAGACTGGAGTCGATTCGCCAAGGGTGAAATCTTGCGCCCCGGCATTGCAATGAATCTGTACAGCGCAGCTCAATACGTGCTGTTTGTGGTGATCGTCACCGCTTGCGTGCGGCCTCTGGGTGGCTATATGCACCGGGTCTTTGCCGGGCAAAGAACAGCCTTGGACCGATTATGCATTCCTGTGGAGCGATGGCTCTATCGCCTCGCGGGAGTTGACGCGGCGGAAGAGATGAGTGCCGGCCGATACCTGATTTGTTTCGTGGTCTTCAGCTTGGTTGGGACACTGCTGCTCTACTGTCTGCTGCGCTCACAGCGAATCCTGCCCTGGTTCTTTCCTGCCTATCAAACCACGCCGCTCACTTCAGACCTGTCTTTCAATACCGCGATCAGTTTTGCCACCACCACCACATGGCAGGCCTATGCAGGCGAAAACACCATGAGCTACTTTAGCCAGATGGTCGGCCTGTGTACGCAGAATTTTCTGGCCGGAGCCTCGGGGCTGGCCGTGGGCATTGCCTTCATCCGTGGGCTATCGCGCGAGTCCTGCGCCACGCTGGGAAATTTCTGGGTCGATTTGACCCGCGGGTTGCTGTGGATTCTTCTCCCCGGCGCACTGGTGGGATCGTTGCTGCTGGCCGGTCAAGGCGTTCCGATGAACTTCCATCCGTATACAGTGGCCCATGC
>JBEKDX010000003.1:0-33296 GCA_050014135.1 Occallatibacter sp.
CCGCCCGGAAAGGCATAATCCCCACTCCATCGCCACCCTACGCATCATCCTGGCGCGACCCTTGCTCCGCAAACTCTGCCGATGTCCCTTCTGCGGAGTCCAACGTTTATAACACAGTAGTAGTAGAGAAGTGTATGTATAGCCCGCCACGTAGGCATCCCCGCTGTCGGAGAGCGCAAATCCGTTCGCAATTGCCGTCTCCGTTCCATCGCTTTGATTGCTGGCCACGCCGTTCTTCCAGACAGTAACGAACGTGTTACCACTAGTCCCGTTGTTTTGCCAACCCGCCACGTAGACATTGCCGCTGCCGTCGACTGCGATCCCACTCGTCAATGCATTATCAGTTCCATCGGTCAGGTTGGTAGCCGCGTCGTTCTTCCAGTATGTAGCGATGCCATTTTTGGTCGTGGAGTCCCACGTTGTACCCGCCACATAAACGTTTGTGACCTTGGGAGGAGGGTTGCCGCCGCCGCTCGTGCTGTTATTCCCGCCACCCCCACAACCCAAAAACGGCAGTGCCATCAACAACGCCGAGATCGAAACCAATGCTCTGAGCCTCATGTCAATCTTCCCTTTCCTTTTCCTCGCCAAAAATCCGCGTCTCAGCGCACCGGCGATTCGCCTCAACCGGCATGCATTCTGAGCTTTCGCCTACCGGGCGCCATCGCTCCACGCGAATCGAAAAATCTTGCGACTCAGAAATACGAAAATTTGGATTGTTCAACACTCTACCAAACAGATCTATAGGTATGCACGGTTTTTTCTCTGACGCGAAGTTTCCTGGCAGAGAGTCGTCTTCGCAAGGAAGTGTCCCTCCCCTTTTGTCACTCCTGTAAGGTCAGGATTTCGACAGAAGGCGCGGGCTTTTATCCCCCACAAATCAGTAATCCGGTATCCCCCCTATCGCATTCACCCCTTCTGTGATTACACTGTTTCTGCCATGAGCGTTCTCGTTGCTATCCCCGAGCCCACGAGCATCGATTCGGCTTACAATCAGCGTTCGTTGCCGTTATATCTGGTTGCCCTGCGTTCTGCCGGAGCGACCCCGATCATCGTCCCACTTCATGAGCACCAGGAGCGCGTCGCGGCTCTGCTCGCTCGTGTCCAGGGAATCCTGCTTCCCGGCTGCAAATTCGACGTTGACCCGCAGCGATATGGCGAAGATCCTGTGCCAGAATGCGGCCGGCCGGATTCAGCCCGCACTGCCGTCGACGAGCTGCTCTTGCAAGACGCCTTCAACCTCCACAAGCCGATCCTGGCGATCTGCTACGGTGTTCAGAGCTTGAATGTATGGCGCAACGGTTCGCTGGCGCAGCACCTCACCACCTCCGTTGATCATCGCCCTGGTACCGATGTGGTCGATGCCCATCCCGTGCGGATTGTCTCTGGCTCCCGCCTCTCCACTCTGGTTCCTCGCAGTTATCTCGCGGATCCGCAGGTCAACTCCAGCCACCATCAGGCGATCAAGGCAGCCGGCGACGGCTTGCAGGTGACCGCCCTCTCGCCCGACGATGGCGTTGTCGAAGCCGTCGAACTTGATTCCCGCGAGCACTTCGTCCTCGGTGTCCAGTGGCATCCTGAGCGGACTTACACACAGAACGCTTTCTCGCGCGCCCTCTTCGCAGCGTTTGTACAGGCCGCCGTAGTCTGGGAGCCACGCCGTGTGAATGAGTCCGTTGCGCCTCAGTAAGCGATTGAGCGCCATATCCTTGCGACGTTTTTGTTTTTGTCGCAAGGGTGGGATATTAGAGCGGTTCTCCAATAGATATGTCCTGATCAGCTTTGTCGCGGTGGCTTTTTTCTTGAGGAAAAAGCCACTGAACTGTTTCCCGCCTTCTTGTTGGAGACTCGCGGCGCGCATCCCTTCGTCGATCAGGAAACCCGGCTTGAACCCGTCGATATGCACTATGCCGATCTGGTCAGCGACCAGATCGTCTATCATCTGCCCGCAGGCTTCTCCGTTGAAGGCGCGCCCCAGGACACAAAAATCTCCTGGCCCGATCACGCCGTCTTTGTCACCAAAGCGGTCACAGCGCCCGGCCAGATTACCTTCGCCCGCATGATCGCCCACTCCTTCACTCTCGCCAAACCGGAGGAATACCAAAACCTGCGCGGCTTCTATCAGAAGGTCGCGGCCGCCGACCAGGCCCAGCTTGTGCTCACCTCCGCCCTCAGTCATTAGAATCAGTCTGTGTCCGAAACCCAAATCCCCGCCGAGACCCGCCTCAATGCCTTGATGACCGAGACCGGTCTTGCTCCCTTGGACCCCGAGCAATCTGCCCGCTTCGGTCGCTATCTTTCGCTGATTCTTCGCTGGAACGCCCGCGTAAACCTGACCTCTGTCCACGACGAGGAGGGCATTCTCTCCCGCCATTTTGTCGAGTCCATAGCCTGTGCCCTCGTTCTTCCCGCCGACATTCAGACCCTGCTCGACTTCGGCTCCGGCGCCGGATTCCCAGGAATCCCTATCGCGCTCTGCCGGCCCGAGATCTCTGTCACTCTGGCCGAGTCGCAAGGCAAGAAGGCTGCCTTTCTCCGTGAAGCTGTTCGCGTCCTTGAGATCCCCTTAACAGTCCACTCAGCCCGCGCCGAAGCGCTTCTTACCCTCTTCGATTGTGTGACTTTGCGCGCTGTGGACAAGATGGGGCGGGCCGTTCAGGCAGCTGCCAAGCTCGTCCGACCAGGCGGCACTCTGGTGCTGATGACCACCACCGCAGCGATTCCCGCCCTGCGATCGGCAGCGGGCCCCGACTTCACCTGGGCGAAGCCTCACCCGCTTCCGCACAGCAATGACCGATTGCTGGCGCTGGGCGTACGGGCAATCAATTCGTCAGCTTGATCATCGCGAGCTTGTGAATATCTACTAAGTCTTTTGCATTCTTAATAATAAGACGAACGCCTGTCCCCTCCGGATAGCGCGGCGCCTCCTCAAGAACCTTGTGCGTGGACTTCGACAAGCTGCCTTCCCGCGCCGCCGCAACTGCCCTGTCACCCAGAACAAAGGAAACGCGGAAGCAGCCCACGCTTGGACCCAAATACACGATTGTCCGCTTCTTTAGTTTGAGGCGCACCGCCCAGCCGTACTTGGCTGAGACCGACTTCCACTCTTGCTCGGCGACACCCTGCTCGGCGAGCCAATCAATCAGTTGCTGCCAGACCTCCTTCGCCGGGCCGAGAGCAGCGGCGATCTCCTCCGCTGTGGGCAGCGACTTCTTGCCAATGAATGCATTCGGAATTTCCATGCGGCTCCTCAGTTTTCTGAATCTGGATTATGCGGAGAGATGTGGCAGAACCCGGCGCAACATCTCCGCCTGCTCGGCCGGCTCGTAGAAAGGATGCCCGCGATAGACGCTGGCCCCAGCCTCTATGTATGCCTCCATCAACTCCGAGAACTGCTGCGTCGCCACATCCCGCATCTTGCGCGTGTGAGTCTCGGTGAACTCCCGCTTCGCCGGGTCCACAAAGCCGGCCTGAATGAAGGCGCGAGTCTTGCGAGCGCATTTGCACTCGTTCTCGGCATTGACCAGGCTGCAATTGTCGCGCAAGTACTGGTAAAGATCGCGGCGCGCACGGGAGAATATCTGGCGAAAGTTTTCCGGAGTCACTTCGGCAATCTCCGCGCCCACCTGGTCGCTCACCCGGAAGATTTCGCCGAGAATGAAGACCAGTCGCTGACGGCCGTCCAGGCAAAGCAGCGTCCCAATCATGCAGTTGTTCTTCGTCTCTTCCACCAGAATCTCTACCGGCACAGGCACTGTGCGCGGGTCCGGCAGATCGAGATCGGGAACCTGCCGCAGCCTGGCCGAGGCCACGCTAAACGAGCAGACCGCATCGGCCGCAGCCCACTTGGGCTTCTTCACATTCAGCAGGTGGTTCACCGCGATGCGATAGAGCCAGGTGCTGAACTTCGCTTCGCCCCGGAAGCCGGACAGCGCTTGAATCGTCTTCAGCAGAATCTCCTGCGTGGCGTCTTCGGCGTCGGCGCGGCGATGGAGCATTCGGAGCGAGAGATTGTAGAGCCACGGCAGATGCCGCGTCAGCAGAACTTCGAGCGGCTCGCGCTCACCGGCTTTGGCTCGCGCAGCCAGCTCTTCGTCCGGCGTGCGCAGCGGGTCGTCAACAAACGGATTCTGGATTGCTTCTGGTGCAACTGGCATGGATTGCCTCCTACAAGATAGGACAATCGAGATCGACTCCTGTGACAGTTACCAAAAAATAATTGATGAGAAGTTGTGAGAATTGTAGAAAAGATCGGCGCAGCCGTCCAGGTGGTTGATAATTTCATCGAAACATGACGAAGAAAACCTCCAAACGCGAAACGGCAGCCGAGCGCTCTGCAATCATGTCCCGCATCCGGTCGAAAGATACAAAGCCAGAGATGCTTGTCAGAAAGGCGCTCCATCGTCTCGGCTTTCGATTTCGCTTGCATTTACGTGACCTTCCAGGTCGACCGGATATTGTGCTGCCGAAATATCAGACAATTATTCAAGTCAAGGGATGCTTCTGGCACGGCCATACGTGCCGCGATGGAAGGATGCCAAAATCAAATCGCAATTACTGGGTGCCGAAACTGCTTCGGAACAAGAAGCGGGACATCTCCAATGATCGCAAACTTCGCTGCATGGGCTGGTCAGTTCATAATCTATGGGAATGCCGAATATGCGCCATGAGGCAAGAAGTCCCGATTCAATTCATTGGCGATAGAAGGATTAGTCCGTTTCGGTGATCCTTCGAGTGCAGTAAACTACGAATAACAATCTAATAGTGGGAGTGAAGAGATGCGATTGCCGCCTGACCCCGAAAGAATGAATAATCAGCGCGCCGATTGGGCACGGAATGTAGTGGAATTTTTTGAGCAGTATGGAGAAATACCGCACCCCAACGCTTCGGAAGATGAGCGGTGTAGGATGGCAGGGCAGAATCTTTCAGATATGATCGCGGATTTTGGCCACTATTGCGACCGAATTGGTTTGAGTATGCAGGACGTAATTCAAGCTGCAACTGTGCACTATACCGAGGAGACGAACGACGAAGGCAAGCAGTTCAAGCTTCAGTCAATTTCGTTTGACTAGGGTTGTTCCAGCTTCATCGATAGCGGATTTACTTCTTAGAGCTTATCCGTAATTAGAGAAAGGGGTGTAGCGCCGATCTCCAGCCCGGCTGTACTGGCGGCGTCCCCGCCGCCAGATGTCTCCTGCGGGTCTGGAGACCCACGCTGGTTTCTTATTCGTCTGAGGGAGCAGGAGCCTTCAGGCTCCTGGGATCAGGCTTGCAATGGATGAGGCTTTAACCTCGGGCCTTTCGATGCTGAAATTTGATACCAGCGTTAAGTTTTCCAGAAGCGACTTGATCTCTGTTTCAGCAAATAACTGGCAGTCCGAATACAACTTCGTGAGCATCATAGGCAAGGTTTCCACTAGCACAGACTGCGCTAACAGAAATTCAGAAAACTGACTGCGGAACTCCCTGATTCGTTGAAGATTCTCTCGTAATCGCTCGGTTCTTTCAGCTTCATCTCTCCAGACACTCTCCCAGTAGAGGCAAGTCTTGCAATTTGAAGCGCACGAACTGCCTTCGTGAGAAAGAAATGATGCCCACCCTGAAGTAGCCAGTACTAGAATCTTCATCTGATCGTCACGGCGTTTTTCCCCATTACATTTCCTGCACGCAACCAGTACATTGCCAGGAACGTGAAGACCTGCGCGATAGCGGTTCATTCCGTCGAGGTGTTCGATTACTGGCGTGGTTTTTGCAAGGTTGCAAAGGCAATAGGGACAGCGATTTTCAAAGCAATTACGAACGAGATCCTCATATTCCTTCCCGTCAACCCTAATCTTCCAACCTTTCGAGATAGATCGGCTTAAATCATGGAGAAACATACTGATTAGCTTGTTCGCCACGTCAGATTTAGCTCGTCTGGTCGCAGTGCGCAAGAGCGAAGTTGGGTCTTTCAACTTTCGCCTCCAAGCAGCCAATCAACCTTAACGTCCAGAACCTTGGCAATCGCACGCAACTCATAATCAAGAACGCGGCGCAGATTGTTTTCAACCTTTGCGATGGCTGCCCGATCCATCTGTATTCCAGTGAGTTCAAGCCGGGCTGATAGATCGTCTTGTGTGAGCGGAGGTTTGGCTGCGACACGAGCTTCTGCGATTCGTCTGCCGGAGATGTTTCTCTTGTTTGTAATGTGGCCCACACCGGAAGGCTAAACTTTATGAACACAGTAAGCGTTCTATAGTAGAACATTGTCTGATATTTCATAAGTCCTCTATGCCGAAGTGTGGAGATTACCTATATGCCTTGGCGCATCGCAGTCTTGTCCTCAATCGAAAGGGAAGCGAAGTCGGACAACAATTATTCTGCAACGATCTGTGTTCCACGTGGAACGCTTTCGGGAATCAAGCCCAAAATGAAAAATGTTCCACGTGGAACAAATTGGGAACCATCCCGAATCGGGAGTTGTTCCACGTGGAACATTTTCTATTTTGCCCAAAACGGGAGTGGTTTCAAATCGGACCTCTCTGAAAAATGTCTGGCTCTCGAACAGAAAAATCAGGAAGTTTTCCACCGATTCAGTTTTTTCGCACTCCCCGAACCACAACCGCGCGCCTCGCTGCGAAAGCCTTCCCCTCCATGGATTTGCCGGCCGCCTCGCTGGCCCCACCGCGGGTGCTTTCCACAGCTTGGCTGGGTTCTCCACAAGTCAAGCGGCTGGCCTCAAACCGCTTCGCCCTTTACTCTGGAAAGCCATGGGTAAGATACTCGGTCTCGTCAATCAAAAGGGCGGAGTTGGCAAGACCACCACAGCCATTAACTTGGCCGCCTGCCTCGCACTCGAAGGTCTCAAGGTACTGCTGGTGGATTGCGATCCCCAGGCAAACTGTTCCTCGGGCCTCGGATTTCAGCGCGACGACAACCGCCATTCGATCTACGACGTGCTGATGGGCGACGCTCCAGCCGTGCAGGTGATTCTGCCGACGGAGATTGAAACGCTCTGGCTGCTGCCTGGATCGAAGAACTTGACCGGCGCCAATATCGAACTGGCCACGGCCGACGACCGCGCTCTGCGGCTGCGCCGCGCGCTGGAGCCGGTCAAAGACAGCTACGACCTGGTGGTTCTGGATTGCCCGCCGGCGCTCGACCTGCTGACACTGAACGTGCTGGTCGCCGCCGACACGCTGATTGTGCCGATGCAGGCGGAGTACTTTGCGCTGGAGGGCATCTCCGAGCTGATCTCGACGCTGGAACGGGTGCGCGCCGCCTTTAATCCGACGCTGACCATCGAGGGCGTTCTGCTGACGATGTACGACGACCGCACCAATCTGGCGCAGCAGGTGACGGAGACGCTGCGCGAGTACTTCAAGGATCGACTCTTCCGCACGGTGATTCCGCGCAATGTGCGACTGGCCGAAGCGCCCAGCCACGGCAAGCCGGTGGCGCTGTACGATGTGCATTCGCGGGGAACCGAAGCTTACTTCGAGCTGGCCGGCGAGTACATGGCGCGCAATCACATCGATATTCCGCCGCAACACAAGAGTGGCGCTGAACCTGAATCGCCGGACGAGGCGGGTGTTTTGCCAAGCTACTGATTACCGCGACCCACCCGCTGGAAGACGCACATAGATTTGAATGATCATTTGTTTTTTGAACCGAGGATATTGAGTGATGACCGTTGCCGCTAACGATATGAAACGCCGCGCCTTGGGCAAGGGGTTGGACTCGCTGTTGCCCCGCGTGCAAGCTGTTCCTGCTCCCTCCGCTGCCGCCGAGATTGAAGGTGGCAAGCCGCTGGAGATTCCCCTCGATCAGATTGATCGCAATCCCTTCCAAACCCGTTCGCATATGAGTGGGGAGCAGTTGGCCGAGCTGGCTGCGTCGATCACAGCGAATGGCGTGGTGCAGCCGGTGCTGGTGCGGCCGCTGGCCAATGGGCGCTATCAACTAATTGCCGGCGAGCGGCGCTGGCGGGCGTCGGAGCTGGCCGGTCGGAAGACGATTCCTGCGATTTTGCGCCAGGTTTCGGACGAGCAGGCGATGGAGATTACCATCGTCGAAAATCTGCAACGGGCGGATCTGAACCCGATGGAGCAGGCGCGAGCTTTCGAGCGGCTCTCGCGCGAGTTTCATATGACGCAGGAGCAGATGGCGGTGCGGACGGGAAAAGATCGAGCTACTGTTTCTAACTTCTTACGTTTGTTAAAGTTACCGCAATCCGTGCAAGCGAGAGTGGAGACTGGCGAGCTGAGTTTTGGCCATGCGCGGACGCTGCTGGCCTTCGAGCACGCTGAGGAGATGGAGAAGGCGGCGCAGCGAGTGGTGAGTCATTCGCTTTCTGTTCGCCAAACCGAGGCGTATGTGCAGGGGCTGATCCATCCCGAGCGCGCGACCAAAAAAGAGCCGAATGCTGAGCCTCCGGTCGACCCCAATGTGCGCGAAGTGCAAGAGCGGCTGCAGCGGGCGCTGGGGCTGAAGGTGCACGTCGAAGATCATAACGGCCGCGGGAAGGTCATCATTGAATACTTGCGGCTGGAGGACTTTGATCTGCTGCTGGAGACTCTGGCGGGGGAGTAAAGCGGATTGGCCGATAATATCTAGGAGAGTGAATCATGAAGAATGACAGAGAGACAAATGAGTTCCATCTTTTGCATGCGCCGATAGTCGAAGCTGTGATTGCGATCAAATTTGCTGAACGCCTTCCAGAAAATGCTTTGTCGGGTTTGGAAGAATGTGCTCGTCGGATACAAGAAATTTACCCAATAAAAGACGTAATCCGCAGTCAGCAGTTTCAAGTCATGCTTGGAGTAAGTACACAGTCAAACGTAGAAACACCAAAGCCTGAAGGTTTCTTTTGCAAGATGTCAAACGACCATAGAGTTGTGCATCTGAAACTGGACAGCTTTGGTTTCAGCGAACTCGCACCTTACAGCTCTTGGAACTCCTTCTTCCCTGAAGCACGCCGTCTTTGGGAGGAGCACCAACGAACTATCGGAACGCGTCCTGTTGACAGTTGGTCAATTAGGTACATCAATCGAATTTCTTGGCCTGAAGGCGCACAGAGAGAAGAATATATGAGGGTATACCCTCATATCCCTGACGGCATTCCGCAGGACATGGTGGGTTGTTTCATGAGATTGCAAATTCCAGTGCAGCGGCCAACCCGAGGTTTATTCACTCAGCAATTATTTACTGCGCCACCCCTCAAGTCTGGTATGGTTTCCGTAGTGCTGGACCACGAATTCTCCTATTCTGCTCTGGGTTTGACCGAATCCGCTCTTTGGACTCAAATTGAACAAAGCAGAGAAGTCAAAAACGATTTTTTCCGAGCATCGCTCACAGAAAAAGCATTGGAGACTTTCAAATGAGCAAAATCGCCGATTTTACCGAAACCGTTGATTGGGCAACAGACATTCTCGTAACCGCACAAGAGGATATGTTTTCGCGCTCTGAACCAGTCCGTTGGCTCTCAAATATGAAGGGAGATCTTCAGAGGAGCTTCAACGGAAGCAGTTACTTGTATGAACGCTTGAAATCAATGTGCAATGCCAAGGAATTAGTTCAAAGCATGTGGAGGATAGAGAAGAATTGGGATTCCTACGGCGCGGAGCCGCCTAACGCTATTTCTATCAAAGCTGCCGACGAATTTGCACAGTGGGCGATTATGGGGGGCCTCATACCAGATCGCATTGAACCATCTGCAGAAGGCGGAGTTGCCGTAGCGTTTCTTCACGACGAAAAACGTGCAATCGCAGAGTTTCTCAACGATGGAACACGAGATTTGCTTTCATATGAGAGATCCGGCGAAATGTTTAGTGGCATTCCTGCCAACGGCTCCTACGAGGCGATTTTGGCTGTGATTCGTGATTACTTTTCTGCGAATGCGGAGGCCAGTTGCTGATCGATGGAGCCCGTGAAACATGGTACGCGGCAGGAAGAGCCGTGCTTTAAGGATGAAGAACAACTCTTCCGCCGCTTCCCGCCTGAAGTTAAGAGTGAAGTACTCGCAACCTCGATCCGCTTCGATGAGCCACCATCCTTTTGCCGCAGTAAATTTGCACGCCCAGAAGACACAATCCATCGCAACTGTGCGGACGGTCAGGATGTTTCTCGGTTTGGGGTTTTTGCTGTACCAGTAGCGGCAGCAAGGATCATACTTAAAGATACGAATCAAAAGTGCTATCACTTTGAGCCAAAACATCGTCCCGAGCCAACGTGTTATGCCCACACAGAAATTCATTGCCTCATGCGGAAAGACTCTGACGTGTTAGCAGGTAGCGATATACACAGCAAGCCTCCACTAATTGTGCGAAATCAATTTCGAGCGCGAATCGCCATTGCTCTGGTTGAGGTGATTCCTGCAAAGCATTGAAAACGACAATGAGTAAGATCGCTAACCCCAAGCGTTGAGGGTCACGAATTGGTGGGTGGGCTGGTAGTGGGCGATGAGTTGCGCGGCCGCGGCGATGGAGGGGGCGCGGTTGGCGACAGGGTCCGCGTGGTTCCCATCGTGGAGGACGATATTCGCGGCAAGGCCGCGCCGGGCCAGAGAATCGATCTGGCGCGTGAGGCGGGTGGCGATTGAGTCGGGCGAGGGGTTCTTCCAGTCCGAGGTCATCGCGTTCCATAGGACGGGAGTGAGGCCGAGGCGGCGGGCGATGTGGAAGGTCTCGGGGCGGCGTGCGCCGAAGGGGGGACGGAAGAAGCGGACGGGTAAGCCGGTGATCTGCTCGAGCGTTTGGCTGGCGCGGGTCAGCTCGTCTTCGATGCACCGGGCGGGGGCGAGGGCGAGGTTGCGATGGCTCCAGGAGTGATTCCCGATGCAGTGGCCTGCGCCGACAATGCTGCGCACCAGTTCGGGCTGGGTCTGGGCGCGGCTGGCGACGAGAAAGAAGGTGGCGCGGACGCCGCGGCGGGCGAGGACGTCGAGCAGGCGAGGGGTCCAGAGGGGGTTGGGTCCGTCGTCGAAGGTCAGCGCGAGTTCGCCGGGGTTGGGCGGGGCGATGAGCGCGGGGCCGAAGAATTGAGATGCGGGCCAGAGAGCCGCATAGGCGCATCCGCCGGCGGCAAGGCCGAGAACCGTTGCGGCGCCTAGTGTGGTGGAGATTCCTGTTGCCAACGGAGAGAGCATGGTGGCTTTCAGTGTGACGCGTGGGGGTGGGGGTCGGCAAGTCGCCAAGTCAGGAATGCTACGAATCATTCGATTTTGTGAAAAATTACATTTTTTCCGAGGCTAAAGCCCGGATCCTTCCAAAATATCAAATTGACTCGGCACGAACGAAGTCGTGCCCTGATCCAAAGCAAGGCTGATCGAAAGCTGAAGATCGGCAGAAATACCTGCGCGAATGGAAACGAGATTGCGCTGGAGGGTGGTTTGAGGCGTATACTTTGGGTTGTTCGGGCTGCATCCTGGGGCTTCGGAGCGGCACTGGAGAGAATCATGAGCGTAACCAACTTTCCTGGCGGATCGACTCCCGCCTCTTCCACCTCGTACCCATCTTCCAACTCTTCTGCTTTGCGCGGCGATGGCGGTGCTGAACTTCCTGCGCTAACTGAGGTCTCCACTTCAAAAGTGACGATGCCTGTCCTTGCCGACTTGAAGCGGCAGAGCAGGGCGATCTGCGCGCTTACGGCGTATGACTACTCCAGCGGGCGGCTGGCGGACGAGGCGGGCGTTGACATGGTGCTGGTGGGCGATTCGCTGGCGATGGTGGTTCTGGGGCAGGAAAACACTATGGCCGTAACAGTGGACGAGATGCTGCACCACACACGGGCGGTGCGGCGCGGGGTGCGGCGCGCGCTGCTGGTGGCGGATATGCCCTTTGGCAGCTATCACGGGACGGTGCGCGAAGGCGTGGTCAATGCGGTGCGCTTCATCAAAGAGGCGGGCGCCGAGGCGGTGAAGATTGAAGGGGCGCGCGTGGAGTTGGCGCGGGCGCTGAGCGAGGCGGAGATTCCGGTGGTTGGCCATTTGGGATTGACGCCGCAGAGCATCCATCGCATGGGCGGATACAAGGTGCAGGGTCGCACGGCCGATGCCGCGCTGCAACTGAAGGCTGACGCGCAGGCGCTAGCAGAGGCGGGAGTGGGGGCGCTGGTGTTGGAAGGGCTTCCGCGCGAGGTCGCCGCGGCGATTACCGCCGAGCTGCCGATTCCCACGATTGGGATTGGCGCGGGGCCGGAGTGCGACGGGCAGATTCTCGTCTTCCATGATCTGGTGGGATTGACCTTTGCGCCGTCGGCGAAATTTGTGCGGCGCTACGCGGATGGCGGCGCGCTGATCCGAGAGGCGATTGAGCACTATCGCGAAGATGTGGAGCGGCGCAGCTTTCCCAGCGACGAGGAGAGCTACCATTTGCCGGGAGCAACGCGGCGGGCGCTCGAGGCGGCGGAGACGACAGGGACGCTACGGAAGGCATGATGGAGATTTTGCGCACGGTCGCTGAAGTTCGGCAGTGGTCGCGTAAAGAGCGCAACGACGGCGGTAATACGATTGGGCTGGTTCCGACGATGGGCGCGCTGCACGCGGGTCATGCATCGCTGATTCGCGCGGCAAGGGCAGCGTCCGGGTTTGTGGTGGTGAGTATCTTCGTGAACCCGACGCAGTTTGGGCCGAACGAGGATTACGAGCGTTACCCGCGCAACCTGGAGGCTGATTGCGCGTTGGCAGAGGCGGTGGGCGCGGATGTGATTTTTGCTCCTTCGGTTGAGGAGCTGTATCCGGCGGGCGCGGCCACGTTTGTTGAGGTTGAGGGGTTGAGCGATCGGCTGGATGGGCACTCCCGGCCGGGGCACTTTCGCGGCGTGGCGACGGTGGTGGCGAAGCTGCTGATTGCGACGGAGGCTAATCGCGCATTTTTCGGACAGAAGGACGCGGCGCAGGTGGCCGTGCTGCGGCGGATGGTGGCCGATATGCGCCTGGCGACGGAGATTGTGGTCTGCCCGATTGTGCGCGAGGCGGACGGGCTGGCGTTGAGTTCGCGCAACAGCTATCTGAGCGCGGAGGAACGCGGGCAGGCGCTGGTTTTGAGCCGGAGTGTACGGCTGGTGGAGGTGATGGCGGCGGGCGGAGAACGACACGCCAAGGTGCTGATTGAAGCCGCGCGGAAGTGCTTCACTGCCGAGGCCAGAGTGCGCGTGGATTATATCGAGCTGGTGAACTGGGCGACGCTGGAGCCAATGGAGAGTGTCGCGCCGGGGAGCTTGTTTGCGGTGGCTGGGTGGGTCGGCGCGACACGGCTGATCGACAATGCGATTTTGGAATGAGATTCTACGGTCCTGTCTCCGAAATACCTATCAGATTTGCTGCTGTCATTCTGAGCGAACAGGGCCACAAACGCTTTCCAGTTTGGGGGTGGTGAGCGAAGAATCTGCGTTTTTCCTGCTAATGGTAATACGATGAACCTCAGACTCAGGACACTGGGGTAATGCGCACTTCCTCTTGACAGGAGCGCACGGCGTGGGGCACATTGGACAACACGGCTGTTGCCGTACTGGAGGTGTTCGTGCATCATCTTCACTTCAATCACCTGCCAATTCTGGTTGCTGCGATCTATCAGTGGATACTGGGCGCGTTGTGGTACTCGCTGCTCTTCGTCAAGCCGTGGATGGCGCTGACCGGGCACAAGGCGGGGACGCGGCCCAAGGCGGCTGTAATTGGAATGATCACATCGTTCTTCGGCGGGCTGATATTGTCGTTTGTGCTGGCGCACGTGGTGCTCTGGTCCGGCGCAACAACGATCACCTGCGGAGCATTCATCGGCTTTATCTGCTGGCTTGGCTTCATTGCAATGCCATTGCTGGCGGAGACGATCTATGAGCAGCGCTCCTATAAATTGTTGACCATCAATGCAGGGTACTGGCTTGCGGCGGTGGTTGGATCGGGTGGACTGCTGGCGGGCTGGCGCTGAGTTGTTATCGACTTAGGAGCTAGAATCCAAGTATGAGTAAAGAGATTGTTGCAACTGATAAAGCTCCCGCCGCGATTGGTCCATATTCGCAAGCTGTGCGCGTGGGGAATCTTCTCTTCACCGCGGGACAAATTCCGCTCGACCCGAAGACTGGGCAGGTGGTCGCGGGTGGCATCAGCGAGCAGACGACGCGCGTGCTGGAGAACCTGATGGCGATTCTGGAGGCGGCTGGATCGAGCTTGGTACAAGTCGTCAAGACGACTGTGTTCTTGAAGGACTTCAACGACTTTGCGGCGATGAATGCGGTTTATGGGGCGTTCTTCCTCGGCGCTGGAAACCAGGCGCCGGCTCGCTCGACCGTCGAAGTGGCGCGGCTGCCAAAGGACGTTCTGATCGAGATCGAAGTTGTTGCTGAGGTGCACGAACATTCTGTCCAACCTTCCTTTGTTCCTATTACGACGTAACCGGGACAGGCGGCCTTCATGAGTCAAACGCCCAACATAATCGAGCGCAGCGAGGCGGAGTGGCGGGCGCGGCTGACGGCGGAGCAGTATCGGGTTCTGCGCGAAAAGGGTACCGAGCGCCCGTTTACCGGCGCGCTGACGGAGAACCATGAGACGGGCAACTACCACTGCGCGGGCTGCGGCGCGCTGCTGTTTCTGAGCGGAGCCAAGTTCGACTCGGGCTGTGGATGGCCGAGTTTTCTGCTGCCAGCGGAGTCGACGGCCGTGGTAGAGCACGAAGACTTGAGCCTGGGAATGCGGCGGGTCGAGGTCACTTGCGCGGGCTGCGGCGGGCACCTGGGGCACGTCTTTCCCGACGGGCCCAGGCCTACGGGATTGCGCTATTGCATCAACTCGGCTTCGCTCACCTTTGAACGAGCGGAGTGACGATATTTCTCTCGGATTCAAAATGCAAATGCAAATTCAATCAAACAAAGAAGAACTATATGGAGAGTTTTCCGTTCTGATTCCAGCCGCACAGTTTCGTGAAGCAGGTTCTTCGAATCCGCTACGGTTCGCTTAGAGCGGGAAGAGCGAGTCTGAGGTGGAGGGTATGGTGGTGGGGCCGGAGCGGCGGCGGGTGGTGGGCTGCGGATCGGGCGAGGTGAGCAAGCGTACGATCTCGCGCAGTTCGGCGCGGGCATGGGCGATGGTAGTGGCGACGGCTTCTTGAGAGTGTGCGGAGAGCGGCGTTGCGGCGTTGGCGACCAACAGCGGTAATAGAGGCTGAGGATCAGTTGGAGAATCCGGCTGGAGATTCGGGCGGCCTCGGGTGTCCTCCAGAACCTGGCGTGCGCCGGCAAGAGTGTATCCCTCGGCGTGGACAAGCTGCTTGATCTTCAGCGCCAGTTCAACGTCTCGGCGGCGATAAAGCCGCTGGCCGGTTCCGCTCTTGTTGGGCTTGAGCTGGGGAAATTGCGTCTCCCAAAAACGCAGGACATAGGTTTGCACCTCGCAGATACGGGCGACATCGCCAATCTTGAAGTAGAGGCGGTCGGGGATCGCGGGCGAGTCGAAAACACGTTTCTGAGACAGTTGCAGGGCCATATCGATGCGAGGAGGAGACCGCGAACCTGCTCCAGAGTCATTATAGGGCATAGATTGCACCATTTGTGAAGCAATTTTTTGCGGAGGGGTTTTTGGGTGCTGGCGGAATGGGTTGGTGGTACCCCACTCTGATTCACCCCAACGACGATGAACTGTCGTTAGGGAACCCGAAGCGGCAAAAACAAGAACGTCGCGAGGATGGGCCACGGCGGATTCAGGATTGGTGCTGGTTTGCGGAAAGGACCGATTGGGTGACGCGGTCGGTCCAGAGGGCTTGCTCGCCGGGACAGGTCAGCGGCGCTCCATCAAGGATGGCGGAGACAAAGTTTTCAATGCAGGGATAGTGGGTATTGGAGTGCGTGGGCAGCCACTCTTCCACGCCGCCTATGCGGAGAATCGGGCCGTTGAGCGGATCGAGATTGATCTCGCCGTCGGTTCCTATGATGCGAAACTGGTCGCGCTCAATGTGCGTGTTCCAGCGCACATCGACGGTCGAGTGAATGCCGCGCGCGTATTGAATGAGAACGGTGGCCGAATCTTCGACGGGCGTGGAGTGCACGGTGTTCGAGAGCAGGCCGGTGGCGCGGAGTGGCTCGCCGAAGAGGAAGTTCATCGCATCGATGCGATGAGACGCGATGTCGTAAATGGGTCCGCCGCCGGCCTTGCCGGGGTCGAAGAGCCAGTTTCTCGACCAGGTGGGATCGTCGTTGGCCAACCAGTAATGACAGTTGGCCTCGGCCAGGACTGGCTGGCCGATTGCGCCCTCGGCGATAAGATGGCGGGCGCGAATCAGCTTGGGATAGAGGCGGCGATAGTAGGCGACGGCGAAGAGGCGATGATGGGCGCGGGCGGCGTCCGCCATGGATTGCGCTTCGGCGAGATTCATTGCGGTGGGCTTTTCGCAGAGGACGTGCTTGCCGGCGCACAGGCTCGCCAGGGTTTGAGGCGCATGGAGAAAGACCGGCGACGCGACATAGACGGCCTCAATCTCAGCGGACTGCAGAGCCTCTTCGAGGTTGGTAAAGAGTTGGACGCCTGGGTATGCCGCGGCCTTTTGCGGATCGCGGGTGAGCAGCGCTTGCAGGCGGCTGCGCGGTTCCTCGAGGATGGCGGGGATTACGGCGCGGCGCGCGATATCTCCGATGCCAATCACTAGCCAGCGAATCATGACAAGATTAGGGTAAACGATGCGGGGATTCGCGGAGAAATTAGTTTCTCCGGGGCTAAAGCCCGCGGGGATTTTGTAGCTTTATACGGGGGTTGAAACCCCCGCCTCCCACCGGTTTACCCAGTCTTGTGCGAGATAAGCCGCCTACTGCTTCTTGAGGACGGCGGCGTTCTTTTCGTCGGCCAGAATCGCGTTTTCAAATTTGCGGAAGTCGGCGGCGCGGGCGGGCGGTATCTCGACCTGCCGGACGATGTACTCGCGCTCGTAGTGGAGGAGATTGCCTTTGGCCGAGACTGACGAGTGATAGCTGGCGAAGTCGAGGTCGAGGCTGACGGGATCGGGAGTCTCATCGACGGTGAAACCGGGAGGGATACTGATGTCGAAGCTGTCATGCCAGCGTCCGGTGGCGTCGAGGTCGATGGGATAGATGCGCTTCTTGTCGTCGATCGCTCTTGCATGAGAGCCGAGGACGCGCGCGCGAACGAGCAGAAGCGGGCCGGCGTTGTGCGAGTATTGCCGCGCGGTGACCTTGTAGTGGAATTCAAGGGGCTTGTCGAGGGCGTCTGGCTGGGTGAAGGAAAAGCCGTCGAGGGTGACGCCTGGGAGGGTCTCAGCCAGATACTTCTCCCAGTATTCGCGGCGCTCCTTGTCGTCGGTGTATTTGAGGAAGCTGCGCAGGTCGCCGCCGATGGGGCCGATGTGCGAGGAATCGACGGAGCCGGTCAGTGTGCCGTCGGCCGCGAGGGTGAAGCGGCCTTTGCGGTCTGAGCCGTTGGTGCCGGGATCAAGGACAGGCAGGGCCATGACCTGGCTGGAGGAGCCGGCAGCGAGAATGCCGTAGCCGCCTTGCTCTTCCGAGGGGAGATTGCCGACGGGTGTGCGCTCGTCAGTGGGATCGAAGATCAGATAGCGTTTGCCGTCGCTGGCTTTGACGATCGCTTTGAGGCGAGGGTCCTGGAGATCGGCCGGAAGCTCGATGGCGGTGATCATGTGATTGCCTACGAGCGAAGGCGCATCGGGATCGACGATGCCACGGCGGTCATCGACGGGCACATAAAATGCGTGGATGCCGGCGACCTGCAGCATCGAGATCAGTAGCGTGGTCTTGTCTTTGCAATCGCCATAACGATTGCGGAAAATGTCGGAGGCATGGTTAGCCTGGAGGCCGCCGATGCCGCGGGCAACGATGAAGTAGCGGATGTTTTTCTGGACGTAATCGGTGATACGGCTGAGCTTGCTGTAGAAATCAGGAGTTTCGGCGACGAGGCTTTGGGTTTGCGCGGTGATCTCGGGCGAGGGGTCGGGACGGTTGGCTTCGAGGGTGGTAACCCATTGGCCGATAGCGCGCCACTGATTGTCTTTGCCCTGGACAGCGGCATCGCCCCACTGGACGGACATACGGGCGGCGAGAGCGGACCAAACAGGACGGGCTTTTACATCGCGAAGATCGAGGGCGGGCATATCCTTGATCTCCCAGCGCCAGTGGTTGGGAGCGACTTCGACGGGCTTGACGGGCGCGAAGCTGTGCCATGCCTCGGAGTAAGAGCGGCCGGCGGGCAGGTCGATTTCGAGGGCTTGAAAGACGATCGGGATGCCGCTCTGAATATCCCAGACCTTCTCCTGGCTGTAGGGTTCGAGGAGTTCTTCGGAGTCGCAGACGATGACGGCGCCGACATCGACAGCGGGAGGACGGACGACACGGGATTTACGCGTGGAGAGCATGATGGGAATGCCGGTGTCGCCCACATCGGCAAAATCGGTATCCTTGGCCTGGTAGATATTTTTATCGGCGGCGATGGTCCAGACGCGGAAGTAGTTGACCTTCTCATCCACATCGTAGGAGACCTCGCAACTGTCATGGCGGGCCTGCGGCTTGAGGATGCGAATCACCTTGTGTTCGCGCTCGACGGAGCGGCCCTGGGCGTCAATGGTTTCCAGGTACTCATCGTAGAGCACGACGGAAGAGGCATCCTTGACATAGGCGGGGGTGGGCGTGGCGGCGGCATCGCTGCCCCACTGCGGGAGGGGCTGCTGATCCTTGTTGAACCAACTGGCGCGGCCGGGCAGGCAGACGAGCAGAAGCAGCGCGGCGATGAGAGAACGAACAGAGGGGGAAGAGAGCGGAATCTTCATGGTCAGTTTCCTATGGGCGCGGGCGCAGGAGCCGGATTCGCGGGAGGGGCGGAGGTGAGGACGATCTGCTGCTGATCGGCGGAGGCGACTTTCTGGTAGAAGTCGTGCAGGTCGGAGTAATCCTTGGGATCGAGGACGGCGAAGTTGCGCACGAGACTGCGAGCCACCTCAACCGAAGCCTCCTTGGCGCGGGAGCGAATCTTGAGGGCTGCGTGATTAGGCCAAGGCAGATCGGTGCTTTGCGGAGCGCTCTCGACGGAGTAGCCAGGAGGAAGATGATAGGTGATGTCATCCTGCTCGGCGCGGGCATAGTGCATATCGACAGGGGTGATTCGTTTGTCTTGCGCGACAAAGGGATGGGCGGCGCGCGACTGGAAGAAGAGGCCGGGCAGGAAGAGGCGCTTGCCGGTGGCCGCGGCCAGACTGCCGGAGACGTTCACAACGGCGATCAGATTCTGCGAGCTGTCATCGAGAGCGGTTAAGTGATCGACTTCAGCCGTGACGCCTTCGGGAATCTGCTCGCGGATTGAATCGTTGAACTGCTTTTTGATTTCTTCGACGTCATTTTGCAGGGTGAGTTGCCGCCAATAGAGCGCGTCCATTCCGCTCATGGCAATCGTGACCGCACCCTTCACATTGCCTTCGGTGTCGATCTGGAGATCACCGGTGCGCTGAGTTACGGATTGCTTGTAAGTGTCTGGCGGGGTGGATCCGAAAAGATGAGCGTCCTTGTCGGCGAGTCGAATGCCGCCGGCGAGGGTGTGCTTCCAGTGCAAGAGGCCGAATGGGCACATCTTCTGGCCGGGATCGAGGAAGACTTCCTTACCGTCGAGCACGACGATCGCGACGTAGTCGTCCAACTGATCGAATTCGAGATAGTTGGGATCGAAGAGGGCGCGATTACGATCGACGGCCAGCATGGGCCAGACCTTGAGTCCGGCTAGTCGGGCCAGGGCGACATAGAGCATGGCGATTTCATCGGCCGACCCGGTTTTCTGCTTCCAGACATCCTGGGCGCTGTGAATCTCCTTGATCTTAAGTTTTTTGCGCTCTTCCTCGGATTTTCTGCGGCTGAACGAGGTGTTATCGAGCTTCTGGACGGCAGCATAGATTTTTCTGGCCTTCTGCTCGTCGGTATCGGTGGGGGAGACGATCTGGGCGACGGCATCCTTGAGCGACTTATTGGAATCGACGAACCAGCTAATATCCTCTGCCCATAGGGTGGTCACGTATGCCCAGTAGTCTTGCGAGGCCGTTTGGTTTTTTATTTTGTTTGACAGCCAAAAAGTATCGATATGCTCCTGCAGCGTATAGAGCGGCGGCATCCACTCCTCTTTGGGAAGGGGCGGAATATCGGTAAGTTTGAGGATATAGTTGTCTTCATGATCGGTCTTGATCTGATCCTGGGGAAGCGGGGGCGCGTTGAATTGCAGATAGCTGATGATAATCGGAGCTTTTTTAACGGCTAATCGCGCCTGGTGGGTGAAGAGCGGCATTTGGATGCGCACCGTGGGGCGGGGCAATGCTTCCACTGGATTCGAATCGCTGTCGATGTGGATGCGCAGCCGATATTCGAGGATGCTGCCGACCTCGACGCTGGGCAGGGTGAAGACGATGGAGTTTTCCTGGTATCCCTTGGCCTTGATGTCCATCAGGTCGGAGGGTTTGACGGTCATGGGAATGATGGTTCCATCGGCGTGGATAGTGCGCCCCTGAATGCTGTCAACCTTGGAGAGGCGACGATCATAGGGAATAATGATCGTTGCCTGCTCCTTGCCGCTTTCGGTGAGGACCTTGATGCGCTCATACAAGTTGCGATCCAGGGAGGAAAAATCGACCGAATCTTCGCGGTAAAGATAGACTGCCGCGGCTCCGGGAGCTTTGGGGTCGGTGGTCATCTTGAGTTCTTCATCGGTGGGCTGCTGAAACTGGGCGAGCAGGAGGGCCGGAGAGGCGAGGGCAAGAAGAATGGATAGATGGCGCACGAAGACGTGAACCCGCATGAGGCTTTCCTTTGCTGGCAGGCGATTAGAGGCGTGCCGGTGGGCGATGAAATCGATTGCAAGGATTTTACTACGGCCGGGAGGCGGCGAGGCGGCAAGTCAGCCAGTCAGTGCGGAGGGGCGTTGAGGAGGGAGGAGACGAGTGCGATGGGCAGGCCGACGACGTTGAAGTAACAGCCTTCGATGCGAGGAATCCAGCGGGCGGCGCGGCCCTGTATGGCATAGGCTCCGGCTTTGTCCATGGGTTCGCCGGTGGCGATGGAGGCTTCGATCTCTTCGTCGGAGAGGGGGAGAAACTCGACAAGGGTGGATTCGGCGGCGGTCTGGATGCGATTGGCGGAGACAATGGCGATGCCGGTGATGACGCGATGAGAGCGGCCGGAGAGCAGGCGAAGCATCCGGGCGGCGTCGGCGGGGGATTCGGGCTTGCCGAGGATGAGGTTGTCGAGTGTCACGGTGGTGTCTGCGCCCAGCACCACCTGCTGCGGGGCAGGCACTCGCTGATCGCTCGCACTATCCTCTGTGATCTCGGAGTAGACGGCCTGGGCTTTTTCGCGTGCGAGACGGGTGACGTAGGCGATAGGGTCTTCGTTGAGAAGCGGGTCTTCAGGAATGTGGGCGGGATGGACCTCGAAGACGAAGCCGGCCTGGGTAAGAAGTTCGCGGCGGCGGGGCGAGGCGGAGGCTAGGACGAGCATATCTTGATTATGGCAAAGGTGGCGCGCCAGCGGGTCAGGATGACAGGTTTGTGATTTGGTGAAATGCTACACCGAATTAGACTGTAAGCCCGGTTTGGAGGCCTGTATTTGTAGCTAGCCCCCAGGCCATCGCGGGAGTATTGTGGGCGAGTCCGAAGCGGCCGTTGGGGCCGAGCAGGATGATGCCACCATGGCCGCCGAGACGGCTGTAGAGGTAGGCAATGGCCTCGCGGGCGGCGATTTCAGGGGCGGTGCCCGCTGCGACGCGGTCGGTGGCCCATTTGCCGAGAACCAGCTTCATGATCGGTTCGCCCCAGCCGGTGAGGGAGACAGCGGCGGAAAGATTGTCGGCGTAACAGCCGCAACCGATCAGAGAAGAATCGCCGACACGGCCGGGAGTCTTGTTGAGGGTGCCTCCGGTGGAGGTGGCGGCGGCGAGGTTTCCGTGGGCGTCGAGGGCCACGGCGCCAACGGTGTCGTGGCTGTCCAAATGCGCGGGGGCAGCTGTTTCCGGACTCTTGTCGTCGTGGAGCACGGGATGGATTCCCGCTTCCGGGCCGGAGAAGGTGTCGTCGGTGAGGCCGGCGGCTTCGCGGAGCTTGGTGTGGGCCAGGCGCTCACGCTCGCGGTCAAGAACCAGCTCGGCGTTGTCGATCAGGGCCATGCCGTGAGAGTGAGCGAATTGCTCGGCGCCCGAGCCGACGAAGTAGACGTGCTGGCTTTTTTCAAGGACCAGACGAGCGGCCTGAATGGGGTTGCGCAGACGCTCAACGCAGGCTACGCCGCCGGCCTTCATGCGACCGCCGTCCATCAACAGGGCGTCGAGCTGGACGCGGCCATCGGAGGTGAGAAAACTGCCGCAGCCGGCGTCGAAGGTTGGGTCATCCTCAAGAACAGTGACGGCGGCCTCGACGGCATCCACAGCGGAAGCGCCGCGAGAGAGCAGTGCGTAGCCGGATTCCAGGGCGTTGCGAACTCCAGCCAGGTGCGCTGCGGCGGCGTTGGAGGGGATGGCCCATGCGCCGCCGTGAACGAGAAGAGTGGGTGCGTGGGTGCGCGGGGATATCACCGGGACATCTTAGAACATTTGGGGTGGGGCGGAGGATGACGGTCATCTTCTCCAGAGACATTATAGCGATAGGCACAACAAAACCCCGTCCGGCCTGGACGGGGTTTGCGTCAATCCTGAAATGATCTCCTGGGCTGAAAACCGCATCTGGAGTTGTCACGGAATGCAGTCGGCCAAAGCCAAGAGGCGAATACTACGCGACCGCCGGCTTTACGCCTTGGCGATCTTGCCGTCCTTGATGCAACCGGTGCAAACGCGGATACGCTTTGCCTGGCCGTTGACCAGAGCCTTGACTGCCTGAAGATTCACGCTCCAGCGGCGGCGGGTGATGTTGTGGGCGTGAGAGATGTTGTTGCCGAACTGCGGACCTTTCCCGCAGATGTCGCATACTTGTGCCATGACTTTGCTCCAAACTTTGGTATTGTTGCGCCGATGGGATAGGCCGCTATCAAGCTGACGCGCTCAATTCAGGCCTGTCCAAGGGGGCGGCCAGCGGGCGCAGATAGAGATATGCACCCGGCGGCTGCCGAATCTTCATTATACCCGGAATCGGCGGCAGGGCCAACCCGCGCCAATAGCATCAGAGTAAATCCACTGGACGGTTCATTCCTTGTTAAGATGAACCAGACTAAAGGAATCTATGACCAAGCCGCGCGCTCCCCGACCTTCTACGACCCAAATGGCACAAAAAACTCCGCAACCCGCCGCGACTGCTGAACGAAATCGCGAGAAACCCGCTCCCGGAGTCCGCATCAACCGCCGCGCCGCCGACCGGCTTCGCGCGGGGCATTTGTGGGTCTACGCCTCTGACATTGAATCCGTTGAAGTGCCAGAGGGTGAACCGCCGGCGTTGGTTCCAGTGGCCGACAGCCGTGGATTGCTGCTAGGCACGGCGCTCTATAGCCCCACATCGCAGATTGCTCTGCGGCTGCTCTCGCGCTCGGCCCTGGACGAGGCCGCGTGGCTCGACCTGTTGGAAAGCCGTCTGCGGGCGGCGATCCGGCGGCGTAAGCCTATGCTCGACGAGCAGACCGACGCCTGCCGTCTATGCTTCAGCGAGGCCGACGAGTTGCCGGGGCTGGTGGTGGACAAGTACGGCAGCCTGGTGATTCTGCAACTCCTGGCCAGGGGGCTGGACTCAGCCGCGATTCGTGAACAGTGTGTGCGCGTGCTCTGCCAAGAGCTGAAACCGGCGGTCATTGTCGAGCGGCCCGACCCGAGAGTGCGCGAACTGGAGGGCCTGACTGCGCCCAGCGCGGATCCGCTCTTTGTCGCCGATGCTGCGGCCCGGGCTGTCAGCACCCACTTCCGGCTTAACGGCCTTGTCTTCGACTTCGACGCAAATTCCGGGCAGAAGACAGGCGCTTTCCTCGACCAGCGGGCCAACTACGCTGCCGCTGCGGAGTGGGCGCGCCAGCTCGGCTTGGCGTCGCGCGAAGGGGGCGGACGGGCGCTAGATGTCTGCTGCTATCAGGGCGGTTTTGCACTGCATCTGGCCGAGGTCTGCGCTCAGGTGACCGGAGTCGACGCCTCGCGCGCATCGCTCGAGGTGGCGGAGCGAAACCTGGAGGCCAATCGCTCTCGGCTGACCGCGAAAGTCGAATGGGTCGAGGGCGACGCCTTCGAGATCCTGCGCGGCTGGTCGGAGGCTGGCGAGAAGTTTGACGCCATTGTCCTCGATCCTCCCGCCTTCGCCAAGAGCCTGCGGGCCGTCGAGGGCGCTTTGCGCGGCTACAAGGAATTGAATCTGAGAGCGCTCAAGATGATGCGCCCCGATAGCCTACTGGTGACCTGCTCCTGCTCACATCACGTGAGCTGGGCTGATCTCAAAGCTGCCGTTGCCTCGGCCGCCATTGATTCGCATCGCCGGGTGCGGCTGCTCGAGCGGAGGGGCGCGGCGCTGGACCACCCCGTGGTGCTGAACCTGGCGGAGACTGAGTATCTGAAGTGCCTGGTGCTGGAGGTGGAATAGGTGAGCGGTATTTCGCGCCGGTCCCGGCAATGTACTCAGAAAATCCCCATATTCCCCTGACCCTTGACGGGAGTAGAATACCAATTGCAGGTTATGGTACCTTCTCTGCGAGGGCCTATGACAGTTCGATTCAGCAGTCTATGTCGTTTGAGTTTTCTGCTTCTCTTGGCCTTGAGCGCTGTCTTGCCAGTCATGGCGCAACAGGGCCAGTATCTTGCGGAAGACGCACCATTCACAATCAAAGGCATGAAGTCCGCGGGCGGCTTGGCTACCTACGGTCCGATCAAATCAGTCGATAGCCAGAGAATCCAGTTGCGTGGCGACGTCGACCAGGTCTTTACCTTCAAGCTGGACGCCGAGACCGTCTTCTGCCAAGGCGAATTTAAGGTCTCGGATTGGTCCTTCCTGTTGAACGTGCGCAAGAAGACCTCGGTTACCGTGCTGACAAATGACTATGCGGACAACAAGGCCCTGGTCGTCTGGGACCGTGGTCCTTCCATTTCAACCGACAAGGGGTCATTTGCCTTTGCCTTCCCACCGATGTGCAAATAGCGCGGGTATGCAAGCGGGCGTCAGGCACGGGCGACGCGCGGACTTCCATGCCAAGGGGTGAAGAGGCGGGCCAGCCAGCCGGACAGGCTGTGAAGACGTTCGCGGAAGCGCAAATGCTGTACCGGCGCGGGGTTTTCTGGCGTTGTCTCGCTAGTGGCTACGCGCAACTGGGTTAGTGTGTCCTTGACCATCGCCCGCAACGACTCAGCCTCGAAAGTGCAGGAGCGCAGATAAGCCGAGATGGTCAGTCCAGCTTCGGCGGCGCGGTGGTGCAGTTGCGCGCATTCTGTTTCGCTCATGCGAATGGTGATGCTGGCTGACTTCAGATTCCGCTCGAAATGCGTGGCGGGTGGGCGACGGACTTGCGGGGCGGGATCTGCGCCAGAGTCCAATTTTGCCTTGAAATCAGCCGCCGAGCGCCGGGGTGAGGCTGGGGCGGGCGCAGCAACGCGGATCGGCTCCGGTTCGGCGGCCTCGAGGAGCGACTGATCGGTGGGGCGGTAGCGCGTGTGGGCTTTGAGTGCGCTTTCGTAGCTAAGGGATGCAACATCGTCGGCTAGACCCTCATCGTCCCAGGCAGACGAACTTCTTCGCCAACCTGCCGGCGAAGACTTGTCGCCGGAAGCCTCGGATTTCCACTCCGTCGACGAAGAGCTGTCGCCCGGGGTTGGTTCGGGAGCGGCCAGCGCGGCCAACAGACCCGCGAAGGTAGAGGAGGTGGGGGAGGGCGCGGATGTACTTGGTTGTTGCATGGCAAGAAGCATACCGTGACTTCGGGCCGCGAGTGTGAGGAATTTCCCATGCGCAAGGCATGGCGAATTCCAGAAGCGAACATGGCGATTCCCTGTTCCGAAATGAAACATTCGCGCGCGAACTACACGTTAGCCACTTCGGCGCTCTCCGGATCAGAGAGGATGCGGCCCGGAAGGCGCAGCAGTTGAGTGATGGCTTCGGAGGTCATGGGTCGGGCGAAGAGGTAGCCCTGGCCGAAGCGGCAGTGCATCTGGCGAAGCAAACGATACTGTTCGCTGGTTTCGATGCCCTCGGCGACCACGTCCATGCCCAGCACCCGGGCCAGTTCGACGATGGTGCGCACGATCTGCAACGGCTGCTCGCCCTCGGTCATGCGGACCACGAAGGAGCGGTCGATCTTGAGCACGTCAAAAGGGAAGGAATGGAGGTGATTCAGCGAGCTATAGCCGGTGCCAAAGTCGTCCATCAGAAGGGAAACGCCGAGCCGGCGCAAGCTGCCGAGAACCTCCATAGCCGTCCGCATATTGGGAATAAGGCTGGACTCGGTCATCTCCAGTCCAAGCTGACGGCTACTGATGCCGAATTGCAGTAGCAGAGCCTCGACGTGGTCGCTGAGTCCCTCGCGGGAGAATTGCCGGGCGGAGAGGTTGACGCCGATCCGCAGAGAGGTGTGACGGACATCCTCCAGGCACCACTTTTGAATCTGGCAGCATGCCTCGGCCAGTACCCAGTCGCCGATCGGCAAGATCATCCCGTTTTCTTCAGCCAGCGGAATGAAGTCCATCGGCGGAATCAAGCCGCGCTCTGGATGAACCCAGCGGATGAGAGCCTCCAAGCCGACAATCTTGCGCGTGGCCAGGTCGATCTCCGGCTGGTAATAGAGTACGAACTGGCCCATCTCGAGGGCTTGGCGCAGGTCGGTCGCGCTTGGCCAGTTATGGTTGACGGCCGCGGCCGCGTGGTGGTTCCGCCGCCCATTGTCGGAATAAATCTTGCGCAGCCGGCGCAATTCCAACTGGCTGGTGACCATATCGGCTATGCTCTCCAGCGTACGCGCTGCTTCCGGCTGCATCACCGGGGCGGGCTTGTTGTGGAAGATGGTCAAAATTCCCAGCATCTTTCCGTCCACGGAGCGAACCGGAACACTGGAAAAGGAAGCAGCATTGAGGTATTTGAGGCGTGTCGATAACCAGTCTTGCTGTGAGCCATTGTGGGCGTCGGCGACAAAGACAGGACCGTCAACTGCCAGCACCAAATCAAAGATCGAGTTCGCGCGAGGCAGCTCGCGAACCATCGCGCCCCAACTTGACTTGATCCAGATGCGGCTCTCGTCGGCAAAGGCAAGTGTGGCAGAATCGGCATGAAAATACTCGGCGGCCAGCCGGGTTATCGCATCATAGGCCGGCTCCGGCGGCGTATCAAGAATTCCAGTGGAGAGCAGCGCAGCCAACCGTGCTTTCTCTTGCTGCCGATCTATTTCATTGAGCTCCAATTCGGCTTGTGGCATCTTGACTCCTGGCCCGAAAGATCAAAAGCCGCACGACTTTCGCTGGCGAAAGCCCGCGTTCTACAGCGTTTTCGATTCCGCTCTTTACAAAATCCATCTCGTCAAGTGACTTTTTCCTCAAGAAAAAGGCACTTTCTTTGCACTTCTGATGTCAACACTTGAATCGAAAATGCTCTTACACCAGCAGGACGAATGGCTGGCGCGGAATTCCTGCCGCGCGTTTCGAGTTTTACAAGCCGTCGAGCAACTCTTCCGCACAGGTTCCACACCTTCCTTATCGGAAGGGATTACCACACACACGAGGTTACGGCGGAGATTTCCACTTGAGTACTAATCGGCACAAGGTACGAATTCAGGGCAGTGGCTGTTGCATTTTTGTTCAACGATAGGATTTCTTTGACCCACGGCTCCCGATTCTGCATTGAAAGTACTTGAAGGTCTTTTACATCCGGGAGCCTTGCCCCGGTAAAATCGAGCGTAGTGGCCGAACAGCTCTCAGCGCAATCCGCTTCACCGGCGCGATCCAAATGGGCGCGCGCCCTGAGCCTGTTGCGCCCGTCGCACGCGCATACCGCTTTTTCCGCCACCATCCTGATGATGGCCTTCGGCTTTCTCTCACGCATCATGGGATTGGTGCGCACCAAATATATCGCCTATCTCTTTGGGCACGGGACCGATGCCTTTTACGGCGCATTTCTTTTGCCCGACATGATCTCTTACTTCCTGGTCGGCGGAGCGCTATCGGCGACCTTGGTCACCATCCTCACCCGTTATCGCGACACCGGGCGCGAGGCCGAGGAAGAGCATTCTCTCTCGGTCATCCTCACCACCATGTTTCTGGTGTTGAGCGGCGCAATTCTGATTGCCGAATTTCTCGCACCCTTGTACGTCCACCGTATGTTTCCCGGCTTCGACGAGCAGAAGGCCCGGCAATGCATCCAACTGACCCGCATCCTGCTTCCCGCGCAGTTGTGTTTCTTTGCCAGCGGAGTCTTTGGCGCGGTGCTGTTTGTGCGCAAGCAGTTTTCCGTGCAGGGGATTGCTCCGCTGATCTACAACCTGGGCACCATCGCCGGCGGCCTGCTGCTGGTCAAGCATTTAGGCATCTCTTCGCTGGCGGTGGGCACGGTCGCGGGTGCCTTTCTTGGCAATTTCCTCTTGAATGCCCTCTTCGTACACCGGGCAGGGTTGCGCCTCAGGCCCATTCTTGATTGGCGCGACGAGGGACTGCGCGAGTGGGTGCGCCTCTCGCTGCCGCTGATGGCCGGCGTCTCGCTGGTTTCGGCCGACGGCTGGATCATCACTCATTTTGCCTCCTCGAGCGACGGCGCCATCACGCTGATGAACGTCGCCAAGCAACTGTTTGCCGCGCCTATCGCGGTTCTGGCCGGAGCGGCGGGCGCTGCCTCAATGCCTTTTTTCGCCAGCTTGTGGACCCAGGAGCGCCGCTACGAATTTGCCATCGGCGTGGCGGATTCCGTCTCCCGCGTCGCCTCGCTGGGCTTTCTGGCCGCCTCGGCGATGGCCGCTTTGGCGCAGCCCATCGTTGAACTGATCTATCTCGGCGGGCGCTTCTCCGCCGCCGATTGCCGCACCTGCGCCGCGTACTTCGCGATCTTTTCCGTCTCCCTGTTTCTGTGGTCGGCACAGGCGATTTACTCGCGCGCCTTTTATGCCGCCGGCAACACCATGCTGCCGATGATTGCCGCCACCGCGGTCACGCTGGTTTCCATACCCATCTATGCATCGCTTTACCGGTTGCATGGCGCCATGGGCCTGGCCGTCGCCTCCGACCTCGGCATCGCCCTGCAAACCGTCTCCCTTGCCCTGCTGCTGCATCAACGCCGCATGGTCTCTTTGGCCAGCCTGGACTACATCGAGATGGCCCGCTGCCTGCTGGCCGCTTTGGTCAGTGGCACAGCGGTGGGGTTGCTCTTCTGGTGGTTGGGCGGAGTCTTGCATGAGGCGATGCCAGGCCGGACGCAATGGATCGACCTCGCAGTGCTGATAGCCGGAACGGCGCTGTGGTTGGCAATTGTGAAGTGGGTGCTGGAAAAAACCGGATCTGCGCTGCCCAGAGTGGCAATGAATCGGCTAGGGCTGGGATAGAACGGCTGCGAATCCCTATTGCCGCATCCTAAGAGCTTATCCGCAAATTGTAGCGCCGCTCTCCAGAGCGGCTGTCGTGCAGGTCTCCAGATCTGCACCCATCGCCTCTGGCGGCTTGGAAGCCTCCAGTACAGCCGGTCAGGAGACCGGCGCTACAAATTTCGCAATTTACGGTTAAGTCCTAAGCCGCCTCGCTCTTCTGACCAAAGAAATTCAATAGGTCGGCGAGCTTGTCCACCAGGTCTTTCAGCTCGCCTAGACGCGCCAAGCCTTCCTCATTGCGGCCTTGGGCGTGGAACTTCACCATGCCAGCCGCCAGAGCATGGATGCGCCAGTGGACCGCGATGATGGCCTGAAAACCCGGTTGCGCGCTGCGTCCGGAGGGGCCTTCGGCATAGAGCCACGCTCCGAATTGGCATTGATGGCGGCTGAGGCGGGGTCCGGTCGTGCTCTTGCCTTCGAGGAAGGCTTCAATTTCAGCGGCCCAGGCGCGGTGCTCAACGCCGGCATGAAGCATCGGCCGCTCGTCCACGCTCACCGAGAGCGCTTCGCTCCAGCGAGGATCAGGTTGCCATGCAATCGCCCAGCCGAGGAACTCACGCGCCGGCATAGGCTGGGCGATGCCGTAGCCTTGCGCCAGCTCGCAACCCAGACGCAGTAGCATCAAACCCTGCTCGATAGTCTCCACGCCTTCGGCGACCGGCTGGCGATGATAGGCCGCGGCCAGCCCCAGCACTCCCTCAAGAATCGTCAGTTCGTTGGGATCTTCCAGGATGTCGCGTACAAAGCTCGGATCGATCTTGAGAACCTGGGCGGGCAACCGCTTGAGTTCGCTGAGCGAGAGATGACTGGAGCCAAAGTTGTCCAGGGCTAAGGTCACGCCCGTCTCGCGGCACTTGTGCAGCAGAATACACAATTGCAGCGCGTCTTCCGGCGGGTTGGACTCCAAAATATCCAACTCAAGGCGAGAGGAATGGATGCGCGGATGCGCGGCCAGCAGCGCGGCCAGGTGATCCTTGAAGTCAGGATGCTGCAACTGCCGCGCGCCGACATTCACGCTTACCGGAATATCATGCCCTGCATCGAGCCATTCTTCCACTTGGGCGAGGGCCGTGTCGATCACCCACTCACCCAGCTCAACGGCAAACGGGTGATCCTCGATGATCGGCAGAAACTCCGCTGGCGGCAGCAGGCCTCGCTGCGGGTGCTGCCAGCGGATCAGCGCCTCGGCGCCCACCACGATGCCCGTGCGCATATTCACCTTCGGCTGATAAACCATAAAATATTCACGGGCCGCCAGAGCCTGGCGAATACGCTCCAGGCTCTCCGGTTGCACGCCCAAACGGACTTCTTTTGCGGCATCGAAGAATTGGTAGCGGTTCTTGCCGGCCGCTCGCGCGAGATGCATAGCCTGACTGGCTTGGCGCATCAGTTGATCCACGTCCGCGTCTTCCTCCTGCGGATAGATGCTGACGCCGATGCTGCCCGAGAGTTGGTAGATGGCGTCTCCGGCACGGACCGGCTCCGCGGCTGCTTCCAGCAAGCGGTTGAGCGCCGGCAAACAGGCCTGCTCATCCTCCAGCGCAGGCAAGAGGGCGGCGAATTTGTCTCCTTCAAAACAGGCCAGAATGTCGCCTTTGATCAGAGTCCGCTTCATGCCGCGGGCCAGCGCGGCTATCACCTGTTCACCAACCTGACGCCCATCACGGTCGCGAATGGCTTCCAGACCTTCCAGGCGAAGACGCACCACCGCCAGCAGTTGGCCCCACCGTTTGCTCTGGGCAATGGCCTTGCGCAATCGGTCTTCCAGCAAAACTCGATCCGGCAAGCCGGTGAGCTCATCGAAATGGGCGATCTGTTTGCTGCGCCGAGCGCGCTCCTTATTCCCGTTGTTGTCGGAGGGGCCCTTCATCCTTCGCGCTTCCGCCTTCCCGAAACTGATATGAAGTTTATCGGCAGAGTTGGAGTTCAAAAGAGGCGAAGATACGCCGGGCGAACGGATGAGTTTCTTCTCATTTTGGCAAAAACCAGGCAATTTATGCGGATAGGCTATCGATCACTCGCGGCAAGATCACCGGTTTGCGGACCGCGTTCCATCTTCCAAAACTCTAGAAATCCCTTGAGACGCACCACATGGAAGTAGTCGCTGGCAACCAGAAAAAAGATTGCGGCCGCGGCCCAGACCACGTGCAGGGCATCCGTCCCGAGTTGGTCGCTGAAGGGCAAGGGCGCGGCGGAAAACACCATCGCCAGCACAATCAGCGCCAGCTTGACGATGCCCATCACCAGATTGATCTCGACCAGTTTGCCGGTGAAAGACTTGCCCAGCCTGAGCGTTTGGCCCAACGCGGAGAACGCCGAGCGCTCCTCGAGCAGCATCAGCAGTGGCGCAATCGAGAGCGCCCAACTGACCAGCGCAAACGCCGTGAAGAAGCCCAGCGAGAGGAAGATCGCCCAGGCCGCGAAGCCGATCAGGTCAGGCTCGCCGATGGGAGTGATGTTCGTGGCCGCCACCCATTGCATCGAGCGGAACCAGGCCCAGCAGGTGAGAGCGAAGCCGGCCAGCCACGCGGCCTGCAGCGCGATCATCGACAATGGTCGGAAGCGTAACGATGGTTGCAGGCGCTTCAAAAGCAAGCCGCGACCCAACCCCGAGACAATCACCCAGCCCAGCGCGGCTGCCGGCAAAAGCCAGCGCAAAACAGCGGCGACATACGGCTGGTAAAGCGACCATGCATTGTAGAGCTGCCCCGCAGCTACCCAAGGGTTTTGCGGATCGAGAGTTGCAAGCCCCGCGGAATCAGGCGGCAGCGCGATGAGAATCTTGAACGCCTCAAGCAAGCCCACGATCAAGAACGGCAGGCCGAAAGTCCAGCGCCAGGCCACTTCGATTGCGGTCAGCGAGGCCCGCGCGACGACCCAGCCCATCTGGCCGACGAGCGTCTGGGTTCCACGCAGGGGAGCCGCGGATTTCACCTAACCACCAGATTCACCAGCTTGCCGGGAACCACGATCACTTTGGCTACCGTTTTTCCCGCCGTTCGCAACTGGATCTTATCTTCGCGAAGCGCCGCGGCCTCAATCGCCTTTCCATCGGCGTCGGCGGGCACACGCACTACCGTCACCAGCTTGCCATTGATCTGCACCGGAATCTCCAATTGGTCTTCCTTAGCCAACTCGGAATCGCTGACCGGCCAGGGAGCGCGCAAAATAGAACCCTCCTCGCCCAGTTCCTCCCACAACTCCGCTGCCAGATACGGCGCAAACGGCGCCAACAGCAGCACCAGCGCGCGCAGCACCTCGCGCACCACCGGCGCGGGAATCTCGCCTGCCGCCAGTTGCGCGTCCGCTGCCTGAATCTCGTTGACCAGTTCCATGATTGCCGCCACGCAGGTATTGAAGTGCCAGCGGCCCTCAAAGTCCAGCGTGATTCTGGCGATGGTCTGATGCAGCTTTCGCAGCAGCTTGAGTGATGGACCGCTTGGCGCATCAGTCTTCTGTCCGTTGGCCGCGCGCGCCAGCGGCGCATACTTCGTCGTCAGCCGCCAAACCCGGCTCAAAAAGCGGCTCACCCCGGCTACGCCGTCCTCTTGCCACTCCAGGTCGCGATCCGGAGGCGCGGCGAAGAGTGAGTAGACGCGCGTAGCGTCGGCGCCGTACCGGTCTGCCATGTCGTCAGGCGAAACCACGTTGCCCTTTGACTTGGACATCTTCGCGCCGTCCTTGATGACCATGCCCTGAGTAAAGAGCCGCGCCGCCGGCTCATCGTTTTCAATCAGCCCCAGATCGCGCATCACCTTGGTCCAGAAGCGCGAGTAGATCAGATGCAGAATCGCGTGCTCCACGCCGCCAATGTATTGGTCGATGGGGAACCAGTA
>JBEKDX010000004.1:0-32047 GCA_050014135.1 Occallatibacter sp.
GGTCAAGATGAACGCCAAAGTACGGCGCCCTTGACCCCGCCCCGGCCACCAGAGGAAGACTTTGCGCGCGAATTGAAAAAACGCGCTTGACAGGAGACGGCGCTGTCATACATGGGGCACCCAGCAAGGCGAGGGCGAGTTCTTAGACCAGCCCCAACTGGTTGGTGATCACGGAGTTTTGATCTGGCTGGGATTTCCATTGCGTGGAAGCCGGGTTGGGGCATGATCTCAGCGCATAGTTCTTGGCCTCGTACATGCGCAGGTCGGCGGCAATGCACAATAATTCGGCGTCGTCTGCGTCTTCAGGATAGACGGCAACGCCGACGCTGGCGCTTATGCGCACCGTGTGTTGGCCCAGATCGAGCGGCTCGTCCAGCAATTCCCGCAGCGATCTTCCCACCCGTTCAGCATCCTCTCGATTGGTTGGCTCTTCGAGAATTACCGAGAACTCGTCGCCTCCGGTTCGAGAAACAGTGTCCGAGCGGCGTACGCGCTCGGCAAAGATCGAAGCGACCCGCTGCAAGAGCAGGTCGCCGACGTGATGACCCATGGTGTCGTTTACCTGCTTGAATCCGTTCAGGTCGATCACCAGCAGCGCCATCTCAGCCCCGCTGCGCCGCGAGCGCTCCAGAGCAAATGCGATCCTGTCCTCAAAGAGGCGGCGATTCGGCAATCCGGTCAGCATATCGTGCAACGCCAGGTGTTTGTTGTACTCGATCTGGTCTTCCAGCAGCAGCAGCATCATGCCGACGGCCACCACAAACTTGGGCAGGTTCCAGACTTCGCTCTCGACATGAACATGAGGCAGCAACGTCCCGATCAGCGGGGCCACTACAAAGACCGACGCCCAAAAGAAGAAGCCGGCAATGGTGACGAAGGCACCGGCAGTGGCGCGGCGGTATTCATACGAAACAACGATGCAGCAACCCAGATAAATGGAAAACATGACGGAATTCCAAGCCAGATTCTGGCCAATTCCTGGGCGATTCTGGAAGATGAGCAGAAAGATCGAGAGTGATCCGATCAGCGTCACGATCACCCAGCGAAGCGGGTAGCTATCCTTGCGCATCGATGCCAGCATGACAACCAGCGGGCAGATACCGAGCAAGAGCGCGGCCAGGTTCAAAGCCCAATGCAGAGTGCTGCCCAGGCAGAGAACTGTGACGTAAAGCGTTCCGGCCGCGGCAACCGATCCGAGCATCCAGGGGCTGGAGACGTATTTGTGGTGGGCAATCGAGGCGTAGATATACATCACTCCGGCCCAGCCCAGAGAAGCCGAGGCGATGGTAAACGCCAAAGCACCCCAAATTCCCGGAACGGTGTAGAACAGGGCGGCAACAAAATGGAGCAGAATCATCAGCCAGCCCGTGAGCCACAATCCAGAGACAGACCTATGGCTGTGGCGCGCCACCGAGGCAAAGGCGCAGATCAGCAGCGCCACCGCGGCCAGAACCGGTATCCCGCTCCAATTTAAAAAGGTCATCTGTCGGATTCCGTCTATTCAGTATCATCAGCGATTTCAGTGCGATTGACCCTGTGCATTTGTGGTACTTACCGAACCGTAGGGTACACTTTCGTAATCAACACCCGCTCGATTGCCTATATCCAGACTCGCTACCCGAAGGCCATCACCAGATGGTTGACCGCGAAGGCCGCACCCCAGGCCAGCACCAGCATATAAAGAAACTGCACGGCCGGCCACTTCCAACTGTTGGTCTCGCGTCGAACCACGGCCATCGTCGAGGTGCACTGCATTGCAAAGGCAAAGAAGATCATCAGCGCCAGCGCGCCGCCCAGCGTCATGTCGTGATGCAGAGCGGTTTGCAGGCTGAGCGCCTGTGTTCCCGGATCGGCGCCGTAGAGCGTGCCCATGGTGCTGACCATCACCTCGCGGGCCAGCACGCTGGACAAGAGGCCGATGCCGATCTTCCAGTTGAAGCCCAGCGGTGCAATCGCCGGTTCGATGAAGTGGCCCAGCCGCCCGATCAGGCTGTCGGCCAGCTCCGGCGCGGAGATCGCCCCGCCCGGCGCCTGAATCACCGGCAAATGAGCCAGCACCCAGAGCGCCAGCGTGACGCAAAGAATGATCGTGCCCGCCTGACGCAGAAAGATGCGCGCGCGATCCACCAGGCGCAGAGCCAGCGAACGCAGCGTCGGCATTCGGTACTGTGGGAGTTCTAAAATAAACGGCGCATCGCTGGATTTGAGGATCGAACTCTTGAGCAGTCGCGCGGTCGTCATCGCCCCGACAAATCCGGCCAGATAAAGGCCCAGCATCACCAGCGTGCGCAGACCAAGAATGCCGTGCAGGTAAACCGTGTTGGGAATGAAGGCGGCAATCAGCAGCATATATACCGGGAGGCGCGCCGAACAGGTCATGAAGGGCGTGACCAGGATGGTCGCCAGGCGGTCGCGCTTGTTCTCGATGGTGCGGGTGGCCATGATCGCCGGCACCGCGCAGGCGTAGGCCGAAAGCAGGGGAATGAACGCCTTGCCGTTGAGTCCGATGGTGCGCATCACGCGGTCGGCGATCAATGCGGCGCGGGAGAGATAGCCGGAGTCTTCCAGGATTCCGATAAAAAGAAAGAGCAGCAGAATCTGCGGCAAAAAGACCAGCACCGACGAGATGCCCTTCCATGCGCCGTCAAGAATAAGAGACTGAATCCAGCCGGCAGGCAGCAGTGGCCGCACCAGTTCGCCGATGCGGGCCAAAATTTCTCCGCAGCCGTCCGAAAGCGGCTGTCCAATCGAGAAGACCACCTCAAAGACGCCGACCACTACCAGCAAAAACAGCAGTGGTCCCCAGACACGGTGCAGCAGAACGTCGTCGATCCGTCGCGTGCCTTCGACCGAGAGCGGAGCGCGGTAGTCTGTCCGGCGGCTGATCTGCGCGGCCCAATTGTGCGCGCTGGCGGCGTTGCCGAGGACCGGCAACTCCAGAGGCTTGGCAGACTTGGAGGCCGACTGGGCTGACGTGCGGTCGGTTTGCTGATGAAGGAATAGCGGAACGGCGTCGAGGCCTGTACCGTTGACGGCGCTGATCTGGGCCACCGGAGCGCCCAGTTCTCGTGCCAGCTTGAGCGCGTCAATATGCCCGCCGCGAGCCTCCATCAGGTCGCTCATGTTGAGCAGTATCAGCGTGGGCAATCCCACGGCCAGCACCGGCGCGGCCAGCATCAACTGGCGGGTCAGGTGCAGGGAATCCATCACCAGCAGCACAGCGTCCGGCTTGGGCGTGCCGGGCATTCTGCCGCGGAGCACGTCAATTGAGACACGGGCATCCTCGCTGTAGGGGTCGAGCGAGTAGATGCCGGGCAGGTCAATCAGCGTCAAGTCCGGGCGGCCCACCCCGGCCATCAGGCCCATGCGCTGTTCTACTGTCACGCCGGGGAAGTTGGCCACCTTCTGGCGCAAACCGGTCAGCCTGTTAAAGAGCGTGGATTTGCCAGAGTTCGGCGGCCCAATCAACACGACAGTCTGGAGCGTCCGCCTGGCCGGCAGGGACTTGGGCGGTACAAAGGCAGGAGTCTCACAGCAAGCGCTCATGGAACGACCTCGATCTTTTCAGTAATCTTATAAATCCTGGGTGCCCCAGCTCCGGGTTTTGGGAGCTGGGATCCGATCAACTCGACCGCATGGGCAGCATCTTCGGCTCCAACTTCCCGCATACGAATGGCTGAGGCAGTCTCGTGCCGGAGGGCGATCTCCATGCCGTCCACTCCGTAAACCGTAGGATCGCCAGCCGGCGCGCGGCGCAACACGATCACCAGCGCATTGGGAACAAAACCCATGTGCATCAGGTGGTTCTGCACGGATTCAGGCAGGTCGAGGCCGACCAGAATTCCGCACTCGCCCACATTCAATTCGCTTAAAACGGTCAAATCGCCGGACCCCCAAACTTTGCCAGGTCACTGAAAATGCAGGACCCTGAAAAATACGACCATTATAGTCGGATTTCAGTATACGACCAATCTTGAGTGAGTTGCAAACTACTCTCTTATATTCCGTTCGGCGCTCGCAGCTCTCAGCCACTGGAAAACGACCGTTGGCCGCTGACTCTCCAATCCCCCAACCTCCCAGGACCCATCTGCTCAATTCATCGGAACGATACACAATTTCTATCAGTACAAAAGAAGGCGCGATGTGATCTATATCACATGAAAATTACTTCTGTCATGGAAAAAAGGCGCTTCGTCAAAACCCGAGCCTGAAGCCAGGATCGCTTTGGACGGGCCTCGATGGCTTCAGCTTTCGCCGGTTGAGATTCGCTCTCCAGCCTGTATTCTGTGACCAGCCGTGACTGCAACCAAACCCACGCCCGCCCAGCGCCTGCGCCAAATGCACGACCAGCTTGCCGAAGCCTACGGCCAGCAGCACTGGTGGCCGGCCGAAACGCCCTTGGAGATGATCCTCGGCGCTTATCTCACGCAGAACACCGCATGGAAGGCTGTGGAGCGCTCGCTGAGCAATCTTCGCGCGGCTGGAGCTTTGACCCTGGACGGCCTGCGCTCTCTGACGCTCGAGAAATTGCAGCGGCTGATCCAGCCCTCCGGCTTTCACAGCCGCAAAGCGCCCGCGCTGAAGGCTTTTGTGGCGATGCTCGATGAGGAGTTTGGCGGCACGCTCGAGAAGCTCGCCGCCAGCCCCACACCCGCTCTGCGCCGCCGCTTGCTGACCCTACCCGGTGTCGGTCCTGAGACCGCCGATGCTATTCTGCTCTACGCCCTCGGTCATCCGGTTCCGGTTGCCGATGAGTATCTGCGCCGTATAGCCGAGCGGCACGGGCTGGTGACACCCGCAGCTGGCCGCAATCGCAAGGGATACGAATCGCTGGCCGACCTGACCCGCGCGGCCTTCGCCTCCGACGCCGCCGAGAAGCAGGCGCGGCTTTTCAATGAGTTTCATGCCCTGACGGTCGCCGTCGGCAAGGCGCATTGCCGCAGAGCCGCTCACTGCGCGGGCTGCCCGTTGGCCGGTGATCCGCATACGAGTGGCGAGCATTCGCGCTAGGATTGGTTACGATGGTGGTGGGAGAAGCGATGCGATGGGAGAGTCCGGTTCTAGTATGCAGTTGACGCGGGCCGCCGACTACGCGGTTCGCGTGATGATCCATCTGGCCGCGCTGCCCGCCAATCAACGCGTGCAACTGCCCGCGCTGGCCCACGCCACCGAGGCTCCGATGAGCTTTCTATCCAAAGTACTGCAAGGCCTGTGCCGAGCAGGATTCATTGCCTCGCGGCGAGGCCAATCAGGCGGCTTTGAGATTCTGCCCCCTGGCCGCAATGCCTCGGTCCGCGCTGTGATCGAGGCTATTGAAGGTCCTATCTCTTTGAATCTCTGCCTGACCACCGGAGCCAGTTGCAAGCGGAAATCCTACTGTCCGGCGCATCCCATCTGGGTGAAGGCGCAGGAAGCGATGATGGGCGTGCTGAGCACAGCCAATGTCGCAGAGCTGGCAGCCGAGCAGGCTGAACCGCAGCCACGGGTTTCAGGAGGCAGGGGCAAAGCGGCTGGCAACGCTGCCTAACTCAATAATTGCTTGCCGACTTTGATGTATAACTCGACGGCTTCCAGCAGTTCTTTCTTTGCCAACTTCTCGAATGGCGTGTGAGCTACATGAATCGATCCTGGTCCCAGCAGCAGCGGCTCGCCCCAGTTGGTGAGTTGCGGAATGTCGGTCGAGAATTTGGCGACCATGGTGGGCAGGCCCGCGATGGCGCGCAGGCGGATAAAGGGCATATCGAGAGTGAACTCGACGCTGGCCAGATCGCCGGCCAATTCTACCAACTGCGCTCGCACCGGCGCGGAGCCGGTAACAGTGCGCACCAGCACTTGCGCTTCGGCCTTGTCGGCGATGACATTGGGGGCGTGGCCGCCTTGAATCTGGCCGATATTCAGTGTGCTTGGACCGATACCCTCGGTTTCCGGCAGCGGCAGCGCCAGCAGCTTACCGAGCACCTGGACCAGCTTATGAACGGCGCTGTCACCCAGCTCGGGATAGGCCGAGTGAGCCATCTTGCCTGTGGACTTGAAGACCGCGCGCAGAGCGCCCTTGGAGGCCAGAGCGAGACGGTTGTCGGTGGGTTCGCCGTTGATCAGGAAGCGGCTTGCTTTGGCCGCCGCGTTGGCGGCCTTTGCGCCGGCAGAGTCGCGCTCCTCGCCGGAGACGAATAATAATCCGACGCGAAAGCCCGCGGCGCGCAGGGCTTCAGCGGCGGCAACCTGGGCAGCGATGATTCCTTTGGCGTCGCAGGTACCTCGGCCATAGACGAATTCGCCGTCCTCGCGGAAAGGAATATAGGGCGGCACGGTGTCCATGTGAGTGGAAAAGACGAGGTCGGGAGTCTGGCCGGCGACGCCCGCATAGACGTTCCAGCGCTCTCCGGCCGTGATGCTCTCGAGCGGCTGTTCGACGGGAGTCTTCTCGATCTGCCAGCCGCGCTCGCCGAGGAAATTGGCCAGGAAATCACCCACAACGCCCTCGTGGTAGGTGGTGGACTCGATCTCGCAGAGCTGGCGGGTAAGGCGGATGGGATCAATGGAATCAATATGCGAGCGATCAGTCATGGTGCTACCAGAATACCTTACCGGTGTTTTTGGATTTGGCAGAGCGCTGTAAGCATCGACATTGATTCTGGTTTTAAGCGCGGAAAAAGTGTTGTTAAAGCCCAACCCATTTTGCTGTTTCATTGGTACAAATGAAGCGAGTTTTACACAGATACAAAATGCAAAACCAACAAATCAAAGACAAATCGCAAGACGGATGTATCGTTTCCACGCCGTGATCATCTCATCGCGTAGAATGGTGTGTGGAATGACTACGACCATCGCGACCTCTTTACCGGGAAACGGTCCGTCGACAGCCGCTGTGCGCAGTGTGAATCTGCCTGGTCCGGCTGGCCGGCTGGAAGCACTGGTGAATGAAGGCGCACCCGAAGCCAGCTATGCCGCGCTGCTCTGCCATCCCCATCCACTGGGCGGCGGAAACCTGCACAACAAGGTGGTATACCACGCGATGAAAGCGCTGAACGACCCGGAGTGGGGGCTGGGCTGGCCGGTGCTGCGCTTCAACTTTCGCGGCGTGGGCTTGAGCGAGGGAGTACACGACGGCGAAGCGGAGGCGGACGATGTGTGGGCGGCGCTGGAGTGGCTCGGAAACAATTACGAACGTCCACTGGTGGTGGTTGGTTTCAGCTTTGGCGCGATGATGGCGCTCGGGGCTTGTTGCAGAGCTTCCCAGTCTTCAGCACCTGTACGCGCGCTGGCGATGCTTGGTTTGCCTACCCAGGTTGAAGGCCGCGATTACCACTATCCAGATATTAAAAACTGCACGATTCCCAAGCTCTTCCTCAGTGGAGCGAATGACCAGTACGCGCCGGCCGCACAACTGGCGCAATTGGCCGCCTCCGCCGCCAAACCCCAAGAGTTGGTGCTCCTTTCCGGCGCCGATCATTTTTTTACCGGTCAACTCGAGCCGCTTCAGTCGACGCTCGCCGGTTGGCTCAAGGAGCAACTGCAATGACCACGGCTACCGATTCCTCACTCGAAGCCTTGCACTCGACGGCGAATGAAATTTTTACCGGCGCTGTCAAGGCGTGCAGCATTCAATCGGCCTTTGATCGCCGCATTCGCTTTGAGAGCGATATGCTGCATCGCCTGATTCCGGACGGCAGCGGGCCGGCGTCGATCTGCCTCTCCCACTACAAAAAGATAATTGTCATCGCGCTGGGCAAGGCAGCTGCTCCGATGCTTGATACGCTGTTAAGCCGCATGAAGCGGCGCAACGGCCTGCGGGGCATCTGCTGCTCGAACCAACTGCCGAAGAGCCACGACTGGCGCTTTCGCTACTTCGAAGGCGGTCATCCGCTGCCCAACGAAGAATCCTTCGCCGCCGCCCGCGCAGCGCTGGCCATGCTGAGGAAGGCCAACAAAAACACACTGATCTTCTTTCTCATCTCGGGCGGCGGCTCGGCCCTCTTTGATCTTCCGCTGGATCCAAAGATTTCTCTCGATGACACCATCGCCTTCCATCAGTTGCTGCTGGCCTCGGGCGCTCCGATCAGCGAAGTCAACACGCTTCGCAAGCATTTTTCCGCGGTCAAGGGCGGGCGGCTGGCCATAGCCGCGCCGGAGGCTGCGAAGATCAGCCTGCTGCTGCCCGACGTTCCGCTACGCTCGCTTGATGCGCTCTCATCCGGGCCCACATCGCCCGACCACTCGACCGTTGCCGAGGTGCGCGGCCTTCTGGAAAAGTACGACCTGAAGGCGAAGATGCCGCCCGCGGTGAGCGCCTTCTTCGAGCGCGAGGACCTACCTGAATCTCCGGGCAACAAAGGCTGGCGTCCGCCGTTTTTCCCCAAGTTTTCCATGCCGGGAGCGGTGCCCACGCGCCTGGTCACCGCGGCCGCGGCGATGAGTGGCGAAGTGGATGCCTTCAGCCAATCTGTCTTCGAGATTCTGCTGTCGAGCCACGACCTGGCGGAGAACGCGCGCGCGCTGGCGGAGAAGGCCGGCTTCCACGTGGTGGTGGACAACAGTTGCGACGACTGGGACTACGCCGACGCCGCCCGCTATCTGCTGGAGCGCTTCCACGAGCTGCGCGCCAATCATCCGCGCCTGTGCCTGATCTCGGTCGGCGAGGTGACGGTCACGCTCGACCGCACGCCCGGCGCCGGAGGACGCAACCAGCAGTTTGTGATGGAATGCGCTCTTGAGCTGGAGAGCTATCTTGGACAGCGTCTGACGGTACTCAGCGCCGGTTCGGATGGAATTGACGGCAATACGCAGGCGGCTGGCGCCGTCGCCGACCCCACGACTGTTGCTCGCGCGCATGCCTTCGGATTCCACCTGAAATCTTCGCTGGCGGCCTTTGATGCCTGTCCGATGTTCACCGCGTTGGGCGATGCTATCGTGACCGGACCGACGGAGCACAACTTGCGCGATTTGCGGCTGCTGCTGGCGGATAACTCCTAGAGATAATTTTGTTCTGCGAGCGGGCATTCCTCCAAGGACAGTGCGGTTCTCCGATAGTTATGTCCTTGCCAGCACTGTCGTAGGTGATTTTTCCTCTATAACCGGTTGTAAACCCTCTCATCAAGGCAGCGGCATCTGCCTGCGCATGGCGGCGATCTCAGTTTGCGTTTTGTCGGCGGCGGTGCGGCGATCAGGATAGACGCGCGGCTGTGCGAAGCGCACGCGGGCAGAGAAACCGGCCGTGCCCAGCACCTTCCAGAGATGAGGAAGAAACTCATCGTCACCGATCCAGCACAGCTCGCTCTCCGGGGTGCCATCGACGATCACGTAGCGCAGCGCCGCGGCAGTCACCGGAATTCCGCCAACCGCCGCTGGATCGAAGAAGCGGGAGTGAAAACGCAAGAGCGAGCTGCCATCAGTGGTGGTGCCTTCGGGAAAAAAGAGGACGGGAATCTGCAAACTGAGCCGCTCGGCGATCATTGCGGAGACCTTCTCGGCGCTGGCCAAGCTTGAGCGGTCAACGAAGAGCGTACCGCCGATGCGCGCCGATTTGCCAAAAAAAGGCCAACTGTCGATCTCGGCCTTGGCGACAAAGAAGCAAGGCATGGCCGCGGAGAGGAACAGAACATCGAGGTAACTGAGGTGGTTGGAAACCACCAGGCCATTCGCGGGCGGCTGGCCTTCCACGCGATAACGAACGCCCATTCCAGAGAGAATCATGCGACAGGTCTGCTGAACCCACAGGGCGCGTTTCTCCATGGTGAGCGGTCCGCGCAGCCTCAGCAGCCAGAATCGGAGAACGCTCAGGACAAGAATCGAACCCAGCGCCACAGCGCGCCGAATCGCGCGAAAGCTCAAGTAGTCAGCGGAGCCAGGAAGCGATTGCGCGCCGAGGGCGAGATCAATCTCAGATCGAGCAGAGTGAGGAAATCGATGGTGCCAAAATCCCGGTCCCATGCCGGCGGTCCGCAGATGCGCGCGCCGATGGCCAGATAGGTCTTCAGCAGCTTGGGCACCTTGGTGGGCGGAGTTCGCAGCAATGAGTCTTCTGATGAGGGCGACAGCTGTGCAGATGCGCCCACTAGCTCGCACGGAGCGGCGTAAGCGATGGTTGGCTCAGTCTCGAACTCCGGAGAGACCCGATATTGTTCAAGCTGGCGATAGACCTGCCAGCCCTCCGCCGGGTCTTTGGAAGTCAATGACGAGCAGCCGATCAGATAACGCAGCCCCATGTTGGAAGCATACTGTGCGATGCCCCTCCATAACAAGGTCAGTACCTCGGGAGTTCGATGCTCGCGATCAATGGAGGCGCGGCCCAACTCGAGAATGTCGGGCCGAAGCGGCTCGTAGGGCGCAAAATTGAACTCTTGCGCGGAGTAGTATCCCCGGTAGCGCGCGGCGGTCGATCCGGACTGCATCCGGTAAGTGCCGACGACGCGTCGGGAGAGCTTCTCTTCTACAAGCAGGTGCTCGCAATAGGCATCGAACTGATCGGTATCCAGGCCGGTTTGGTAGGAATCCGCCAGCCCCTCGTTCAGTTCGATGTTGAAGACTTTGAAGCGCAGGCGGCAGGCGGCCTCGCGGTCTTCCTGGCTCTCGGCCAGCCGCAGCCGGTAACTGCCAACTTCGGCATGAATGCGCGGCTTGGCGGGGGGCAGGGATGGAAGGTTTGTTTGGAATCCAAGTTCTACCAGAGGGGCAGAACCAACGGCTAACTTCAACGGAAGAATATGATGAGTTTGCGGGATCACAGAAGCAGTATCTGCCGGAAAGTGTAAAAGGACTGTCAACCCCGTGCGAATACCGTGCAAATACTTTGTTCAAGTTGTAACCCGGCAGTAACAAATGAGCAGTCTCCAGGCCGGCGCATGGTCCAAGACAAGAATTTTCGGTTCAAACACAAAAAAGATGGCAGACACATGGTCGTGTCTGCCATTGGAGGTCGAGCGAATTTCCAGCGAGCTTGCTGGAACGCCTAAATCAGAAGGTAAATTTCGATGCAAACTGGAATTGACGCGGCGTATTGACGTCTTGCCCAATCGAGCCAAATGAAGCATTACCGCTGCTGTAGTCCGCATACGAGGGCACAGACGGCGCTCCAAACTGCGGCCTGTTGGCAATGTTGAAGGATGAGACCTCGAAGCGGATATTCCGCTCCTTGCCCAGTTTGAAATCCTTGGATAGGGTGAGGTCCAGATCGTTGGCGCCCATAGTGCGGACGTGGTCAAGGTACGCCGGCGCCGTTCCCGGCACGAACGAACTGGCGGGCAATGCGAAACAGGAGGGATTGAACCAAACTGCTGCTGTATGCGGCGCACCCTTGCTGGGATCGCAGGTCAAATTCATACGCTGATTGAAGTATGAGGGTGATGCTCCGACAAGCGGCGAAATTATGGGAACTCCGGTGCTCAGATAAAAAACTCCGTTCGCTGTCCATCCGCCCAGGATGGTATTCGCAGCTCCGTTCAGATTCAGTGCCCTACCTTTGCCCACGGGTAGATCGTAGGATGCCTGAGCCGTGAACTGATACTTCACGTCCTGCGGACTGACGGCATGCTCAAAATTCATGTTTTTCCAGTCCTGTGGCGTGCCTGCATGAGAGCCAAGGAAGTCCAGCGGAGGATTGCCGTCGTCCGTGATGATCTTTCCCCAGGTAAAGGAGACCAGCGTGGTGAAGTGCTGGGTCATGCGTTTCTGAACTTTTGATTGCAGAGAACTGTACTCGGAATCGCCGCCCGGATAGCCATGCACATTGACTCCCTGGCCGGAGCCATAGTTGCCTGAGCCAAACTGTGGATACGGCTGTAGTGAGAGCCATAGCGGCACGGTAGAAGACCCATAATAAGCATTCGTGTTTGGCTGGATATTCTCCCAAGTATTTGCCACCGTGGAACTGAACAAGGACGCCTGCCGCGATGCAATGACGCTCAAAGGAAGCTGGTTCAGATCAACCTGGGAAAGAGGCAGGAACAGCCCCCTGCTGCCCACGTAGCCGACGCTGACAACCACGTTGTGCGGAAATTCATACTCGACTCCGAAGTTGAAGTTATAGGTCTCCTGCGTGCGCTGCGAGTGCAGCATTGTGCTCAGAGGCGAGCCAAGATTGGTTCCCAAACCCAGTGTCGAACCGGAGAGGGGAACAAGACCAGACGGGTCTGCCGTGGAAGTTGGAAACGGATCGCTCAGTGAATAGCATCCTGTCACACTTCCGGTGTTTGGGCAGTTCGTCGTGGAGTTGATTATCGAATTGCCTTGGCCACCACCGTCGAAAGCAATTGTATTGGAATCCCCGTTCCAGGTAGTGGCGTTCCAGTTAGTAGCCGTGTTGTATCCATCGCTGTCTAGAACAGCACTGCCAACCATCTGCGCGCTTGGGCCAAAGTAGAAGCCACCGCCGCCACGGACGACCAAATGCTTTTCAGGTTGCCAGGAGAAGCCCAGGCGCGGACCAAAGTTCGTCAAATTGGTGGTGAAGGGCGAGCGGTTGCCGCTGGTGGCGAAGACCTCACCGCCGGTGAAGGCTACGTTGTTGACGGTATCCGCGGCGGTCGGATCAAAATACTCCAGGCGGTTATGGCGCTCGGTTTTGCCGCCGAAGATATCCCAACGCAGCCCCGCTGTGATTGTGAGATGCTGATTGGGATGGTAGGTATCCTGGATAAAGGCTGCGTAATAGGGACTGGATTCCGCAGCGAAGAGGTCTTGCGTGAAATTCGTACTTTCACCACCCTGAGCCAATCCCATGCCCAGAAGGAAGGAAGCGAAGTCACTGCCGCCAACCGGTGAGGACGCGCCAGTGGTCTGATCAGTGGCGGAGTAATCGAAGCCATAATTGCCGGAGGGCGCCCCAGGCGCGCCGACATTCATGAATCTCTTCATATACTCCGCGCCGGCGCTGATCTCGTGCTTGCCCCAACTCCTGGTAAGGGTAGCGTTCATGTCGCTGTTCTCGCTGGCAAAGATGAAGGTGTTGTAATTCGCAGTGCCGCCGATTCCGTCACTCCCTGGAAGCTCACTATTGCCATAATCGTTAAAGGTAAAGTAGGGAAGAGTCTTGTACGTCTCATCCGCTGCGAGTGATGAGGGAAATCCCATTGTTGTGAGATTGTCGATTGCATTCTGGCCTGGATCTCCGGTCTGATTCTCATAGTGGCGCGTGAAGGAGTAGCGCAACTGCAAGACCGTGGTGGAATTCAGAGTGAGGTCGTCGGCCAACAGGAAATTGTTCCCATGGGTAATATTCTGGAAGTAGTACAGATCCCAAGGGCTTTTGAAGGAGTTGTAATCGGAGAAGAAGAGATCATCAAAAGAGTAACGAGCGAAGATGTGCTGTTTCTCACTGCGAAAATAGTCGAGACGAACATCGAACTTCTTCGCATTGATTGGATCGAGGCCGGGAAGATACAGGTTGTCTGGGCTGAAGGATGAATCGCATGTGGTGCTGACATTGCACTTGGGAAAATTGGCCAGAACCGCCTGAGCAATGGGATTAACGGTGGTGATTTTGTTGCCCGCAAATGGCTGCCGTGTTCCGGCGAGAGGCCCAGTGGCAACATCTGGAACCATCGGGTTGTAGATCGTAAAGCTGTCGGCTGAAAAATCGCCGGTCCGTTCCGCGGTGGTGGGAACGGTAAAGAGATTTGAGCCATCAAAGGATGCTTGCTGCGTGGCCTCATAATCGCCGTAAAAGAAGAGCTTCTTGTGCAGGATCGGACCGCTGATCGCACCGCCCTCCTGGTAGCGGTGGTAGTTCGGTGTCGGATTGCCTGCCTGTTTATTGAAATAATCGTTGGCGGCAAGGACATTGGGCCGGATGTAAACGAACGCGTCTCCATGAAACTTGTCGCCACCGGATTTGCTGACCAGACTGATGACGCCCGCGCCGCCACTCTGATAAGAAGCCGGTGTATTCTGGGTCTCGACGCGGTACTCATCTACGCCGTCTTCGGGAACCTGCATTGCCGGGATAATCGCGGCAACATTGTTTTCGGCGATCCCCAGCGGGCTGCCATCGAGCATATAGTACACAGAACCCTCGATTGCGCCATTGATGGTGTAGGAGGAGACATCCGCACCGGGGCGTTGAAAGAAGACGCCTGATGTATCAGAAGAGTTGGGCGAACCATTGGCCGGAGTAACGCCGGCACTCAATTGGACCAACTGAAAGACATCGCGTGAAACCATCGGCACGCGGTCGATTGTCTCTGAGGAGATAAGTTGTCCGACCGTTGAGTTGCTGTTCTCCAACAGGTCGACGGATTCCATTACGGTGACCGTGTCGGTGACACTGCCCACGCGGAGGGTGATGTTGACGGTGCTGGTCTGGTCGACAGTCACATTCACGTTGTCCTGGGCGACGTTTTCAAAGCCCTTCATGCTGGCGGTCACTTGATAGACGCCAGGGTTGAGTGAGACAAAGGTGTACAAGCCTGCCGCGGTGGTGAGGCTGTGCTGGGAAATGCCGGTGGCGTGGTTGAGCAGGGTAATCTTGGCGCTGGGAACAATGGCTCCGCTCGGATCGGTGACCAGGCCGCTTACGCTTCCCCTGCCGGCCTGGGCGAAAGCGGCGGAAGCCACGCAGATGAGAAGGACGCAGACGCAGAGGAAGCAGCCCATTGAAGCGGCGCTGGCTTTGCGAGAATTCAAGGCGATACTCATGGACAGCCCTCCGAAAAAGTGTCTGTATTCAAACGTTTGAATACGAAAGAAATGTAACCTTTGCGCGTTTCGGTGTCAAGCAAAATTCATGCCCGATAAATATTTTCTTCGCCTTGCCGCCTCCACGGCCTGGTCGGCCTGCCCGCGACGATGCTCGGAATTCAGACCTGGCAGTTCTGAGCTAAGTAGCGTTTAATCAACAAGATGTATCCTAATTTCTGGCCGATCCCTTGGAGCTGAAATGGGACTCTGGGGAATGAGCGGGTTGAATGCTCGGAGCGAGAGAAGCGCGGGAGGCGAGTCGCGGTCCGGTCTGCTGTGGCAGAATAACGCTGTGCCGCCCAACCCTGAGCAAACGTCCAGGGGGAGCGGTCGCGCCAGGGGGGAAAGTGGTCCAGCAGAGATCCGGACATGTCACTTTGCTCGATGTTGCCCGCGCCTGCGGCTTCTCCGTCTCCACCGTTTCGATTGTGCTCAGCGACGCGCCGCTCGCGCAGAATGTGGCAGCCAAGACGCGCGACAAGGTCCGCGCCACGGCGCAGAAACTGGGCTACCATCCCGACGCGTTCGCCCGCTCGCTGCGCCGCCGACGCTCGCAGACCATCGGCGTGCTGGCTTACGATCTTTCCGATCCGTACTGCATTCCCATTGTGCGCGGAATTCAGGCGGGCTTGCAGTCGGCCAGCTACCTTCCTTTGGTGATGGACGCACAGACGCAGCGCGTGCTCTTCGACAACTACCTGCAGATGATTCTGGAGCGGCGCGCTGAAGGGGTGATTGTGATCGCCAGTTGGATCTTCGACGAGACCAATCTGCTGAGCGACATCAAGAAGAACAATGTTCCAATCGTGATTATCAGCCGCGATATGACCGGGCGCGGGGTCAGTTCGCTGCTAGTGGACAACGAGGCGGGCGGCGCCTTGGCGATGCGCCACCTGGCGGAACTGGGGCATCAAAGCATCGCGGTCATCCGCGGCCCGGAAGAGCTTTTTGACAGTGCGCCGCGCTGGGCCGGAGTGCAACAGGCGGCAGCCGAGGCAGGCATTCGCCTGGATGCCCGGCTGGTCTGTCAACTTCCCGGCCTGGTGGACCCTGCGTCGGGCTTCGAGGGCGGGCTGGCCTGTACCCGGCGCATACTGGCCACTGGCGCTCCCTTTACAGCTGTACTGGCCTTCGACGATCTGACCGCTTTGGGCGTGGTGCGCGGACTGACCGAAGCCGGCCTGCGCGTGCCCGAGGATTGTTCGGTGCTGGGCTTTGACGACGTGCTACCAGCCGCAGTCGCCACGCCCGGCATCACCACCATCCGCCAGCCTCTGAAGGAGATGGGCCTGATGGCGGCCGAGTGGATGGTAGAGGCGGTCGAAGGAATGGAGCAAGGCAACGCGCACAAGCCGAAGCTGCACAAGGCGCAGCCGGAGCTGGTGGTGCGAATGTCAACGGCGCGCGCGGCCAAGAAACCGAAACGATCTGGTGCGGGAGGGAAAAGGACTTGACAAAGCCTTGTTCGAGGGAGAATATATGCACTATTCAAACGATTGAAACGCTGTAATTCGCCCTTTTCAGCATCCTACTAGTTCTGCCGGCGCAAAGGAGTTGTCCATGACCCGTCAAAGAATGATTGCTACTGTTTCACTGCTGTTGCTGGCGCTGCCCGCAACCATGCGCGCCGGAAGCTCAACCCCACTGCGCGAGGATTGGAAGGTGCAGTCGGCTTGCAAGCTACAGGCAGCGGGCGACGCGATTGCCGCGGAGGGATTCTCGACCGGCGATTGGCTGAAGACCGCCGTGCCCTCGACCGTGCTGGCGGCGCAAGCAGCGGCCGGAGCAGTTCCCGATCCCTACTACGGGACGAACCTGCGGCAGATTCCCGGCACCGACTATTCCATCGGCCAGGACTTTAACAACCTGCCCATGGCGCAGAACAGCCCCTATCGCTGCGGCTGGTGGTATCGCAAGGAGTTCATGGCTCCCGCAGCGGCGGAGAAGGACGGGCGCTTCTGGCTGCACTTCGGCGGCATCAACTATCGCGCGGAAATCTGGCTCAATGGAAAAAAGATCGCGGATTCGGCGCAGGTTGCCGGAGCCTATCGCACCTATGACTTTGACGTGACCGAGTTTTTGAAAGCGGGCAAGACGAATGTTCTGGCGGTGGAGACGTTCGCGCCTACGGAAAAAGATCTGGGCATCAACTGGGTTGATTGGAATCCCTGCCCGCCGGATAAAGACATGGGTTTATGGGGAGCTGTCGATCTGGTCGCGACCGGAGCGGTCACTTTGCGGTCGCCGCTTGCGGTGGCGCACTTTGAATCGAGCGCGCTCGACACGGCCGGCCTGACCGTCTACGCCGAGTTGCACAACGCCACTGATCATGCGGTGAAGGGCGTGGTTGCCGGCTTGGCTGCCGGCGTTCGTTTCGAGCAGCCGGCCGAGTTGGCTGCGCATGAGGACCGCACGGTTGTCTTCACGCCCGAAGTGTTTCCGCAATTACGCATTCGCAATCCTAAGCCCTGGTGGCCTTACCAGATGGGGGAACCACATCTGGAGCGGCTGACGATGAGCTTCAGCGTGCAAGGCCAGCTCTCGGACGAGCAAAGTGTGGAGTTCGGAATCCGCGAGATCACCTCGGAGCTGACGGCCAACGGCAGCCGACTCTTCCGCGTCAACGGCAAGCCGATTCTGATTCGCGGCGCAGGCTGGTCGCAAGATATGCTGCTGCGCTCAGACAACGACCGTCTGCGCGACCAGTTTCGCCTGGTGCGCGATATGAATTTGAACACCATTCGCCTGGAGGGCAAGCTGGAGACCGATGCATTCTTTCATCTGGCCGATCAGCAGGGGATTCTAGTGATGGCCGGCTGGTGCTGTTGCGACCACTGGGAGCACTGGAAGGAGTGGACCGGCGATGACCTGACCATCGCTACCGCCTCGTTGCGCGCCCAGATGCTGCGCCTGCGCACTCATGCCAGCCTACTGGTCTGGCTGAACGGCAGCGACAACCCTCCGCCCGCCGATGTCGAGAACGCTTACCTCAAAGTCGAATTGGAGACGCACTGGCCCAACCCGGTGCTCTCATCGGCCTCGGCCACGCCCACAACAGTGACCGGCCCGAGCGGTGTGAAGATGAACGGGCCATACGATTATGTCGCGCCCAGTTACTGGTATGTCGACAAACAATTCGGCGGCGCATTCGGCTTCAATACGGAGACCAGCCCAGGACCGGCGTTGACGTCGCTGGCCAGCCGGCAAAAATTTCTGCCCGATGCCGAGGCTTGGCCGCCGACCGCATCGTGGAGTTATCACTTCGGCAGCGGCGATTTTTCCACGCTCAAAGTCTTAGATGCCGCCATGGAAGCTGTCTACGCCAAGCCGCATTCCGCCGCCGAGTATGAGCGCATCGCGCAGACGATGGAGTATGACTCCGAACGCGCAATGTTCGAGGCTTACGGCAAAAACAAGTATGCATCCACCGGCGTCATTCAGTGGATGCTGAACAACGCATGGCCGTCGATGATCTGGCACCTTTACGACTACTACCTCGACGCCGGAGCCGGGTACTTTGCCGCCAAAAAGGCTTGCGAGCCGCTGCACATTCAATACTCGTACGACGATCTCTCGATTGAAGTCGTCAACAGCACTTATGCGCCCGCCGCCAAGCTCCAAGCCGGCCTGCGTGTCTTCAACCTGGCAGGGAAGGAAATTTACAACGCCAAATCAACAGTCGACGCGGGCGCAGACAGTGCGCAACGCGTCTTCTCGATTCCGGAGAACCTCTATCAAGGCGCAGATCACATTCTCCTGATTGACTTGACTCTCGCGGATGCCTCGGGGACTGTCGTGAGCCGCAACTTCTACTGGGTGCCCGTCACGCTGACCGCCTTCGATTGGACAAGGACCTACTACACGCACACACCCGCCGCGCGGCACGAAGACCTGGCCGCGCTGACTCACTTGCCGCCGGCCAAAGTCACTGCCCGCGCGGAGACTGAGAAGACGCCGCGCGGCCGTGAAGTGCGCTTGCGTCTCGACAACAGCTCCGTCGAATTGGCCTTCCAGCTTCGCGCCGCAGTGCGCACTCCGACTGGCGGATTGATCGCGCCCGTCTTCTGGTCCGACAACTGGATCGAGTTGCTGCCGGGAGAGTCGCGCACGCTGACCGCGCTGTTGCCGGAGAGCGCAGCCGATAACTTTATCGTGCAAATCGAAGGCTGGAACGTCGCTTCTGAAACCATCACACCGACGGCGGCTATCGCGGGGCGGTAATAGCGTGTCTTGGGGCTTGTTTTGGTGAAGTGTGCGGGCTTTATTGGCTGAGAAAATATGCGATCCTGGATGCAAGAAGTGCAAGGGCAAGAGTTCAGTCGTGCCGCAAATGCAACAAAAAAGTTGGGCTTTAGCCACTGAGGGATGTTATTTCCGGCCATTTCATTCCCTCGGCGGCTAAAGCCGGAAATTAAATTTGGCCATGGGTGTACGGGCTGAAGCCCGTACCCTTCAAAACAAGAGGTCGGTAGTTTTCAAAACAAGAATCCTGTACTCTTCAAAACAAATCGACAGGTTCAAAGAATACCAAGGACAGAGATGGCAGCCGCGGAAAACGCTCAACAAAAAACCACCAGTCTCCATCGCACGCTCGGCCTGTGGAATCTGATTCTCTACGGAATCATCGTGATTCAACCGACTGCGCCGATGCCTGCCTATGGCGCTTTCAGCAATGAGGGCCAGGGTCACGTCGTCACCTCCATTCTGATTGCGATGGTGGCGATGGTTTTTACGGCTTTCAGTTATGGACGCATGGCGCGCGCCTATCCCAGCGCGGGATCGGCCTATACCTATGTTGGCCGCGAATTGCATCCTGCGCTCGGCTATGTGACCGGCTGGAGCATCACCATGGATTACATTCTGAATCCATTGATCTGCACCATCTGGTCGGCCAAAGCCATGGCGGACCTGCTGGCTGGAACTCAATTTGCAGTTCCCTACCCTGGGTTGATCTGGACGGTATTTTTTGCCCTGCTGTTCACGGGTTTGAATCTGCGCGGCGTCGAGACTTCGGCGCGCATCAATCAAATTCTGTGCGCCGTGATGGGCGCTGTCATTCTGGCATTCTTCTGGACGACGATCCGCTTCATCTTTCACATTCCGCAGTATCCGCACGCCTTTTTCCTACACCCGTTTTACAATCCGGAGACGTTCAGCGTCAGCACAGTCTTCAAGGGCACTTCGGTTGCGGTGCTGACCTATATCGGCTTTGATGGAATCTCTACGCTCTCTGAAGAGGTTGAAAATCCCCGGCGCAATATCCTTCTGGCCACGGTACTGGTCTGTCTGATCACGGGTGTGCTGGCCGGCGCAGAAGTGTACGGCGCGCAACTGCTGAGCTACTTTCACTTCGGCAGGGATTACGGAGTCTTCGCGGAGTTTGGAGATGAGAACGTATTCAGCCATGTCGCCGGCATCGCAGGCGGAGTGGTGATGACCAAAATCATCAGCCTGACGCTGCTGATTGCAACGCTCGGCTCGGGCATGGGTTCTCAACTCGGCGCGGCGCGACTGCTTTATGGCATGGGGCGCAGCAATGCCATTCCCAAAAAATTCTTCGGCGCTATTCATCCCAAAACACGCATTCCCGCCAACAACGTATTGTTTGTCGGAGCTATCGCGCTTGTTGGTGCGCTGCTACTGGCAAACCTTGATGCGCATGGCTACGATCACGGCGTCGAACTGCTGAATTTCGGAGCCTTGATCGCCTTCATGGGCGTGAATCTCGCCTCCCTGACGCGCTATTTCATCCGCGGCGAGGATCGTTCCCCTTCGCAACTGATTGTGCCGGTGCTGGGTTTTCTGATCTGCTTCTTCATTTGGATTCATCTCTCCCGGCTTGCCTGGATCGCCGGCCCCATTTGGATCGCCTCCGGTCTCGTCTACGGCGCGTGGAAGACGCGCGGCTTCCGAGCCGAATTGGTCAATTTTGATGTTCCGTCGGACGAGTTGTAGCTGGCTCCGGCCGCTCGATCCGCTCTCCGCCATGGGCCGGTAGCGCCCAATTTGGGCGTTGGCAACTGATTTGCCTCCCGATTATTGAGCCTCTTGGCTCGGTCTCCTGAGAGAGGCCCGACATAAAGATGCTCAGTCTGCTGGTAAATTCTAACCGGATTTGACCAATTTGCAGATACAATGAAAACTTGGGGACAGATGCGATGCTTATCAGTTCGACGACCCAGGAAACGCTCGGCACACAGACATCTGACACCAGGAAAGACCCGTCCGCGCTGCTTCAGGACCTGATCACTGAGAGCCAGAACGAGGCATCTCAAGGCTTTGACACCAAATCCGCGCTGGAGATTGCACGCATCATCAACCACGAGGATGCGAAGGTTGCGCCTGCGGTCAAGCGCGCGATTGTGGAGATTGCGCAGGTGATCGACCAGGTAGCCCGCTGCCTGCGCGACGGCGGCCGGCTGATTTATGTTGGCGCCGGCTCCAGCGGCCGGATTGCCGCGCTCGATTCCGCAGAGTGTCCGCCCACCTACTCGACAGCTCCCGGACAGGTGCAGTACATCATGGCCGGCGGACCCAAGGCGCTGGCCTCGTCGGTCGAGGTCAACGAAGATTCCGAAGAACTGGGCCAGCGTGATATCGCCCGCCGCCGCCCCACGCGCAAGGATATTGTGGTGGGCGTCTCTGCCTCGGGCCGCACTCCTTATGTGGTGGCCGCCGTGTCCTACGCCTGTGCCCGCGGCGCACACACCGCCGCCGTCACCTGCAATTTTGGAACCCCGCTGGCCGCAGCCGCGGAGATGGTCATCGTAGCCGATGTCGGAGCCGAGGTGGTCTCCGGCTCGACCCGCTTGAAGGCCGGCAGCGCGCAAAAAATGGTGCTGAACATGATCACCACCGGAGCCATGGCGCGGCTCGGGTATGTCTACGAAAACCTGATGGTCAATCTGCATATGCAGAACTCGAAGCTGGTGGAGCGCGGCATCCGCATCCTGATGTGCGCCTGCAAGATCGACCGCGAAACCGCCGTGCAGACCATCAAGAGCGCCGGACGCAGCGTGCCGGTCGCCGTGGTCATGCTCAAAGCCAAAGTCGACAAGCCGGAGGCCGTCCGCCGCCTAGCCAAGAGCGACGGCAACGTGCGGCTGGCCATCGAGGATAATGCGATGGAGCTGTAAAGGCCCGGCGGTTGGTCTTTGCGGGATAGCGCTTCGGAATTCATCGAATCATCGGGCAGATCATGAGATAGATTTGCCCGGTTTGTATTTGAGAGCTGAGATGATTGCCGAGAAAATGACCAATACAATATCGAGTAGCATGAATAAGACATCCTTAAAAGCACTCCGGCAAGATCGTATCGTTTCGATACAATTGGAACGAATACGGTGAGCTGGGGCCATGGAAGTGTAGCGTTTCAGTACAGAATGCATCGATTCGGTACAGCCGCCGCAGCGGAAAGGACCCCATGCGCAAGGGTTTGGAAGTGTTCTCGCTGGCTGGATTGACCTTGATTTTCTGGATGACTTGGGAGGCCTTCAACGGGCCGGTACCACTGCCGGAGCGGGTTCCCACCCACTTTGACGCGTCTGGAAACGCCAACACATGGGGTCCGCCGGGGACGCTGTGGTTTCTGCCGGTGATCGCCGTGGCGCTCTATCTGATCATCACGGTCATTTCCCTGTTGCCCACCGGCTTCCGATCCGCGGTGATCCGAGTGACGGCCGAGAACCGCGCCCGGCTGGAATCGCTGACGCATCAGATGGTCGCCTGGATCAAGCTGGAGCTGGTCTGCCTCTTCGCCTGGATCCAGTGGTCGATTCTTCAATCAGTCCGTGAAGGCTCAGGCGGCATCTCGCCGCTGGTTGCACCGGTATTTGTCGTCGTGGTCTTTGCCACCCTCGGAGTACACGCAGCTGGAATCTTCCGTGCGGCGCGCGCGGGATCCGACTCGTAGAGGTGATTACAACTGAAAGACGGACGGCTCCGGGCGGATAGCGCTTATCTCGTCCGCAATACCCGCCCGTCCTCCATTAACTCAAAACGCCCGTCGCGCCAGGTGATTTTTCCTTTGATGTAGCTGGCAACCCATACGGAGAAACCCAGCAAGTCGCGCACGGCATAAAGCCAGGGGCGCCGCAGGCACTCCCGGTCCCTGGTGATCTTCCAGCCAATGGCAAACGCTTCAATGCAGCGATTCAGCACTGACCAGCCCAGCACCGCAGCGCCCATTGCGAAGTGTCCGAGCAGGGCTGCGGCAATAAACGCCAGTAGGCCATAAGGGACTGCGTAGACCAACCCTGTGCCCAGGTGCCCGAGCGGACGCGATCTGCGCGTTCCTGCCGCCCAACGCACCTGACGCTGCCACATCCGCTGGAAGGTCATGGGAGGAACGACGTGGGAGATGATGTGCCGCGAGAGGGCAACATTGAAGCCTTTGGCTGCAATGAAGCTGCCGATCACAAAATCGTTGGAAAAATAGTCGCCGATGGCCGGGTAGCCTCCGATGGCATTGAGCGCGTCGCGCCGCACCACGATGGTCGGGCCGAGGCCGAATTTCATGCCCTCCATCCAATTTGCAATGAGGACGCCGGCGGTCATTTCCACGCTCATGCCGATGGCGTCCATCAACGACCAGAAGCCGCCTGTGTTCAGGCCGCGATAGACGCAGGTCGACATCCCCGTCTTCTGATGCAGAAGCGGCGGAACCACTTGGCGCAGGTAGTTGCCGTCTACAATGACATCGCTGTCGCTGGTGACGAGAATCTCGCCTCGCGCCTCCTTGGCCATGCAGAAAAACGACCATGCGGGAGGATTCGGCCATGGCGGCTCGCCATTGACCACGATCCGCGATGCCCGTTCCGGATGCCGTTCCATGACGCGCCGCGCCACGGCTGCCGCCTCGTCGTCCTTCTGATCCACGGCAAACAACACTTCAAACTGCGGATAGTCCTGCGTGAAGAAGCTCTCCAGGTTCGCTTCGAGCTGCGGTTCCAGCCCGTGCAGGGGTTTGAGCAGAGAGACGAAGGGAAGCTGCGCATCGCTGAGTGTAGCTTCAAAGGCGCGCTGTTGTTGGGCGATACCGTGAAAGCGCCGCGCTCCGATCAGCGTCAGAGCTAGAAATACGGTGGATGAGAGCGTTCCAAGCACCGCAATCGCAGCAAGAAAAATGGAAAAGGTATGCATCATCTTTATCTTTCAATTACCGAGGGGTTCTGAAGCACAATAAAGCGCGCCGCCGCGAGCAGGTCGTCAAAGAGATAATCCGGGGCGACGGCGTAGCGCTGGTCGGTCCCCCCGATGCCGGTGCGAAGCAGCACCGAGCGCACTCCGCAGTTGTGTGCCGTCTGGATGTCGCCTGTTCGGTCGCCGATGAGCCAGCTTCGAGTCAAATCCAGATTCAACTCGCACACCGCCTGCCGTATCAGGCCGCCGCCGGGCTTGCGGCAATCGCAATCGAATTTCAACTCTGGGCGTTCTCCCTCGAAACCCTTGTCAGGATGATGCGGGCAATAATAAATGCCGTCGAGAAATGCGCCTTCGCGGCTGAGCGCCATCTCCATGCAATCGTGGATGAGTGTCAGCTGCTCTGTCGTGCAGTCGCCGCGCGCGATCACCGGCTGATTGGTCACCACTGCAATGCGGTAGCCCGCGCCAGAGAGCAGGCGTATGGCCTCGGCCGCGCCCGGAATCAGCTTGATCTGTTCCGGACGGGTCAGGTAGGCGACCTCTTCGTTGATGGTGCCGTCTCGATCCAGAAAGATGGCCGGACGTTTTACCGCGAGAGAGCTGCGCGCCACCACTCCCGAGCGCAGGTCGTTCTGCACGCGCTCCAGCCGCTCCGGCGTGCCTGCGTCCTTGATGTACTCCGGGCTGCGATAGCCGTGGATGTGGAATTTCTCACGAAGCAAGCGCGGAAAGACGTGCTTGGCAAAGTCCAGCGGCGTCATGGGAACGGCAAATCCGCTGAGTGCTGAGGCTTTCAGTACATAGAGCGCCGCATTCACCTGGTTGGGAAGCACCGCGCCCTCGGGATGCGGATAGCCATGAATTGCGATCACACGCCCATCTTCTCCGGTCTCCACCAGATCAGAATCGTGCGGGTGATCGTTGGGGTGCAGGAAGAGCGTGGCGTCAGCGCCGCTTGCCGTGTGCGCCGCATAAAAACGCGGCAGGTCCACATTCAGCATGGTGTCGCCGTAAAGAACCAGAAACTCGCTGGGCAGTTGATCCAACGCCGCGATCACTGCTCCCGCCGTCCCCAGCGGAGCGGATTCATCGATACACTTCAGAGACAGCCCCCAACGGGAGCCATCGCCGCAGAAGTCGTGGATGGCCGCCGCGCCGTATCCGCACAGCACGGTCACTTGCTCCACTCCATGGCGCGCGAGCAGTTCGAGCTGATGCTCCAGAAGCGCCTTGCCGTTCACCGGCACCAGCGGCTTGGGCAACCCCTGGCTGAGCTCTGAGAGCCTAGAACCTTTACCTCCTGCTAAAATTACCGCCTTCACCGTTTACGCCTTTCCATCGACTCGCGCGGCAGTTGGCCCTGAAGGCGATTTCCACTCGTCATCCTCGCGCTCGGGATCGAGTGTCGTGGGATTGTAGAAGATGATTTTGCTTCCGTCGCGCTCAAAGCTGAACGGAATCTGCCGGAGTTTTCCCAGGGTTTTCTTGACCGCCTCCTGGCGTTCCTGCGGCACGTAGAGCAATAGAAAACCGCCGCCGCCCGCGCCCAGAATCTTTCCGCCGACGGCGCCGGATGAGCGCGCCGCCTGGTAGCAATCGTCAATAGCCTGGTTCGAGATACCGTTGGCGAGGCTGCGCTTCATCATCCAGCTGTGGTGGAGGATCTCGCCCACGCCCTCCGGATTGCCGTTCTCCAGCTCGTGCCTGACCGCGTGGGCGTACTCCACGATGCGATGCATCTTCTCAATCGCCGAAGTCTCTTTGCCCAGCGCCTGTGTTTGCTCCTTCAGAATCTCTCCCGCGCTGCGCGTAATTCCGGTGTAGAACATCATCAGATTGCGGTGCAGCTTCACCAGTGTCTGAGCGTGGCAAATCAGGGGTTCAACGCCGACCGAACCGTCAGGATGGAAGTGGTACATACGCAGACCGCCAAATGCTGCCGCAAACTGATCCTGCTTGCCGATGGGATCGCCGCAGAGATTGATTTCCACATGACAGGCCTGTTCGGCCAATTGTTGCGGAGAGGCATGACGCCCTTGATATGCATACAGTCCGTTCAGCAGCCCCACGGTAAATGAGCTGGACGACCCCAGTCCGCTTCCCCGGGAGGGAATATCCGCATGAGAGGTAATCTCCACCCCTTGCCGCGGCCCCATCATATTCAGGCAGTGGCGCACGATCGGATGCTGAATGTCTTCTACCCGCTCGACCTCTTCGGTGCGCGAGTAGCCGATGCGGATGTGGTGGTCGAATTTGGTCTGGAGGGTCAGGTAAACGTATTTGTCGATGGTGACGCTGACCACCGCTCCGCCGAACTCGCGATAATAGCTTTCTATATCGCTGCCGCCTCCGGCAAAGCTGAGACGGCAAGGTGTTTTGCTGATAATCATGCGAGCCTATTCCGAAATCCGCGCGTCCGCCATCAGCGAGCTCGCAATTTTCAGGTCCACCACAGCGTGAATCATGGCAGTATGCGCGACCTCAACCAGGCCATATTCGCACGACCCGAGGTGGAAGTTCACGTCGCCCAGAGCGCGCAGGGGATTGCCCGGCTTGAAGCCGGTCATGGTAATCACAGCGCAGACGCGGCTGCGAGCAACCGTCACCGCGCGCAAAATGTTCTCCGAACAGCCGGAGCTGGAGATGGCAAACAGGACATCTCCTTTGCGCGCGTGGGCGCGAAGCTGTCCGGCGAAAACTTCCTCATAGCCATAGTCATTGCCTAGGCAGGTGAGAGCCGCGCCATCGTTGAAGCACATCGCCGGCATTCCGCCGTTCTTGGTGAAGTCGATGGCCATGTGGCTGGCAATTCCTGCTGAGCCGCCATTGCCGATGAACATCAGCTTGCCGCCACAGCCGGTTGCCTCCATCGCCAGCCGCAGGGTACGCACATAAGCTTCAGCGCGATCCAATTGCTCGCCTTGATGGCCGGTATACTGGGCATTCTCCAACGCGGCATACAAATCTTGAAAGTACGAGTCGACAAGTTTCTTCACAAAAAACCCTCCGGCGGGCAGGGATACCGTATTTCACGAGGTCTTTGACATAGGACCCGGCCCTGCTGACGGGCGGTACTGATTTCAGGCTAGCATACTCACAATGCCCGTCGTACTGGCGCATCGGGAACGGTCTGCCGATGGCCGCGAAATTGGCTACAAACAGACCGCATGAGTTAGTAATTCACCGTGGACGAGCGCGGGCGGGACGCCCGCAATACAGCCGGCCAGGTGGCCGAGGCTACATATCATCCATTACGGAATCATACGGTCACGGCACTAGAGCGGACGGTCGGTCCACAGTGCCTTGTCGGCGATGAATTGCACGGCGTAGAGGCGACCGGCCAGCAATTGCTGGGCTTTGGACTGGTTGATGTCCTGCGCGAAGAGCCACTTACGCTCGCCCGTACCCCAGAGCTTCGAGAGCTGCTCTTGGCTGAGGAAGATCTTGGGCGCGTCCGGGTAGCAGGAGCCCCACAACAGCGAGGAGCCGTCTCCGTGCGGCGAGCACTGCTCTTCCACCAGCAGGGCCGGCTTGGCGAAGAACTTGTGCGTATAAAAGACCACAGAAGAAGCATCGGATTGATCGCCGAAGATGATAAAGGAGTCAGCGGGCGAGCCTCTCTCGACGATGGTGTCGGCCAACTGCTTGGAGCCGAGCATGGGATCGAAGCGCGCAAAGGCGATGTGCGCGGCGATCAGGAAGACCGCGGCGGTCAGCGCCACGCTGACTGTGGCGGCGATATGCTTTCGTTTCAAACGCAACAGCCAGCCCACGGCGGGGCCGATCAGCAGAGTCACGGCGGCCAGCGCGGCGGGCAGGCGCAGCGCAGCAAACGAGGGTCCAGTCAGGTCAAAGAGATGAGACATCGACAGCGTGTAATCGCCCACGCCGCGATGCGCCAGCAGCGTGCCGACGTCAGCAACAAACGGCAGCTTGCGCGACTCCCACAAGCCCCAGCCCAGAGCCGCCGCGGCCAACACACCCACCACGGCGAAGACCGCCTGCGCGCCGGTCAACCAAACCATGGAAAGCAGCGGCTTTCTTCGCTCCGGATGGCCTTGCGCGTCGCGATGCTCCTCGACACCGGCCAGCACGCCGGCAATCAGAAGGATCAGCGGAGGCCATGCGGGAAAGGTGTAGTACTCCTGATTGGTCGAGAGAGAGAAGAAGAACAAAATGAAGGCGGCAAAGAGGCTCAGCAGCCAGATGGTGTGTGCCCGGAAGGTGTGCCGAGCATGATCGGGAGAAAGCTCGGGCATCTGGCTCGTGTCGCGGCGCAGGTGTTGCATCCAGTTGCGGCGGGTCTTCCATGCAACCGCAACCAGCGCGGGCAGAAAGAGGCTCCAGGGAAAGAGCCAGACCAGATGCAGCAGCCAATACCACAGGCCGGGCAGCTTGTTGAAGTCGTGCGGAAAGCGCGAGCCGGTGAAGCGGAAGAGATGCTCGTTGAGAAAGTAAAAGTACCAGAAGCCGTGGACGTTGCCGGGAGTGGGGTGATTGCCGATCGCGTGGCCCTGATCTGGATTGTGTAGGCCGGCCAGGATGTGCCAAGGCGCGGCGATGGCCAGGAAGACAAGCAGGCCGGTCAGCGGCTTCAACTGCCGCCAGCGACGAAGCTGGCCGGTCACAAAGAGAAACGGAATCGCCGCCGCGGCAAAGAAGATGGGCGCAATCAGGCCCTTGGTCAGCACCGCCAAGGCCAGCGCCACCCACATTCCATAGATGCGAAGGGGCTGATTGCCATCGAAGCCGGTCAACAGGCAATAGAGCGCAAAGAGCAGAAGAAAACTGAGCAGCGCCTCGGGTATTGCGAAGCGCGTATAGAGAAACGGCCCGACAGAGGTGAGAATGCCGAGCGCGGCGTAGAAGCCGGCGCGCCGCCCCCATGCACGACCGGCCCAGAGCCAGCCCAGCCAGGCGCAGCCCAGCAGGGCAAGTATGTTGGGCAGGTGAGTGGAAAATGCATTCTCGCCGAAGACGCGATAGAGCGCGGCGTCTAGCCAGTAAGGCAGCGGCGGCTTCTCCAGATAGCGGATGCCGTTGACCTTCAGCGTCACCCAGTCGCCGCTCTCGGCCATCTGTTGCGCGGCCTGGGCGTGGCTAGCGTCCACATCGTCCATCAGCGGCGGCGTAAAGAGCGAAGCAAACTGCACGGCGGCGAAGATGGCCGCCAAGAGCGCCCACACAGCCAGCGTCGAGGGTGCTTTTTGCGGATCTTCGAGGGAGTTCGTCTGATTTGTCATCGCGGAAAAGTTAATCTAATCAAGGATAGCAGCATGGCTGACTGGACGCTTCACTGCGGAAACAATCTCCGTATCCAGCCTTTTAGTCTGCTAACAAGGGTATAATTCTCTCGAACGATAGGAACTACCATGCAAGGTCGTCTGTTTTCTTTCTCTGGGTTGATTTTAGCGGTCATTTTTGTGTTTTCCGGTACGCGCGCGTTGGCGATTCCCGCAATTTCCCTCACAGCCACCAATGTCACCATGACACCAAATGGCAGTGGTTACAGTGACTACACCGTCTCCAATATTCCCGACTGTCCCATTACCACGGTTGGGACTCCCGTGACTGCGGGCCAGACGCTCACCGGCACCATGGAGTTCTATGCTTTTGACGCGGTTCCTGGGGGAGTGCAAGGGAACGCGCGCCGTTCAGGAGAGCTTTCGGCGGCTGGGCTGGCTATGGCTGGATGCTTGGTGCTGGGATTCGGTTTGCGCCGCAGAGCGCGACGCTGGCTCGCTTTGAGCGCGATTGCGATGGGAGCTCTGGCAGCTTTGGCGGGAATCAACGCCTGCGGAGGGATCACCAACAAGGGGATCGAGCCAGGGACCTACAAGTACGCCATCACGGCGAATTACGTCGATACCCCCCACCCGAATAATGGCGCAATTTTGGAGGCGAATATCAACGTAGTCGTCGAGTAAGCGTGATTTTTTAGCCAATCTCCGCCCGCCGTGCCGGCCGGGAACGGACAGTGAACGCGCTGCGTAACTCTGACCTATGAAGCATCTGCGCATTCTTCTCTGCTGCGGCCTGGCATTGGTTGCGGTCTGGCTCGTCTTCACTTCTGCTATCGGCATTGTCGCGATGGAGTGGGCGCTGCATCCAGGGCGTCGTATGTTGGAGTCGAATGCGGAAGCGCAAGCTCAGGTCGTCGCCGCTCGCAATCACGCGGAATTGGCTGAGGTTTCTATCGTTGCCAGCGACGGGGTCGCACTGCGCGGCTGGAGCATCCGGCCCTTACAGGTCAATGGCGACGCTGTGATTCTGCTGCATGGGCAAACAGACAATCGTGCTGGAATGTTAGGCAACGCGGACCTGTTGCTGCATCACGGCTATGCGGTTCTGCTGCCCGATGCGCGGACGCATGGCGTGAGCGGTGGAGAACTGGCGACTTATGGGGTGAAGGAAGCGGACGACATTCGCCGCTGGTTCGATTGGCTTCAGCAGTCGGAGTCTCCACGGTGCATTGATGGCCTTGGTGAATCGATGGGAGCCGCGCAATTGCTTCAATCTCTGCGGACCACGCCCGGATTCTGTGCCGTGGTAGCCGAGTCTACCTTTGCAAATTTCCGTGAAGCCTCCTATGACCGCCTGGGAGAGAAACTTGATGCGGGCGCATGGGCGGGGCGCAGTGTATTGCTTCCTGCCGTCGAGGCGGGATTGCTCTACGCTCGCTGGAAGTATGGAGTTGACTTCGAGCAGGCCTCGCCCGAGCGCGCAGTAGCCGCGAGCAAAGTCCCTGTTCTGCTGATTCATGGCAAGAAAGACACCAATCTACCTCCGCGCCATTCGGAAGAGATTCAAGTGCTCAGTCCAGCGGTTGTTTTGTGGGAGCCTGCGAACGCGGGCCATTGCGGCGCAGCCGGAGTCGAACCCGGAGAGTTCGAGCGGCGGGTGATTGGCTGGTTTGCAAGCCATAATGCGGCGGGGTCTGCTGCGGAACGGCCTTGAGGACGGGTGCCGTCCGTGCGGCGCCCGACACAAGTTACGCAACTCATAGAACTTGTCCAATAACTATGTTTTGAAGGGTACGGGTTTCAGCCCGTACGTTGAGAACCGATTTTGACTTCCGGTTTTAGCCGCCGAGGGAATGCAAAAATTGCTTGAAATAACATCTCTCAGGGGCTAAAGCCCACAACGATTGCTACCTTTGATGTACGGGCTAAAGCTCGTACCCTTCATCAAAATCCGAGTATTTAGACAAATTCCTACTGCTTCTTGCCAAAGCTTAGCGGGAAGCCGGTCTCAAACCAGAAGCCATTGCCGCTTGGCTTATTTTCGACGAGCGTGTCGTGGAAGTACTTTACCGCAAAGGCGCAGTGCTTGCCGAAGAAGACGCGAAGCTGCGGCCCAACCGCCAGATCGCGGCCTTTATTGCCGCCCTTGACCTCCACGCCGGATAATTGATCGCCCGTCGTCTGCTGGTAGAGGTAGCCGTTGAAGCCCAATGCCGCCTTCTTCGAGATGGAGTGCATCAAGGTGTACTCCCAGGTCAGCTCGGTGCCGCTGCGATACTTCGTGTCTCCGTCCTCGAAGTTCACGATGTAGTTCGCTTTGGAGCTGACCTCCCACTTCTCCTTGTCGGAGAGATAAGTGAAGGCTCCCACCGGCGCAAGGGCAAAGTTGTGCTGGCCGACGTTGAGCGCGCCGGGAGTCTTCGAGTAGGGCGCGCCCGGAGGATAGATGTCGAGCTGGTAGAAGCCGTGCCAGTTGCCCTTGTGATAAGCGACTCCCACTGGAACAAGAAGCAGGTTGCTCAGGCCAAACTGTGTGGTTTTCTCGGATACATCCATAGCATTCGGGGCGCGCACCTGCTCGTAAAGAACGGGAACCGCAATCGTGCTCTCCAGCGTGCCGCCCAGCACGGGAACGCCCCAGTTGTGCTCGATCTTCAGCGCATTGCCAACCACCCTCAATTTGAAGTCCATTTTGTAAGGATTGCCGTTGGTGTCATTCATCTGGTTAGCCGAGCAGAAGAGGCTGAAGGTGGCTGCTCCTGTTTGGTGCGGCGCCGGCATCGTGCCTTGCAGTACAGTCTCTGCGCCCACCGGATAAGCGCTGCCGCCGTTTTCGGTTGCGTGCGCACTCCTGCTTGAAAGCAATATGGCCAGCAAGCAGATCGACAGGGGTATCCACACTGATCCTGTTTTTCTTGTTGTTCTTGGCCCGCTCAAAGTTCTCAATCCATTCGGCATTACAGACCTTTCCTCTGGTTCCTTTCGGA
>JBEKDX010000005.1:0-28173 GCA_050014135.1 Occallatibacter sp.
TTTCTATCTCTCCTAACAGTAATTGCGACGACTTTTCAGCAAAACCATCCAATTTCATCAACTGCCCTTCAGTCAGTGAATAAAGGTCTGCAATGTTATGCACCAAACCGTAATCCAGCAACTGCTGCACCACCGCCTCGCCCAGCCCCTCGATATTCATTACGCCGCGCGAGGCAAAGTGCAGTAGGCTCTCGCGCAGCTTGGCTGGGCAGTCGGCGTTTACGCATCGGTAATCCACCTCGCCCTCGGCGCGAACAACGGCGCTTTTGCACTCCGGGCAAACAGACGGAAACTCGAAGCGAAAGACGCCGCGGGGGTGGTCCGCGTCTTCGAGAACTTCAACGACTTTGGGAATCACATCGCCGCCGCGCTCGACCTTCACCCAGTCGCCCAGCTTGAGACCCAGCCGCTCGATGAAGTCGGCATTGTGCAGCGTGGCGCGGCTCACCGTGGTACCGCCGATGAAGACCGGCTCCAGCTCGGCCACCGGAGTCAGCTTGCCGGTGCGGCCCACTTGCACAGTGATGGCGTTGACCTGCGTGATGCCCGAGCGCGCGGTGAACTTATAAGCAATCGCCCAGCGCGGCGCGCGGCCGGTATAACCGAGTCGCCGCTGAATCTCGCGCGAGTCGACTTTGAAGACCACTCCGTCGATCTCGTATGGCAGCTTTGCGCGTTGGTCTTCAGCTCTGTTGATAAACTTCATCATCATTTCGACCGTTGGAGGCAGATGTGGCTGCGGTGCCGGAATGCGGACCGGAAAACCTCCAAAAACAAGCCGGAAGCGAAGCGCATTAAGCGCACTCAGAGTAGCACTCTCACTCCTGAGTGAATACTCGCCGCCATCGATCAGATAGTAGGCGTAAAAAATCAGTCGACGATTACTGACAATCTTGGGATCGAGAGTGCGTAATATTCCAGCGGCAGCATTGCGCGGATTGACCGCAGGAGCAAGTCCCATTTGCTCGCGCTCTTCATTTAGGTGATTAAAGGCGGAGATCGGAAGCACTACTTCGCCTCGCACCTCGAAATCTGGCGGCATTTCTGCGGTTTGGCGTTGAGCGGCGGAAATGGTGAGGGGAACACTTTTGATGGTGCGAATATTCGAAGTTACGTCCTCGCCGATCAGACCGTCGCCACGTGTAATGGCGGTCTTTAGCCGAGAATTGCCACTAATTTCATCGAGTTCATAGCGTAGCGCCACGCTCAAGCCATCCATCTTGTACTCGGCAAAGTACTCGACCTCTGGCTGTCCGGCCAGCTCGCGGACGCGACGATCCCATGCGGCCAGCTCCTCAGCCGAGTAGGCGTTGTCCAGCGAGAGCATCGGCCTTGAGTGCGCTACCTTCTTGAAGCCCTCGGCAGGCTTGCCGCCCACTCGCTGCGTCGGCGAGTCTGCGGTCAGCAACTCTGGATGCGCGGCCTCGATTGCCTTCAGCTCATTCATCAGCGCGTCATACTCGGCATCGCTGATCTCCGGCGCGTCCAGCACGTAATACAAATGCTCGTGGCGGCGCAGCTCGGCCCGCAACTCGGCGGCGCGCTCGGCTGAAGAAGATTCAGGGTTGGTACGTTCGCCCATAGTGAGAATTATATTGACCTGGCCTATAAAAACTGGGTGCCCCACCCTCGCGGCGTATTTGTTTTTGCCGCTAGGGTGGGAAAGCTCAACACTCTTTGCGTTCTGGATCAAGAAGCAGCCGAGCAGGATACTATGGTTTCGAGAGCACATGGAACCAGTCACCCACTTTCTCACCGGAGCCTGCATCGGCCGCGCGGGGCTGAACCGCAAGACGCGCTACGCCACGCTGGCAGCCGTGCTAGCCGCCGAGGCCGCTGACATTGATGTGCTCTGGGGGCTGGCCGGGCCGGTCGAAGAGCTGAAGCACCACCGCGGCATCACGCACACGCTCATCGCCGTGCCGGTGGTGGCGGCTGCGGCGGTGGGTCTGGTCTGGGTCTTTGATCGCTGCTGGGAGGCGCGGCGCAATCGAGCACTCGTCCAAAGCACAAAAGCGCCCCCCGTGCATTGGGGCTGGCTGTACTTGACGGCGCTGATCTCGGCGCTGAGCCACCTGCTGCTCGATTGGACCAACAACTACGGCCTGCGCCCCTTTTTCCCTTTCAACCCACGCTGGTATGCGGGCAGCCTTGTCTTTATCTACGAGCCGGTGATGTGGGCTTTGCTGCTGGCGGCGCTGATTGTTCCGTGGCTTCTGGGGCTGGTAAGCGGCGAGATTGGCGCTAAGAAGAAGCAATTTCGAGGCCGCGGCTGGGCGATCTTCGCGCTGGCTGGAATCGTCCTGCTGTGGGGCTGGCGCTGGGCAGAGCAGGGACGGGCGCGGACGATGGCGGAGAATATGCAGATCGCCGACGCTCCGGTGAAGCGCATGGCGCTGGAACCATACCCCGTCAATCCCTTCCGCTGGCACGCGATACTCGAGACCGCCGAGTATTACCAGACCGCCGAGATCAACACCTACACCGGAGAGATCGTCAGCGACCGGCGTCGCAACGTGCTTTATAAGCCAACCGTGACCGCCGCTGTCGAGGCCGCCAAGCGCACATCAATGGGCCAGGTTTATCTGGATTGGGGCACTTGGGCCGTGGTGCGCGATGTCGGCCCCGAGCCGATTCCAGGCTTGGCCCCGCCGCAGGTGACTCCGAACCAGAACTGGACCACCGTCGAGTTTGAAGATCTGCGCTGGAAGTACTCCTTTATAGGCGCTAGTGGAACGCCCACTCGAAGCCCTCTCGCCGGCTGGGTTTACATCGTGGATGGCCGCGATGATGCGGGCGAAGTGATGAACGGACGAGTGCAGCGCTAGCAGCGCTTTGCCAAAATAAAATAAATGTTCATCGCGTAGAGGTTTTGGGTTGACCTCAGAGCGCTTGACCCGCAGAATGGAGTTAGCGCCAATGTGCTGACCGGAGTGTCTTCTTCCCCTTGGGAGACGCCGGAATCCCAAAATCTGAGGTGTACATGCCTGCTTATCTGCTTTTGCTCGTTGCTGTCTTGAGCCGTTTTCTGCCCCATGCGGGTATGTGGAACTTTACCGCGGTGGGCGGCGCCTTGCTTTACTTCGGCGCACGGCGTCCTTGGCGTGAGATGCTGGCTCCGCTGGCCGCGCTCGTGGCCACCGACTACTTCCTCACCGTCTACACCTACCACTACAGCTTTGCCTGGCAGGCCTACCTGCCCACCTGGACTTGGTACTTGATGGCCATGGGGCTGGGGCAGCTTCTGTTGAGTTCGCGGACCACAGTTCTGCGAGTGGGCGCGGGCGCGCTGCTGGGGCCGACCTCGTTTTTCTTGATCTCGAATTACGCCACTTGGGCGACCGGCTTTGCGTTTCCCTATCCGCGCACGATGAGCGGGCTGGCAGCCTGCTTTGCCGCCGGAGCGCCCTTCTATCGGAACGACCTGGTCTCGACGGTCATCGTAGCCGGCGCGGCCTTTGGACTTCCGGTGCTGGTGCGGCGGATGAGCGCGGCGCGTACGCAGCAAGCGCTGGCCAGCAAATAAAGTTCTTCGGGCGCCCAGGTCTCGGAATCGAAACCTGGGGCGCCCTGTAGTTTCGATTCAGCCCGATTTCTGACTCGGGCAACCTGCCAAAATCTTGCATCCTTTCTTAATTTATCTCGTCTATGTGATTGTGACGATCCAGGGCGAGCGAAATCATCGCCAATAACACAAGAACTCATCGCTAAAACACAATTGGCCGCTGTAAGCGCGGCCAAGCTGCTGTGGCGAAGATAGCCGCAGGAGCCTGCTCTTCTGTGGGCGTGCAGCCGCAATTCAAGACGCGATGAATTCAACCTCCCGGAGACGTCCAATCAGGAGGGGATTATGACAATCGCAGACAAAGCAATTTTGGTGACCGGGGCCAATCGCGGCATAGGAAAGGCGCTGGTCGAGGAAGCTTTGAGTAGAGGCGCCAAGCGAGTGTATGCCGGTTCGCGCCAGCCCTTGACTCACAAGGACGAGCGCGTCACACCTCTGACTCTGGACGTGACCAGCACCGCGCAAATTCAGGGAGCAGTCGAGAGAGTCGCATCACTCGATCTCCTTATCAATAATGCTGGCGTGGCGCTCTTCGATGACTTGAGCAACCTTGCCGCGCTCGAACAGCACCTCGCCGTCAATCTCTTTGGTTCCTATAGCGTTACCCAGGCATTCCTACCGTTGCTCACTCGCTCTCGGGGAGCCATCGTCAATGTTCTCTCGGTGGCGGCTGTTGCAGCCTTGCCGATGATTCCCGCCTACTCGATCTCCAAGGCCGCGGCGCTCTCCCTGTCGCAATCGCTGCGTGCTCTTTTGGCCGGACAAGGCGTGAAGGTACATGCAGTCCTGCCCGGCCCCGTGGACACGGATATGTCCAGGGGCTTCGATATGCCGAAGGCCTCGCCGGAGTCTGTGGCGCGAGCCATCTTCGACGGAGTGGAGAAAGGGGACGAGGAGATATTCCCGGATCCCATGTCAGAGTCGATAGCGGAGAGCTGGCGCGGCAGCGTGAACAAGACGCTTGAGCATCAGTTTGCGGCATACTTGACAGCACAGCCTGTCGCGTCCTGAGCACTGGAAATGTCGATCAAAACCGAATGTGTTTCCCAGGTCTCAGAATCTAGACTTGGGAAACCATATCTTTCAGGTCAATGCGTTATTCCGATTCGCCGACAACGGTGTATTTACGCGTACTTCCATCCGCAAACAAAAGCTCATAGACGCGCGAATACTCCTTCTGCGGATAGATCTTGTCTTGGGATATCCGCGCCATATAATCACCTACTGGCATTACTCCGCCGTAGGGGATTGATTCCAGTTCGAAGTGCTTTCCGTCGATGGTTACGTTGAGTAGTTGATGATTCGATAATAGGAGCGCTTCCGAAGACTGCACATGGACGGTGATTGTGTAATCTGCCGGGTTCGGTGTGGGCTTCTTTTCCGCGTAGGCCAGCACTGGCAGCATGAACAACGTGGCAATCAGGACTTTCTTCATCGTTTTTCTCCGGATCGATTAGGGTGAGTTGTGTTGACGGCGCTCGGTCATCTTCATCCAACGCCAGCTCGAAATGATTGGCATAGAACTGTCAGTTACAACACACTCTCGTAAAAATAGTTGTTGCGTGCCCAATTTATCCGGGAATACGCATCATCCTTCCTGCTTGCCCGCGCGCCTCTTTCGCCGCATCCACCACCAGGCAAAACCCACCGCCGCCAGCCCGCCGACGACTGCCAGCAAAACCAATCCGTGGTGAGCCACCACATCGACCACGCCCGGTCCCAGCTTGAGCACGAGCAGCGAAAGAATCAACCAGCGGACCATCCTGCCGCAAAAAACCGACAGCATGAACGGCACGACCCGCATCTCAAAGACGCCGGCGGCAAAGACGCAAGCCTTCCAAGGCGTGGGCGGAGGCAGCATCGAGGGAATCATCATGGCCAGGAACTCCTGGCGCTCGAAGCGGGCGCGCAGACGCTCGTAGCGCTCGCGGTTGATGCGCTTCAGCAGAAAGATCTCGCCGCCGGCCCGGCCCAGCGCGTAAGGCAACAGGCCGCCGATCGCCGATCCCACGGCGGCCAGCAGGCAATAGAGCCAGAAATGGCTCTTGTCATTCCAAACATAGACGGCCAGAATCGCATCCGTGGGGACGGGAATTGTGGAAGAGTCGAGCAGCGCGATGGCGCCCACGCCCCAAACGCCAAACTTGGCCAGAAATATGGCCAACAGATTCCAATGAGCCATCAGTTGAGCATAAACAGCTTTCAAACAAACTCCCCTTCCGCCATTTGATCCGTCTTACTGTTAGCAACCATTGTAAGGGCCGGAGCTGTGGGCACGGTTTTCTCCGGGATGAGAGAATAGGGAGAAAGGAATCGAAACGGAGCGGCGGGGTGCTTGTGCGCTCAGGCTGGCTCCCCAGGAACGAATGCCCACCGACGAAGCGCCCATCGAAGTGAACGCGCCCGCCAAGCCAGCCGCGACCGGACCGAACTCCGGCATTCTTGGCCTGGGCAGCCCTGTCCCCGCGGTTTCGGACGAGGAGCAGCTGGCGCTCGATTCGGTCCCCTCGGTGGTTCGCGGTTCGCGCTGGATCGACTACGACACCCACGAGCTGTTGCAGATGATCAGCGAGCTCGAGGACGAGCGGCGCTGGGCGCGGCTGCGCGAGGGCATCTGGATCGCCCTGCTTATTCATTTGGCGCTCATCGCGGCAATGGTCTTGCTTCCCAAGTACGTCTTCAAGGTGCCGCCGGTCGTTGACCGCACCGACGCACTCAAGCAGCACAAGGATTTTACCTATCTGGATACCCCCTGGCAGGCGCCTCCCCAGCCGGTCATCAAGCCGCTTACGCAGCCTCCCTTGATCGATAAGCAGACGATGGATGAGTTGAAGAAGGCGAATCCGCCGGCTCCAACTCCCGCTCCCGCGCCGGTACCAGCCGCAGTTCAGCCGCCGCCCACTCCGCCCAGCCAGCAGTCACAGATCGAGATGCCTCACCCAGCGGCGGTGCCCGCAAGGCCCAACTTCGCCATGGGTTCGCAAAACCCCGCCGACCAGTTGCGTGACGCCTTGAGAGGCGCTGCCCGCAACCCCGGCATAGGCGCAGGCAGCCAACCCGGCGGCGGGCTGAAGATGCATCCCGGCGCGGGAACCGGCGGCCTCCAGATTTTATCCGATACCCAGGGCGTGGACTTCACCCGATGGCTGCAGTACTGGTACCAGGAGACGAGGCGCACCTGGGACCCACTGATCCCCGACGAGGTGAATCCACCAATTTCGAAGGCCGGACAACTCCAGATCCGCTTCAAGGTTTTGCCCAGCGGCCGGCTGATGGATGGAAGCCTGGAGCTCGAGGGCAGTTCCGGCGATGTGGGCCTCGACCGCGCTGCCTGGGGCGCGCTTACCGGCTCGAATTACCCGCCTCTGCCCAGAGACTTCCACGGGCCGTACCTCGAACTGCGCGCGAGGTTCCTCTACAACATGGAGCCGGAGCGGTAATCGGCGACAATCCTGCTCAGTGCGATCCATTCGGTGCTTGAGCTAAAGATGATTAATAACTGCATCTCCCGCGCGCTGATTGAAAAGCGACAACCAAGTGACAACTCCATGACACGACTCGTTTGCTGCCGCGATTATTGTAAGTGACGGCAGACTTCCTCTTCGTCCGATGCCGAGGCCGGTTCCGCAGTGGAACTACGAAGAAGGAGTCAATAACATCCAGGAGAAGGCGACATGCAGATCACTCAGTTGTTACTCACGCGCAAAAATGACACGTCGATGCTTCGCCGGGGAAGCATGACGAGTTCGCGCACAGCTCTGATTACCGCGATGCTGATGATAGGTACTGGACTTTGCTCTGCGCAAGGATTTGATGCGCAGGATGCATTTCTGCCGAGTCCGGTTGTAAATGTCTCTACTGTTCCCCCAAATGGGGATGTAAATCCCTACGGTGTCGCATTCGTTCCAAGATACTTTCAAACCGGCTCTGGACCATTGCGCCATGGAGACATTCTGGTCTCGAATTTCAACGATAGCGCGAATATACAAGGCACCGGAACCACGATAGTCGACATTTCTACGAGCGGATCGCAGATGGTCTTCTTCCAGGGCACGGCGCCGCTGGGACTATCGACCGCTTTAGGAACTCTGCAGGCTGGCTTTGTGGTTGTCGGCAACGCTCCCGTGATACCCAGCACAGGAGCAGCGGGAGAACCAGGATCACTGCTGGTGATCAACAATCAAGGCAAGCTGATTCAGACCATCACCAGTCCGTGGATTCAAGCGCCGTGGGATATGGCGCTGGTTGACCTTGGAGACCGTGCGATTGCATTTGTTGCCAACGCGTTGAACGGAACGATCACCAGGCTGAACTTCCAGGTGAGTTCGAGTGGCCTTAAGCTGTCGAGCGCCGCGACAATCGCCTCGGGCTATGTCAACCGTCCAGATCCGGTTACATTCTTCGTTGCCCCTACAGGACTGGTCTACGATGCTCCATACGACCGCCTCTATGTTGCCTCAACGGGAGACAACATCGTATATGCGGTCAACGACGCGGCCGACCGCAAGAGCAGTGCGGGAAAAGGATCGATTGTCTACGAGGACAACGTTCATCTGCATGGTCCTCTTGGGTTGGCGGCGGCGCCGAATGGCCACTTGCTGGTTACCAACAACGACGGCATCAATCCTGATCCCAATCAGCCCAGCGAGATTGTCGAGTTTACCAAACAGGGTGATTTTGTGAAAGAGATCTCGGTCGATCCGGCTCAGGGAGGATCATTCGGCCTGGCAGTGAGTTCGACTTATAACCAGGCGATCTTCGCGGCTGTCGATGACAACACATCTGCGCTGATCATCTGGACCCTGAATCTGTAGTAGTGCCCCACCAGACTCATGCGGCTTTGCGCCGATGCTGCAAGGCCGCATGGGTTGGAAGCTCGTCACTCCTCGGTAAATACAGACAGGAAATTTTGATTTAGGGAAGCTCTGAACAAGTTCTCCCGGCGAAATAATATTCCCCAGAGACTAATGCCCGAGTTAGTTTTGCAGCATTTACGGCACGAATAAAGCCGTGCCCATTCAAAACGCCGAGTTGTTCAGAGCTTCCTTAAAGGTCTCCTCGATATTGCATCACTCAATTACGAGTTTTTTCTCAGTCATTCAATCGAGCAGTGATGCGTTCCTTTTCGGAATGAGAACAACATCCCTCGCGCTAAACTGTTCCTATGGCATCTGCCGGCCCGGTCGATCAAACAGATATCAACTGGCGCGCAGCCCTTGCGACGCGTTGGAGCGCGCGGCTTCACCAGCGTGAGGAGCAGGTCTTTCTGCTTCTCTCTCTGCTGATTGGAGCGCTCACCGGGCTGGCCGTGGTCGCCTTCATCGTGCTCACCGAGCGGCTGGGAATGCGCCTTTATCCTCCTGGCGGCGCGGCATGGCGGCGGGTGCTTGTGCCGGTAGCGGGTTCGCTGGCGATGGGTTTTCTGCTCTTCCGCTACTTTCCCAACGCGCGCGGCAGCGGCGTGCCGCAGACCAAGGCCGCCCTCTTTGCTCGCGATGGTTTCATCTCGCTGCGCACTGTTCTGGGTAAGTTTTTCTGCACGGCAACAACGCTGGCCAGCGGAATTCCACTAGGCCGCGAGGGACCGAGCGTGCAGGTGGGCGCAGGAATCGGATCTGTCCTCGGCCGCTGGCTGGGATTGAGTCCAGAGAAAGTGAAGGCGCTTATTCCGGTAGGCGCGGCGGCCGCCATTGCTGCAGCCTTCAATACGCCAATGGCCGCCGTACTGTTTTCGCTTGAAGAGGTGATGGGCGACCTGAATGCGCCGATACTGGGATCGGTGGTGTTGGCCTCGGCCACTTCCTGGGCGATGTTGCGTCTGTTGCTGGGCAATAACCCGCTCTTTCAGGTACCGCAGTACACGCTGGTTCACCCGCTGGAGTTCGGAATTTACGCCTTGCTCGGCATCGCCGGCGGCTTTCTGTCGGTGGCCTTCACCAAGCTGCTGCTTACGATGCGCAGATTCTTTCTGCATCTGCCGCAGAAGACGCGCTGGCTGCACCCGGTGGCGGGCGGCATCGCGGTTGGCCTGATGGGCTGGTTTGTGCCTCAGGTTTTGGGCGTCGGTTATACCTACGTTGGCAGCGCGCTGAACGGCTCGATGGCGTTCAAGCTGATGCTGCTGCTGGTGGTGCTCAAGCTGATTGGCGTTACCGTAAGCTACGCATCGGGTAATGCGGGCGGAATCTTCGGCCCAAGTCTCTTTCTCGGCGCCATGCTAGGAGGCTCAATCGGCGCTGTGGCACATCATCTGCTGCCGGGTTACACCGCCGCGCCGGGAGCCTATGCGCTGGTCGGCATGGGCGCGCTTTTTGCCGGCATCGTGCGCGCGCCCATGACATCGGTCCTGATGATCTTTGAGATGACTCGGGATTACGCTGTGATTGTGCCTCTGATGATCGCCAACCTTACCAGCCTCTTCATCTCCCGGCGATTCCAGAAGCAGCCGATCTACGAGGCATTGGCTCAGCAGGACGGCATTCACCTGCCTACTCCGGGCACCCTTCACCAATCCAGCCGGCAAACCGTCGCTCAGGTCATGCGCCGCTCGCCGCGGATTCTCTCCGCGCAAGCTCTCGTCAAGGATGCAATTGAAGAAACCCGCCTGGCTCCGTATCGCATCTGGCCGGTGGCGGAGAATGAATATTTTCTGGGCATGATCAGCCGGGAGACGCTCGAGTGCGCGCTGGTAGATGGCAGGAAAGATCGGCCTCTGCAAGAGTTGGTGGATACGAAATATGTGCAGCACGTCCACATGGATCACGCCTTGCATCTGGCGCTGGAACGCATGAGCCATTACCACCTGGATCTCTTGCCGGTAATTCATCGTGCGGAGATTCACCAGCTGTTAGGCGTGGTGACGCTCCGGGATGTGCTGGATGCTTATGGCGTCAATGGCGTGGGCTTGGAGCCGCCGGAGTCGGAAGTTTCTCCATAGGGCAGAAAGATGGTGAATGCCGTTCCGCTTGCTTCTGCCCGCTGTGAGCTCCATGCGCGCACCTCGCCGTGATGCCGCTCCACCAACTGCGTCACAACCCACAGTCCAAGCCCGGTTCCAGTTTCGATCTTGGTGGTGAAAAACGGTTCGAAGATGCGCCGCATCGTAGCCCGATCCATGCCTACACCGGTATCGCTAAAGGTCACCCGCATTCCCGCTGTCTTGCCGTCGCGCCAATCGAGCGAAGGGCGCGCGCGGACCGTCAGCCGCCCGCCATGCGGCATGGAGTCGATGGCGTTCGATAGCAGGTTCGCGAAGATTTGGTGCGTCTCGGTGGGGACACACGCGATGCCTGTCTCCCGCACAGCCCGCACCTGGACCGTGATTCCCGCATCGCGCAGCTTGGGGCGGAAGAGCGCCAGCGCCACCGCAACCGCCTCTGAGAGCCGCATGGCGGCCGGCTCGCCTTGCTGGCGATGAAGCATAAGCGTCTGTTGAGTAATCAGCGAGACGCGTATCAGTTCGTCCAGCGCCTGCAGGGCATGAGCTCGCGCGGCTTCGGTCGTTTCGGCGATGGAAATCAGATAGAGCAGGTTGCTCACCGCCTCCAGAGGATTATTGATCTCGTGCGCCACCGCGGCAGCCAGCCTTCCGGCAACGGCCAGCTTTTCCGTGCGCAGCATCGCATTGCTGATCTGCCCGCGCTCCTCGGCCAATTGACGCTCGGCTTGAGCCAGCATCAGTTGCCGCTCCAGTTCCTTGGTTTCAAATTGAGTGCGCTGTTGCGCCAGTCGCCGGATCATCCATCCGACAACGACCGAAACCCCGAAAAAGGCCGTCAGCCGCAGCCACTGGGGAACATTGGCGTTGGGGAATTGCAATTGCGCTTTGTCCAGAAGAAGAAGGTCGGTCAGGATAGCTTCTGTCAGGGTGCAAAGCACGCCACCCCACATACCCAGAAACCAGAAGCAAAGAATGACCGTGGGAAGTGCAAGAGCCATGGGAAGGGCGTGAAACGGCTTTACCCAATAGGTCAGTGACTCGACAACGCAGGCCGCGCCGCATCCCAGCAATCCGCGCACAGCCCAGGGCCATCGTTCCAAGTCACCGGCGGTGGGCAGTTTCACGGCTTTCATGGTTTGGTTGCTCGTGGGCCGCGGTTCACAGTTGCACGGAATAAATCGCGGACGCCTTCGCCTATTGACGATAGACTTCTCCGCGAAAAAATGAAAATGGCCGCTAATTTTTGCCTGCGGTGATCGTCTCCAGGCCGTGCCCGTGCGGCCCCATCTCGCGTTGCCGCAGCAGGAAGGCGAAGAGCATTCCCAGCAGCCCAAGAATCGAGAAGATCCACATCCCCAGATGGTAGCCTGCTGGATTCGTGTCGCTGGCATGGCCATAATCATTGGCCCAGCCGATGGCCAAATTGAAGCCAAAGAAGCCCATGTTCTGAACCACTGTCATCAGCCCGTAGGCGGTGCCCAGTTTGTTCTGGTCCACGATGTAAGCCACAGAAGGCCAGATCACCGCGGGAACCAGAGAGAAGGCTATGCCCATCATCGCCATCGGCAGATAGAGCGCAACCTGGGTGTGGGTATAGGCCATGAGGAGGTAGACAGGGACCAGCATCACCGAGCCGATCATCATCAGCAGTGCGCGCCTGCCGACCTTGTCCACAAACAAGCCTAGCAGCGGCGTCCCGAACATGGTGCTAAGCGTTAGAAAGCCAATGATCGTGCCCGCCATTTCGCGCGAAGTGCCGTGTGCATCCATGAAAAATTTGTACGCGAAGGTCTCAAAGGGAAAGATCGCCGAATAGAAAACGACACACAGCGCGACGATATACCAGAACGAGACCCCGAAATGGAAGAGATCGTCGAAGACAACCTTGTCGGTTGGCCCAGCCTGAGCAAGTTCGAATTTCCTTTCCGCGTAGACCTCCATCACCCAATAGATGAGAGCGCCGATTACGCAGAAGGTGGCAATGCCTACTGAGATCAACAGCGGCGTGCGCCAACTGGTGTAGGCTAACTTGAGCCATTCCGGCATGAAGTCGAGTTTGGTCCAGGTGGGCGACCTCTGCGCCATCAAGGTTCCGGCGCGCGCAATCATCAGGTTGATGCCGAAGGCGAAGCTCAGTTCCTTGCCGCGGAACCACTTGGCGATGGCGGTGGTGACGGCGACGATGAGCGATTCAGCTCCGATGCCAAAGATCAGCCGCCCAGTGGCCATCAGAGCAAGGTGGCCGGAAAGAACGGTGACTGTCGCACCGATCAGGCAGGTTGTTCCGAAGAGAAAAATCGCCTTGCGCGCGCCGATGCGGTCCACAAGATAGCCGCCGATCAGCACCATGATCAGATTTGGGAAGCTATAGATGGCTTGGAGCAGGCCGATATTGGAGTCGGAAAAACCAAGCTGCTTGGAGAGCAGGTCGGCGATCGGGGCGATACAGTCGTACACATAATAATTGCCGAACATGGCCAGGCTGACAAAGATGAGCATCGCCCAGCGGAAGAAAGACGATGGCGGACGGCGGAGTGGTTCAGACATGGAAGTGGTTATCCTCGGGTTCTGCTGCTGCGATTATTGGAGTGAGATTACGCAACATAAGAAGATAGCAGATTGGGGCGAGAATTGGCTGGCGACCGGATCGAATTCCGGCGATGGATTCATGCGGTGCCGCCAGTCTCTAAACGCCCATCCAGCGCAAAGCGCTCGCGGATTTCGTAACGTGATCCGGCGGACGAGAGAAAGCTTTCGTAGAGAACAAATTCCTTGGCGGCAGACCGTGTGAACTTGGCCTGCCGGCTGATTTTCGCTTTGAGCGCATCGAGGCTTTGCCGTGGGCCTTTGCCGCGCGCCAGCGTGATATGAGGCTGGTAGGGGCGAGCTTCTGGAATGAATCCGCAACGCCGGGTTGCCGCGGTGATGCGTTCCTGAAGCAAGAGCAGCTCCGGCGCGGGCCGAACCGCGGCGATGACAATGCCGGCGCGATCAATGAGGCCTAGCCGCTCAATCTCGATGGGAACTGCGGGCAAACGCAGCTCACGCAACCGCGCAACCAGAGATTCGTATTGTTCCGGCCCGGTATTGCCCAGAAATTGCAAGGTAATGTGCCACGATTCGCGGGTCATCCAGCGCAACCCGTCCCCGCCGGAGCGAAGCTGCGCCGAGACCGCCGAGAACTCGTCAATCACTGCTGCCGCCAAAGGTATCCCAACGAAGAGGCGCATACACAAATTATGGTATGCCCGCCGCTGCCTTCAGGAGGAAAACTCACATCACCTCTTTTCGTCCAGCTTTCGCCAGCGCCTTCACCCTGCTATTCTGAGACGTTCCCGGAAAACTCAGCAGGGGTATCATTAGTCGCAGAGCTACCGGCGGGCCGCTCCCTCAAAAGGAAGATTTTGCATTCGGAAACAAGGTCAATGACGAAAACTGAAGCCAGAAGAATCGAGCTGTTTGATACCAGTCTTCGCGACGGGCTGCAGCAGCCCAACATCGACATCTCCGTGCCCAATGCAGTCAGCCTGCTTGAGCGCATGGCCGCCTTTGGCGTTCACTATGCCGAAATCGGCTTTGCCGGCGCAAACCAATTTGTTACCGATTTGACCGGCGCGCTGGCTGCGGTCGATACCGGAGCCATGAAGCTGGCCTTGTTCGGCAGAACCCGCGGACGCGGCGCAAACGTCCAGCAATGGCCCGATGTGCAATTCATCGTCAGCCGTAAAGAGCGCGTTCCCGTTGCTGTCATCGTCGTCAAATCCCGGCTGCTGGATGTGATGAAGTCGCTGGAAACCACGCCGGAAGAAAATCTGCTGATGGCGTACGAGACCATTGGATGCCTGCAAGACAATGGCCTCGAAGTGATCGTGGACTTTGAGCACGCGATGGATGCCCTTTGCGGCCGCCGCGAAAACGGCAATGAGTGCGACGCCGATTTCAGCCAACGCAGCCTGGATTACTTCCATCAGATGACCGCGCAATGCGCCCGCCAGAAAGTAAGTCGATTCGTGATCTGTGATACCGCCGGCGGATCCAGCCCGGAAGAAGTCACTCAGGCTTTCAGCGGCCTGGTGCGGGATTACCCCGGCGTTCAATTCGGCTTTCATGGCCACACCGATCGCGGTCTCGGAGTTAGCAATACCCGCGCCGCCATTCTTGCCGGCGCAGCGCAAATTCAAGGCACGCTGGTGGGAACCGGCGAGCGTTGCGGCAACGTGAATCTGACTACGGTGATTGGCAGTATGCAACTCCGCGGCGAGGCGGAGTTTGTAACTCCCGAAGCGCTCACCGGACTCACCAGTCTTGCGCATTCCACTTATGGAGCCTTTGGACTTGACGTGCCGCACGGCGCGCCGATTGTCGGCTTCGGAGCCTATGGCACCTGGGCCGGAATGCATGGCAGCAGCGAACGCAAAAACCCCGGCGCTTATCTGTGGTGCGATCCCGCTCGAGTCGGCGCCTCTCCTGTTATCGGCGTAAATGGGCAATCGGGAAGAGCAAACATCATGATGCTCTCTGAATCGCTTGGCGTTGCTCTCGATTCCGAGCAGGCCCAGGCTTTGATGGACGCCAATCCGTCGATGATTGAAGGCGGCGGCTATACCTCCAGTGAAGTCTCATTCCGGCTGGCCTGCATGAGGGTGCTGAAGACCCTGCGAACTCGCTTCAGTGTAAAGAGCTGGAGAGTGATTGACGAATCCGACGAAACCGGAAACAGATACGTGCAGGCCTCCATGTCGTTGTGCCTTGGCGATTCTACCGTCAAAGTAAGTCGAGCTGAAGGCGCCGGCCCGGTGGATGCGTTGACCAAAGCCATGCGGCGCGAACTGGAAAAGAGCTATCCGGCTCTCGCGCAGATGCATCTTGGCAGGTTCAGCGTCGTAGCTATCGACGTATCCTCACACGACACTGCGGCTTACGTTCGAGTTACTGTCAGCTTCCACGCCGACGGCCATGAGTCGTGGACAACCGCGGGAGTTAGCAGTGACCTGAATCAGGCGGCGTTGATGGCCATCGTAGATGGCTTCCATTATTGGTTGCTTGAAACCTCTAACTGATCAAACGTCAATGGCTAATTCTTGGCAGGCTGCTTTATACTAACGTGATGAATTACGTTCAGCGTGGTTTCAATATGATTCTTGCACTTGCGCTCACCACTTCCGGTATTGCTGCCGCTCAGCAATTGGCGAGCGGCGCTCACGGTATCTTTACCGGCTCGACCGACATTGGCAAGACGCTGCCGGGTTCAACGGTCTTCGATCCCGCAACCGGCAGCTATCGCATGACCGGCGGCGGGGCAGACTTATGGGGCAGCGAGGACGACTTCCACTTCGATTGGGTTCGCATCTCGGGAGACGCTACGCTGACGGCGGATGTGAGCTTTCTCTCCGACGGCGTCGTTCCGCTGGAAAAGGCCGTCCTGATCTTTCGTCAGAGCCTGAACACTGACTCGGCCTACGCTGACATTGCAATTCACCGGGACGGGCACACCACCATCCAATTCAGATCCGTTGCTGGCGGAAAAACCGATGACGTGGAAGCTCCCATTCGCAACCCGAAGAGCATTCGCATCGAACGCAAGGGCAATCTCTTCACGGCTTCCGTACTCACCGCCGATGGAAAGATGACGCCGTTTTCCTCGACGACCATTGCCCTGAATGATTCAGTCTACGTGGGCATTGGCGTATGCGCGCATAACGCGAACGGCCTGACCACCGCCGTCTTTTCCAATGTGAGCCTGACGCAGCCGGCTGCTGGCAAGAAGTAATTCGTTCTCGGTGTAAGAGTGGAGTTGCGCCCGGTTCCACTCTCATCTTTCCCTCAATCCCGGTTCGCGATAGAATCTATGTAGAGCCGATGCGCCGCTTCATCTCCAATCCGGCAAAAGAAAGGCCGCTGCTCAGGCGCTTTCGCCGTGGCCGCCGCGACCGTGGCCGCCGCCCCTCCTGTTGTGTAATCTGATTTTGATGAATCTTCGATTGCCCGGTCTCGGAATCGCGACCACTCCGGCTGGCCAAGCGCCAGCCCGGGAGCGTCCTGGTTTTTAATCGCATCCGCACGAATGCGGATAGAGAGGTCATTCCCTGATGAATAGTTTTGCCAGCAAGACCATACTCGCCTCTGGAAATCGCGCCTATACATTTTTCAGTTTGCCGGCGCTCACGGCGCGCGGTTTCAATTTGAACCGTCTGCCCTTCAGCCTGAAGATACTGCTCGAGAACCTGCTGCGCCGCGAGGATGGCGTGAACGTAACTGCGGCCGACATCGAATTCCTGGCTAACTGGCAGCCCAAGGCCGAGCCAAGCCGCGAGATTGCTTATATGCCGGCGCGGGTGCTGATGCAGGACTTTACCGGGGTGCCCGCGGTTGTCGATCTGGCCGCGATGCGCGATGCGATTCATGCGTTGGGCGGCTCGCCGGAGCGGGTGAATCCGCTCATTGCCGCCGAGTTGGTGATAGACCATTCGGTGCAGGTGGATGAGTACGGCGTAGCGGGCGCTCTGGATGCCAATACCTTTTTGGAGTTTCAGCGAAACCGCGAGCGCTACGCTTTTCTGAAATGGGGGCAGACGGCCTTTCATAACTTCAGCGCCGTGCCGCCGGGGATGGGCATCTGTCACCAAGTCAATCTGGAGTATCTCGCGCGCGTCGTTTTCACCACCGAAGCAAAGGGCGAGTTAGTTGCTTATCCCGATACGGTCGTCGGCACTGACTCGCATACTACGATGATCAATGGCCTGGGCGTGCTGGGCTGGGGCGTGGGCGGCATCGAGGCCGAGGCGGCAATGCTCGGCCAGGCCGTATCCATGCTGGTGCCGCAGGTGGTGGGCTTCAAGTTGACCGGCAAGTTGCGCGAGGGCGCGACGGCGACTGACTTAGTCTTGACTGTAACTCAATCACTGCGCAAGCTGGGCGTTGTGGGTAAGTTTGTCGAATTTTATGGGCCAGGAATCACCGAGCTGCCGCTGGCCGACCGCGCCACCATCAGCAACATGGCGCCCGAGTATGGCGCGACCTGCGGCATCTTTCCAGTGGACGCCGAGACGCTGCGCTTTCTGCGACTCACTGGCCGAAGCGAGGAGCAGATTGCGCTGGTCGAGGCCTACTACAAGGCTCAGGACTTGTTTCATACCGCCGCGACGCCGGAGGCTGAGTATACGCAGACCTTGCAACTGGACTTGGCGACTGTTGAGCCGAGCGTCGCCGGACCCAAACGCCCGCAGGATCGCGTGCTACTGCGGGATGCGGCATCAAGCTTTGCCGAGCAGTTGCCAGCGCTGCTCTCGCCCACGGCCAAGCCGTTGGGAACGCGCACGGCGGCTAAGTGGAAGCGTGAGCCAGTGACCGATACAGCGCAAGCGGCTGCGACTGTGAAAGCTCGCTTCGGCGTTGATCCGGACACCTATCTCAATCATGGCTCTGTGGTCATCGCGGCCATCACCAGTTGCACCAATACTTCGAATCCATCGGTGATGATCGCCGCGGGAATACTGGCGAAGAAGGCTGTCGAAAAAGGACTCTCTGTCCCGCCGTGGGTGAAGACTTCGCTGGCGCCCGGCTCGCGCGTAGTGACTGACTACTACGCCAAGGCAGGCTTACTGACTTATCTTGAAAAGCTGCGCTTCAATGTTGTCGGATACGGATGCACCACCTGTATTGGTAACTCAGGGCCGCTTCCCGCCGATGTCTCCAAGAGCATCGACGAACATGGTCTGGTTGCAGTCAGCGTCTTGAGCGGCAACCGTAACTTTGAAGGCCGCGTGAATGTGGACGTTCGCGCTAACTACCTGATGAGTCCGCCGCTGGTGGTGGCTTATGCATTGGCGGGTAGCATTGGGCATAACTTCGAGACAACCGCGTTGGGCAGCGATGAGAAAGGCAATCCGGTTTTTCTGAAAGACATCTGGCCGACGCAAGCCGAAGTGGCTGAGGCGATGGAAAAGGGAGTCTCCAGCGAGAGCTACCGCCGGGAATACGCAACCGTGAGTCAGGGCGACGCTAACTGGCAGGGACTGAAGTTTCCCACCGGCGAAGTCTATCAGTGGGAGCCGGACTCGACTTATATCCGAAAAGCTCCTTACTTTGACGGCATCACTCTTACTCCCGCGCCAGTTACCGAGATTCTCGGCGCGCGTGTGCTGGCCGTGCTGGGCGACTCGGTAACTACAGATCACATCTCGCCTGCCGGTAACATCAAAGCCTCTAGCCCTGCCGGAAAATACCTGGCAGATAAAGGCGTGCGAACGCCGGAGTTCAACAGCTACGGATCGAGGCGCGGCAACCATGAAGTGATGGTGCGCGGTACCTTCGCCAATGTGCGGCTGAGAAACAAACTCGCGCCGGGGACGGAGGGCGGAGTTACACGTCTCTTGCCTGAGGGCGAGCCGATGAGTATCTTCGACGCCAGCCGGAAGTACGCCGAGCGCAATGTGCCGCTGATTATTCTTGCGGGAAAAGAATACGGCTCCGGCTCGTCGCGCGATTGGGCGGCCAAGGGACCGAAGCTGCTGGGCGTACGCGCGGTCATTGCCGAGAGCTTCGAGCGCATTCACCGGTCGAATCTAGTCGGCATGGGAATTCTGCCGTTGCAATTTGCCGACGGACAAAATGTCGAGTCGCTCGGGCTGACCGGCGAAGAAGTTTTTTCTTTCCCAGGACTCGCGAAACTACTCGCGGAAAAATTCGCCCAAGGCCGCACACTGCAAGTCGTCGCTGCCAGCCCAACGGGCGAGCAGAAGCTGCTCCATGCAACGGTTCGCATCGACACGCCGCAGGAGATCGAGTACTTCGAGCACGGCGGCATTTTGCAGTACGTGCTGCGACAGTTGGCTGCTAAGTAGCCACCTGCGGTGGGGCAGCCGCCTTCGGCTTGAAGCGCGGACGGAAATGAAGTCAGTATGCGCACAAACGCCACTCTCGACAGAGTGGCGTTTGCGCTTGGCAGGGAAGGCCACTTACTTTTTCTTGGCTGCCTTGGCAGCGCGCTTCGGCTTGGCCGCGGGGATTGCCTGCGCTTCCGATTCTTCCAAAACAGCCTCGGGTCGCGGCTCATCTTCCTGGGGAACAAAGATGCGCGCGCGCTCCTGGCGCTCACCCATCACGTGCAGGCGGAGGAAGTTGGTCGAGCCGGATTTGGTGCGGGTGCCGGCAACGATTGCGATCACCTCGCGGGGCCGCACGTATCCGCCCTGCTCCAGCATGCTCTCGGCGCACTCGACCATGGCCTCGTTGGAGCTGATCTTGGCGCAGCGGATGGGGGTTGTGCCCCAGAGGAGATTGAGGCGGTTGATGGTAATCTCAATCGGGCTGAGGGCGTAGATGGGCGCCTTGGGGTGGTACTTCGAGAGCTTCCGCGCGGTCGATCCTGACTCGGTAAACAGCGCAATGCCGCGCAGATCCAGATCGTCCGCGGCGTGGGCCGTGGCCTCGCAGATCGTCTCGGCGATAGACAAGCGCGTGCGCCGTTGCTTGCGCCGGTCCGTGTACTCCTGCTCTTTGATATGTCGCTCGGCATCGATGACGATGCGCGCCATCATCGCGACGGCCTCGACCGGGTACTTGCCCACGGCTGATTCGCCGGAGAGCATCACGGCGTCGGTGCCGTCGTAGACGGCGTTGGCCACGTCGGAGACCTCGGCGCGCGTCGGGCGCGGGTTCTCGATCATCGACTCGAGCATTTGGGTAGCGGTGATGACCGGCTTGCGGAACTCGGCGGCGCGGCGGATGATGTGCTTCTGGATGGCGGGAACCTGCTCGGGCGGCAGCTCGACGCCCAAATCGCCGCGGGCCACCATGATGGCGTCAGCGGCGTTGAGAATGGCATCAAGATCCTCGATGGCCTGGGGTTTCTCGAGCTTGGCGACGATCCAGCTTTCGCCTCCCAGCGCCGCCACGCGGTTGCGCACCAGGCGGACATCCTCGGCGGTGCGGACAAACGAAACCGCAACGGCATCCACACCGTTCTTCAGCGCGAATTCCAGGTCGTCGGCGTCTTTTTCTGTCAGTGAGGGCACGCGCACCGGAATTCCCGGCAGGTTGATGCCCTTGTTCTCGCCCAGCATACCGCCGTTGATGATCTCGCAGAAGACATCGCCGCCTTCCACCTCTTGGACGCGCAATTCGATGAGGCCGTCGGAGAGCAAAATGCGTGAACCCTGTTCGACGTTCTCGGCCAGCGTCTTGAAGGTGGTGCCCACCAGGCAGGCGGTGCCCGGAACCTCGCGCGGCGTGATAGTCAACCGCCCGCCGGCCTTCAGCAGCACGGACTGATGATCCTTCAGCTTCGAGGTGCGAATCTTGGGGCCTTGCAGGTCGCCCAGAATGCAGAGCGGCTTGTGCTCCTCGCGGCTCACCTTGCGGATCATCTGGATCAGCGCCAGCTTTTCTTCTTGGGTGCCGTGGGAAAAATTCAGGCGGACGACATCGACCCCCGCGCGCACCAGGTCGCGGAAGACGGGCACGGTGTTCGAAGCTGGCCCCAGTGTGGCGACGATCTTGGCGCGGCGTTGGATAGCGGAATCGGTCAGGCTCAATTCTGCGAAAGGCATGGGCTTGCTCCAGGGAAGGTTGAACGGCTTGATTTGCGCGGTCTGTTGTACTGGATGAGGGGGATGAGACCGCAGTACACCTGGATGTATTATGCGGGAGAAGCAGCACAATGGTCGGTGAAACCTGTCACAGACCAGAAGACACCGGATCAGGGCTTGTGGAAGAGGAGGCCTCTTCCTGGCGTTCCCGAAAAAGAACGCCATTCAGCTCCGCGCCCAGCAGTGCGCTAAAAGAGGTGATGTAGAGCCAGACCAGCGTGGCGATGCCGGCGCCAAAGGAGCCGTAGAACATCGAGTAGTCTGCAATGCGCGTCACATACCATCCGAAGGCCAGCGTGGAAGGGAACCAGACCACAGTGGCAGCCACCGCACCCGGTCCCACCCACGCCCAGTGCTCCTTGCGCTGGGTGCCGAAGTGGTAGAGCGCGCCCAGAACGCTGACGCTGGTCATCAGCGCGATGGCCCAGCGCGCCATCCGCCATGCGAAGAGCACGAAGTGGCGAAGCTCATGGCCGGCGTTCACGATCATCCAGGCCTCGAACTGACGGCCAAAGACAACCACCAGGGTCGCCAGCGAGAGGGGCACCAGCACGATCGGCACCAGCAGCAGAGCCCGGATGCGCCGCTGCCAGAAATCCCAATCCTCGAGCGGAAACTGATAGGCGCGGCGAAAGCCCTCCATCAGCGAGAGCATCACGCCCAGGCCGGCAAAGACTGAGAGGAAGGCGGCGGAGAAGATCAATTGCCCGGAGTGGAAGCGGTTTGTTTGCAGCGCGGAGTGCAGGATCGACATTGAGTCGCCGGGCAGCGACTGCTCGAAGGCGCCGCGGATTTCGCCCACCAGCGAAGTGCCCTCCGGCACCTGGGCCAGCAGCGCCGTGAGCACGACCAGCGCCGGGAAAAGCGCCAGCATCCCTGAATAGGCGGCAGCCTTGGCGGTGTTGAGCACGTCGTGCTCCAGCGCCAGCCAGAGTGCTTTGCGGAAGGATCGGATCAACGGATGCATACCCTCATAGGCTAGGGTAGTGCATTCGATAGGGTTACGGCGAGTTTTGGAAAATGAAAAACTGGCGAAACTAGGTGCGGGGCGCGGAGATCAGGGATCAGCGCGCAGGTTTAAGATGCCGAAGCAGGCTCTCAAAGCAGCCCAGAATCTAGGAGTCCCACTCGCCCCAGTTGTGGCCGCCGGGCTTGTCTGGAAGTCGTAAGCAATCGGTGGTGGCGGGCAGCAAAGGCACAGCTCTTACCGCCCAGCAACTGCAGATCGCGCCGGGCAGACTCATCCTTGCGGGAAAATCCACCTGGCGGTTGGAACCTTGTTAATGGCGGAAAGCCGTTGGCGCCTTTTACTTTGATGTCACCTTGCCTAATTGCAACCGAAGGAACCTGTCGGTACCTGAAACGCAAAGGTATGGTAAACGGTATCCTCGTAGACGTTGACGTTTTCACCGCATCCGGCGTCCGAGGTTTTGAGGAGAACGCTCATGGAATTCGCCTTTCCGCTTGAATTTCCCACGCTTTCGGTTTGCGTCCACGTCCAAGTATCTGTGGTCTTAATTGACGACATCAAGGGTCCAAAGGAGTAGCTCCAGCCTACATTGGAACTCAGGTTTATGCTCGACTGAGTGCCAATGGTTTCGACGGTGGTTGTTCCGTCCGTGACTGTATAGGTTACTCCTGCGCTGCCGCTGAGCGGTTCAAATAACGGTGTGGTGCTTTTCGTTTCGATCGGAACGATCACGTAGCGGCAATTGGCGGTTGTGGGGACTGGATTCTCCGCGCAAACGCTTGCACCGGAGGCGTCCGATTCCAGCGGACTCACGGTGCCAGCGACAGGATTGGCAGTGTAGGTAGTGGTGTTGTAATTCAGAAGCGGGTCCAGGGCTAGAATGGGCGCAAAGTCGGCTGGAGTGCACCCGCATTGACCGTTCGGATCTCCTGCGCAGTTATTCGGATAGTAGGTTTGATTTTTGCAAATGGCAGCCAAGCCGGGCATATAAGCATTGCCATTGTCTTGGTCATTTGCGATTGCCTGCGGCTGCAGATACGAAAGAGGGACAGTGGAGATCCCCGACGGGTTCGTTGTCGATATGCTCCCCGCCGTCGGCTCCATGGAGATCGCCGGAACCGGACCCGGGAGCATATCAGCTACAATCGCCGATACGCCCGTTGTGGGCTGCGGGTTTACGGTGTAGCTTAATGGAATCATTCCATCCGACAGGATCGTAACTTGCGGATTGAGCCAGATGACGAAACTGTCAAGGTTGTGATTTATTGCATCTGATTTGGCAGGGTTATATGTGGTGTTGCTGTTGTCGTCGGTAGCAAAATTAATGGCGTCTATCCAACTCGTGGTAAATGCGCTGCTGTTGTTGGACGTGGTTGAGAACCCATAAGATTCAGCGTCTGATCCACTGGCCGATAGATCTAGAATCGGGATGGTTCCGGCTTGCGAAGTGTAGGTCACTTCCTCCGCGAACGTGAAGCTGCTTCCAATCGTGGTAGTCGTGCCGCCTGTGGTGTTATCGCCATACCCTTGAGAACTCTGGTTGCCGGGCGGCGCGTAGAGGATGGAGACTACTTGATAGAGGGGGTCAATAGTGGTCGTTTCTGTGGCAGCCACGGTGAATGTGACTGTGTTCGCCTCTTCCATACCTCCCAGACACCAGGTGGTGTAGTTTCCGACATTCGACAGAGTTGTCACATACGTTAGGTAGACAGAGCCATTGTTTTTGACGGCTGAGCCTCCATGGCTGACATATCCACCCGGACCCGAGACGGTAATGCCGTTTGCAAAAGCGGACGCCGGCATATTGCCGACATAGTTGACTGTACAGTTAAATGTAATCGGGAAACCTGCGACCAGAACCCCGTAATACCCGGTTGGATACTGCATCACTCCCTGTGGTATGCCAGCCTGAGCGGTTGCATTTGGTGCTGATAGCGACAAGCAGAGAAGGGCGATTGCAATAAACAGACATTTTGCGGTTGTGCTTCGAGTAGTCACGATGTGAATCTCCTTTTCGTTTCAGTGATTATCCGTGGGGGGAGCGCGAAGAATTCATAACGAAATCCCGCAAGAATGAGCATTCAGAGAACAATAATGTACTTTTGTGAAAAATAGTGACTAATATTATGAATATCATATATGCTTTAGTGTGCACTTTAGTAATACTATCTACGTGCGGAGTTGGATAACCCGTCGGTAGATCTGAACTAAAGCAAGACGACGCGCTCTCAAGCCATTGAGATGGAATTTGTGTCATGGGTAGTGTGCGGGGCGCGGAGATCAGGGATCAGCGCGCAGGTTTGAGATGCCGAATCAGGCTCTCAAAGCAGCCCAGAATCTTGGAGTCCCATTCGACCCTATCGTGGCCGCCGGGCTGCAGAAACAATTTATGCACGGCCTGCCTCTAGATGATAGGCAGGCCGTGTTCGCTTATTGCTCGGGGAGAACCCTTATGGGGTGCAGAGAATACTCCCTGACGGACAGTAGTCCACAGGAACAAAGGCAAATGTTCCGAAGGTGTTGTCCTGATAGCCGATGAATTCAACGGGTTCATTGGCAGGATACGGCGGGGTAACAGGCGGACCTGTGATCGACAATGCGTCCGTCAAGGTTGTCGTTGTGGTGATTGTGTTCAGCGACGAGTAATTCCATGTCAGGGTATCGGATTCCTTGAAAGTGATTGAGTTTGAAACCAACCCCCAAAATGCTGAAGTGCTGAATTGCTCTGAGACGCTGAATGCCTGCTTGATCTGCGTCGAGTTGCCCGTGGATTGGCTCAGCGTGTCCGTCTGCACCATGCTGTAAGACTCATTTGCTCCGCCGATCGGATACTGAATGGGGTTAGGAGGATATGGGATCTTCGAGAACCGCCCGTCGGTGGTTGTGGACGGCAACGTATTGAACAGTGTGTAGTCGTTTTGCGTGGAGCATTGACTGGGTGTGGTTGCCAAAGGATCGAATGTCAGGATTTGGCAGACATCGCTGAATGAGAGGCCGGGTTGCTCTCCAGAAGGCCAATAATACCCATTCGAAACCGACTGCCAACTGCGAGCAAGCAGGCCCGATGTAATAAAGGAGCCGGGCGCTTCCCCGTTATTCCATCCCAAATCGCTTCCGCAACTAAAGTGGCCGTTGAGGCACCCTACCTGGACTTCGATTACATCGGGGCCTGCTGTGTACGTCACACCCGTTTGAGGCAGCCCGGTTGCAGGATCATTCGGATCCATGCCATAGCCATTGAGTACCACGCTTTCCGGGTTGCTTCCGGATGCGGCCGTGTAGGTAATGAACAACTCGGGGTTCAGCCACAGCCAGATATAGTCGTAGTCGCTGTTCACCGGGGCTTCCGTGGGGGTTCCGGATGTTTTATACGCTACCGTGGTCGCTTTGCTGATAGTAGTCGTTGTGGAACTGCTTGACCCCTGCGTATAATCCGTGGATTCGGTCGCAGTGATTTTGAAGCCTCCGCTGAACCATCCCGCTGAGATTTTCCCTGCCATCGTATCCGAGACGCTAAAACCAACATCATTGCTAAACGAATTGCTGATCGTAGTCGTGTTGCCTACCGAGGTTGTGTTCGTGTATGTAACATTGCTGCTTGAACCCGGTGGCGCGTAGGTTACGCCCACAACAACATACTTGGGGTCGATAAAGCCTTGCACGCCCGGCGGCGGCGCAGCTACAACCGGCACGGTGATATCGTCGGTGTATACAGTTCCGTTGGCATAATTGCCGGTGTAATCAGCCGAGCAATAGACTATGTAACTTCCGGCTGCCGACGGCTTCCACGTAAATGTGGCAGGCGTCAGGCTCACAGTTGTGGCCTCAGAAAAGATCTGGCTTCCGTTCGCATAACAGGTAACGTAGGTCGTGCCTCCATTGCCGCTAACGCCCTGAACCATGACAGCTGCTGTCAGTGTCGTCCCCAGGGTAACGTTTGGGCCGGTTTGATTACTTCCCATTCCGTTATAAACGGTTTCGTTGTCTACGGATAATTCCAGGTTTCCTGCTCCTATGCTTGCCTGTGCAGAATGGCTTGCGCACAGCATGGGAAGACATACCGCGAATCCGAGGATGGATTTCTTCATCGAAAGGTTTGATTTCATTGGAGTCTCCTTGTGGGTTGAACTTTGCCTGGAGGGGGGGGAGGGCTTACGCGTTTCAGTGCCCAGAATGGATCCAGTGGGGAAGCGAACTGATCATAGTTGTCCCAATTTCAGGCTGTCAATCCTAAAGTGTGAACGAGTGTAATATTTACATAAATTTATTCATTACTATCGTTACTTGTCTTCTAGGCGTTTTAGGTTCCATGCATTTAACTTGTTTTCTGACAGAGGTTTATGGAAACTATTTGGATTCGAGATTTGAATTGCCTGGCATGTATTTGCGTTGCTTTCGGGGTTAATTGGCCCAGCAGCCGAATTTGAGCGCGGGCATGGCGATCTTAACTCAAGTCACGGAGTTTGGTCTTGGGCAGGGCGCGGGTGCACAGAGATCAGGTGCCAGCGCGCCTGCTTGAGGTGACGGAGCAGGCTCTCAAAGCAGCCGGGAAGCTGGGAGTCCCATTCGCCCCAGTCGTGCCCGCCGGGCTTGGTGTGGAACTCGTAATCGAAATGCCGTTCGTGGAGGCGGGCTGCGAAGCGGCGATTCGGTTCGAGCAGAGGCTCCTGGTCTCCGGCGGTGAGATAGAGAAATGGCGTCGCGGCGGGATCGGCTGATTGCACAAGCACGAAGGGATCGCTTTGTTTGCGTGTGTTGCTTCCGTAAGGCCCGAAGATATTGGTCAGCCTCCACCATTGCATCCAATGGAATCGCCGTTCGCAGACATCAATGGAAGGACTGAAAGCACCAACGAACGCGAACAGCTCCGGGCGGCTGAGAGCCAGCTTGGCTACCGCGAATCCGCCCATCGAAATTCCGATGATGGCACGATTCTCTCGTCCCGTGGCGGCGGGAAAGCGATCCTCCACGTCGGCGATCAGATCGTTGATCAGATAGTCTTCGTACTTGTCCTCCGGTTTCAAGGCCGCGTTCTGGTAATAGGAGAAAGCGCCCTCCGGCATCACCAGAATCAAGCCCTGCGGCGCGTAGCGAGCGACATCGGAGTCATTCGACCAGTCGCGGAAGTTACCGTTGCCGCCGTGCAGAAGATAGACGACGGGGAGCTTCTGGCCGGGGCTGATCTTTGCGGGCAGAAAGACCCGGTAGGGCATCTGCCGCTTGAGCGCCGCCGAGAAAAAATTCACGTCCTGCATCGTCACGCCGGATGCGAGGCGGGGATGGTCGAGTACGGGCAACTGGTCCGTGTGACAGCCTGCCAGAAAGGTGGCAAGTACGCCAAGGACCGGGAAAAAAATGGACAGAATTTTCCTGTTCTTCATGAAGAATTTGATTCTATCGCGAATCACTTCCGGTCTGTGCCGGTACACTATCCAATAAAAGGAGATCACCCATGCAAACCAAAATTGTGGGCACCACGATGCCCGTGCTGGACGTGCAGCTTGACCCCAACGAAAGCGTCTTTTCCGAGAGCGGCGAGCTCTCCTGGATGACCTCTTCAATCCAGATGACGACCCACACGCAGATGGGCGGCGGCGGCGGAATCTTTGGTGCGTTGAAGCGGGTGGCCGGCGGAGGCAGCCTCTTCATGACCGAGTACCGCGCTTACGGCGCTGCCGGAGTGGTTTCCTTTGCCACCAAAGTGCCGGGCCACATTGTGCCGGTCGAGGTTGCGCCGGGCAGCGAGTACATGATCCATCGCCATGGCTTTCTCTGCGCCACGACGCAGGTGACACTCAGCGTGGGCTTCCAGCAGTCGCTGGGGGCGGGCATCTTTGGCGGCGACGGCTTCCTGCTACAAAGGGTCGGCGGCCAGGGCACCGCATGGCTGGAGCTATCGGGCGAGTTGATTGTGAAGAACCTGGCTCCGGGCGAAGTGTTGCGCGTGCATCCCGGTCACGTGGGCGCATTCCAGTCGTCTGTGGGCTTCAATATCACCACGGTTCCCGGAATCAAGAATGCGCTCTTCGGCGGCGATGGAATTTTTCTGGCCGCGCTGCAAGGGCCGGGGACAGTGTGGCTGCAGACGCTGCCCATCTCGCGGCTGGCG
>JBEKDX010000006.1:0-27370 GCA_050014135.1 Occallatibacter sp.
CGAAATGCGTCTAATGAAAAACATAATGAAACTGCAGCTAAAGTAGAACGGTGTCGTATGGTTCCGCTGTATCATTACGCATAACATAGTTCTTATATTCGCTAAATGGTGTAGGTAATCCCCTACCCATCAGGCACGACAAATGCCTACATTAATCACAGTTATCGCCGATATTCACTCCTACTCACATTCCGTATCCTGGTTATATCGACGTTGCAAAGGATGACGGTAATTCATGACTTTGCACATTCTGCAAGATTGAAAGGTGTCTATCATGGCTACTAGCTTTGTTACTATGACGAGTGCAGTGCAAGGAAGTCCGCAGGGCCGCGATTTTCCTTTAACGCCAGTTGCGCATCATAACCTGAAGCTTGTTCCGAATCAGGCCGTTGCTTTGCTGAAGAAGTATCCTACATTCGTTCCTGAGATTCCGATTAATAAGTATATATCAGGAAGAACGCGGCTCGAATGCGAGACTGGCGAGTCCATTTACTCGCAAGGCGACATAGCCGATGCAGTTTATTATATTCAAAGCGGCAAGGTAAAGCTCACCGTTGTGTCGATGAGTGGCAAGGAAGCCGTTATCGCATACCTTACCGCGGGCAGTTTTTTCGGAGAATCCGCCCTGGCTGGGGAGTCGCTTCGTGTTTCCTCCGCGTGCGCCCTTCAATCCTGCATTATCATTCGCATTGGAAAGATGGTCATGCAGGACCTACTCCACCGTGAGCAGAAGTTCGCCGAGCAGTTTCTAACGTACTTGGTTTCCCGCAACAACCGCATGCAAGCAGACTTGGTCGATCATTTGTTCAACTCGAGCGAAAAGCGCTTGGCACGGTTGTTAATGCTGATGGCTAACTTCGGCGAGGAATCGAAGCCCATCCCTGCCATCCCTAAGATCAGTCAGGAAACCCTGGCGGAAATGATCGGCACCACCAGATCCCGCGTAAGTTTCTTTCTAAATCGCTTTCGCGATCTTGGCTACATCGACTACAGCGTTAGCGGTATGCGTATCAATAGTTCACTGGTCAATGTTGTGCTGAACGATTGAAAGTCAATATGCATTGGTGCAAATGGTTCCTGGGGACGGTAGAGGGGATCGGGCGCATTTGCGCGCAGCATTGACATAGCTCTGCGAACAGATGGAACGCGGTATACATTCGAAATCTGTTCGCCCGGCCAATTCGCTGAAAAATGGATGATGTGAAGACCAGATTCTGAGCGACGTCAGGAAATGCGTCAATCTCCCTCCATTAGTGCAATACATAAGGGAATAACAAAGGCTGCATCTCCAGAGTTATGTGAGCCTATGGGACCGATAACTTATTTGTTTTCAATGCGAACCGGGAATCCGGAACTCGCCGCCCTCACCAAAATATTTATAGTTTTTTAGTGAGCGTGCGCGGAGTGTCAATATTATTTTCAAAACGCGACCATAGAGCCTATGAATTTTCCTGGATATGAAAAACAAAATGCGCGATGTGCGGGGCTCTTGCAGATTGTTTTAATAAAGTTGACTCAGGTCAAACATCTGGCACTGGCGGGCGAAACAAGATAAAGTAACTACAAAGGAAGCTTTGGCGGCGGATGGAGGTCAATCTTTTCGCGGTGCAGCGCAGGGCGCACCGGTGGCTATTCCGTCCCGGAATTGCCAGAGTTCCATAACCGAAAGACCAACAAGGAGGAAAGACCGTGGCACTGAAAATTGCTTCCCGAGAAGTGAGCGGCGTCAGCGTTTTGGACCTTAGCGGACAAATTACCCTGGGCGAAGGCAGCGTGCAGCTGCGCGAAGCCGTTCGCGGTTTGCTGGGCAAGGGAAAGAAGAAGATTCTGCTCGACATGGGAAATGTAGACTACATCGACAGCGCAGGGTTGGGCGAGCTGGTGAGCGCCTTTACATCTGCAAAGAATCAGCAGGCCGAGGTCAAGCTGCTGAAGCTAACCAGGAAGGTTCAAGGATTGCTGCAGTTGACCAAGCTGTACACAGTCTTCGACATCAAGGACGATGAAGCCGTTGCTATCGCCTCGTTCAATTAGGCGGGCGAGGCAGTATTGAGAACATCCTTGTTGTAACCCATCCAACAGCCCTACAGAAGAATCACCTAACTACTCTACCCGCCTGCACAGGCAAGCGGGTAGGGTAGGTTACTCTTACTTTGCCTTCTTCCTGACAGCCTTCCCGGGTTTTTTCACTGGTTTTCTTCGCCTGGCACTAGCCTTGGCCGGCGCCAGCAGCGGTATCAGCTTGCTGGCGATCGGCGACCCAAGCCCGGTGCAGGCGTCCCATCCCGGCCCTGCGGAAAAGGCTCCGTTGTTGCCCTGGGTAATGTCGTTGAAGGCCGAGGCAGCCCTGGCCGCGTAGATAGCCGGCTGGATGAAGCCCACTTGAGAGCCGAGTTGCTGGTTGGCCACCGCTAGCAGGCCGGCCCACAACGGAGCAACCGCGCTGGTTCCACCGATGACGGTCGTCTGGCCGTCCACGCGAATGGTGTAGCCGGTGGTGGGATCTGCGTCGCCAGCTACATCCGGCACGCCGCGCCCACCCGTGCTGACGCTCGGCGCCGGGACATGCGCGTTGGCCTGCCAGGCGGGCAAAGCAAATACGTTGCTCACGCCGCCGCCGGTGGCGCCTTCGTTGTTGGCCAGCTCGTTCCACACCACCTCGGAGACGATGGTTGCTCCGTTGGCATTGAGCTTGGTTCCTCCACAGGCCAGGACGTGCGGGCTGGACGCCGGGAAGTCGACATTGTTGCCCTTCGCTCCGTCGGTTGAGCCGTTGTCTCCCGCTGCAGCGGTAATGGTGATTCCCAGCGCAGCGGCCGATTGGCAAGCTGCATCCAGAGCAATCATCGTCTGTTGTGACCAGGTTGACTCCGGCCCACCCCAGCTGATGGAGATCACGCTTGGCTTGTTGACCGCGTCGTGCACAGCAGTGGTGACGGCGTCGATAAATCCACGGCTGGTGTTGGGAGCAAAGTAAACCGCAACCTTCGCCCCCGGCGCCACGGAAGCGGCCACTTCAATGTCCAGCATCACCTCGCCGTCGGGGCCGCTGGCCTTTGAGGGATTGTTCTTTCCGCCGTTCACGCTGACGGCTGTAATGGCCGGCGCGGGGATTCCCAGCGTCTTGAAGTAAGCGGTCAGATCGGCCTGCCGGTAGCCTCCGCCGAACTCGAGGATCCCGATGGTCTGCCCGGCTCCGCTGGCTTTGGCGGGGAATTTGTATGCCTGGGCTACTTGAGGCGGGGTGTAGCTGCTGGGCGCGGTTGCTGAGGCGGCATGGACACGAAAGTGAGGCTGTACCTGGGGACGGTTATCCAACCCCAGCACAGCCTCCACTAGTCCAGTTAGCGATTCCGGCAAATGAATCGCGCCCTCGCGCACCCGGTATTCCGTTCCATTAACGGTCTTCTGTTCCAGCACAACACCAAATGCCTTTTGCATATCCGCGGCTGTGCCGGTAAGCTGCACCGTGCGCCGCGCGGCAGCACTTGGATCAGGTTCGACCTTGAGGTTGAACTCCCGGGCAAACGCCCGAACCAGCTTGATTGCCGCGGGATCAGCGGCGTGGTGTTTCTTGAAGTGAGCGCGGCTCACGCGAGCCGGCCCGCTCGTCCTGCCGCCCCGAGTGTTGATCTTCAGGGGCTCTTTGCGTTTCACGATGACCGATACGGTCATCTTCGTCTTGGCCGGCGTTGCCTTCAGCCGGACGGCATCAAGAGCTGTGGCTTTCTCGCTGCCCGGGAGGACGACGCGCGCCTGCCCCGTAACCTGAGGCGGCTTGACGGAATTGGCTTGTGGAGGCTTGACCGACATTGCCTGGGGAGGCTTGACGGACCGCGGTTTAATGCGTGGGGATTTTGCCATGATTGACCTCTTCTTTCTCGTCCGTTCTCGATCTACGAGATTAGGACTTATTAACTCAAAATATAGCGTGAATTATTACAGCGGGATACAATAATCTGCACGCAACAGAGTTTTTTAATAATTCCATCTGACAAAACCTCTGACTCAACAACCGGCTCAACGTTCTGAAAAAAGAAGATTTCCGCTTGCCTGGTTCATCAGTGGATATAGTTCATGTAGAGGCTTCCAGCTCGCAATCGAGGTTCCGCCATGGCACAACGCGTTCGCGTACCGTTGCTGATACTTCTCTGGGTGAGTATTGGAGCATGGCCGCAAGCTCAGTCAGCGGCTGCCCAACAAACATTTGAGCGAACCGGCGGCGCGGAGCACATCATTCTGGGCCAGTCCGCCGAGCCGCTCTACGGGCCATGGAAATTTACTGTCGGCGATTCGCCCATCGATCCGCTGACCCGCGAGCCGCTCTGGGCACAGCCGGGATTTGACGACTCGAACTGGGAGACCGTGGACCTGACGCCGAAGAACGGGACGTTTAATCCGGTGGGCGGATACACAGGATACGTTCCGGGCTGGACGGCCAGGGGCCACGCCGGGTATTGGGGGTACGCGTGGTATCGCATCCGGGTAGTTCTTGAGGCACACCCTGGAGATAAGCTGGCCCTGGCCGGACCGCCCGACGTGGATGACGTGTACCAGGTCTTCGACAGCGGAGAACTGGCGGGCAGCTTTGGAGATTTTTCCGGCAGCCAACCTGTGACCTTCTATGCGCAGCCGATGATGTTTTTGCTGTCGCAGCCGGCTGGCGGGAACACAGGCACATCCACGCGGGTTCTGGCCTTCAGGGTATGGATGGAACCTGAGGCCCTTGCGACCCAGCCCGATGCGGGTGGCTTCCATACAGCACCGGTGCTGGGCGAAGCCGGAGCGGTGACGGCAGGCTATCAATTGCGCTGGCTGGAACTAGTGCGCGCCTACCTGCCTTACGCTATCGAAGCACTTCTGTATGCTTTGCTGGCGGTAGTGGCCTTCAGCCTGATTCTCTTTGACCGCTCCGACCGGGTTTATCTTTGGATTGGAGCAGTCTTCCTGCTTCAGGCAGTTTTTTACGCACTGTCCGCCTTCGATGTGTGGACACGGTACCTGAGCATTTGGGCTGACAGCCTGATCACCTCCGGATTTTTAACTCCGCTGATATACGCCGGATGGGTGATGGTGTGGTGGGTGTGGTTCGGGCGGCAAAAGCCTGCGTGGATTCCACGCACTGCCGCCGGGCTGGCCTTGCTGTACATGATCTCCAACATAGTTGGCGAAGATCTTTTCTATACGTTAGTCCCGCATCCAGTTGCCGCTGCTTTCCACATGATTTCCCTGTTTGTCCGGCTGGTCTTCTTTGCTCTGTTTGTGTGGATCATCGCCCAGGCCGTTCGTAGCCGTGGGCTGGAGGGCTGGCTGGTTCTGCCCGCAATTTTACTGTTGGGGATCGGGATGTTTGGGGGTGAGCTTGCAGTACTGCATATCCGGGTGGTCTGGTTCCCCTTTGGCGTGGGCATAACCCTTCCTCACGGCGCGAGTCTTCTGCTGGTGGCGACGGTGGCTCTGCTGCTGCTTCGCCGGTTGCTGGTTTCGGTTCGTATGCAACGTCTGATGGAGCAGGACGTGAAGCAGGCGCTCGAGGTGCAGCAGATGATTTTGCCCGAAGCGCGAACCACGCTGCCGGGGCTGGTGATCGAGAGCGAGTACCGGCCGGTGCGAGAGGTGGGCGGAGACTTTTTCCAGATCATTCCGCGTCCCGCTGACGGCAGCCTGCTGATTGTGGCTGGCGATGTAACCGGCAAGGGCCTGAAGGCGGGTATGCTGGTAGCGCTGCTGGTGGGGGCTATCCGCAGCACGGCGGAAATCAATACTGAGCCGGAATATGTGCTGGGCGTGCTGAACCGGCGATTACTGGGGCGCGGCGATGCCCAGGCTACTTGTCTCGCTCTCAACATTGCGAAAAATGGCAGGGTCACGCTGGCCAACGCCGGTCATATACCACCCTACCTGAACGGGGAGCCGCTGGCGATGGAAGGCGCTCTGCCGCTGGGAATGATGCCGGAGGCGATCTTCCCCATCCTGTGCTTCCAACTGGCGGATGCCGACCGTCTGGTGCTGATTTCGGATGGGATAGTGGAGGCCACAGACGCGGAAGGGCGCCTCTTTGGATTCGAGCGGGTACACGAATTACTGCGTATGGCGATAAGCGCCGCGGAGCTGGCTGGCGCGGCGCAGAGGTTCGGTCAGGAGGACGACCTCAGCGTGATCTCCGTAACCCGGACAACGGCATACGATCCTGCTCTCGCATGAACGACACGGAGGAATCCCCTGATCTCAGGGCATTGTTTGCGCTCTGGACGGACGCGTAAATCATTTTTTACAGCGCTGCCATCGCCTCGGCCAGGCTGGGAAACAATCCAGCGTACTTAGGAATGCCCACCATTGTAAATACTTTGGTAAAGTGCGCTGAAAGCCCGAAGGCGCAAACTTTCTGGCCGGAGTTCGAGGCCTCGATCAACAATTGAATCACCAGCGCGATGCCGCTGGAGTTGATGTAATCCACCCTGGTAAAGTCCAGCAGCACCAGCCTGGTTTCTTTGGGCAGCGCCTGGTAGGTGCCCAGGACCGCTTCCTTCGAGGTGCTGGCGATGTCTCCCTCGAAGCGCAGGACGGCAACCGGTTGCCCGGCTGGAGATTTCAGTTGCTCAACGCGCGCCTTGGTTTCGTTCTGCACGATCAATCGTCTCCAAATTATTTGGTTTAATTCGCGTCTTTATCCAGCCGGATCACCAGCCGGACATAACTGCTGTTGTCCTCGTCGCCGGCCACCCACTCGGCCTCATCCACCAGTGACTGAATCAGAAACATGCCCATTCCGCGCGGGTCTTCCTCGCCGCGCATCTTGCGGTCGATATCCGGCTTATTCTGTTTACCCGGCTGGGTCTTCATGCCCTTGCCGTCGTCCATGACCTTCACTTCCAGCGAATCGGGGCCAGCCGAAAGCACCACGCCCACACTCAGCTTTTCGTTCAGCCGATTGCCGTACTCGATGGCGTTGATGCATGCCTCAGCCACGGCCGTCTTCAGGTCTTCGATGCGGTCGTCGCGGAAGCCCATCAGCTTGGCTACCGAGGCAGCGGTGCTCATGGCCACCTTTTCAAAACCCATCCGTGAGGGCACACGAACTTCCACTGTGGTGGGCTTGAGCGCGGTAGTGGTTTTGGGCTCGCTCATTCCGGCATCTCCAATTTGTGGCACAGCGCCAGTGCGGTCATATCGTCTGTTTGCGGGCCGGCATCGGCAAATTTTCCGATGGCTGCCCACAATGCATCGAGAATACCATCGGCCTTGCTGGACGGGCATCCTAAAAACTCAGCTAATAGTCTTTCCGGACCAAACTCCTCATTTCCTTTGAAGACTTCCGTCAGCCCGTCGGTGTAAAACAAAAGCCGTGTTCCCGGTGTAAACCCGCATCGCTCACAGGTGTAGCCCATCCCCGGCAGAAGTCCGAGCGGCGTGCCCGCGGCCTCAAACAGGCGCGGCTCCGCGCCCGGCTGCAAGAGAAAACCTGGATTGTGTCCTGCGTTCACCACCTCGATCTCGCCCGACTCGGGATGCAGGCGGAGAAAGATAGCGGTCACGTAGCGCCTGCGAGCCTCCTCGCCCTCTGCCCAGTGGTGCTGGTTCATGCGCGCAGCGAGCTCATCCAGAGGCGGTCCGCTGGCTGCCATTGCCCGGAAAGCAGAGCGGAAACTCATGGACACAATCGCCGATGCCAGCCCCTTGCCGGCCACGTCGGCCACCACCATCAGCAGGCTTCCGTCGGGTTGGGCAACGATGTCAAGATAGTCGCCGCCCACCTCGTAACAGGTAGCTGAGCGAAAGGCCAGCGAGTAGCCGGGGATCGAGGGTGGATTTTGCGGCAGCAGTGACCGCTGGATGGCGCGGGCCGCGTCAAGATCCTGCTGAACACGCGCAAACTCCACGTTGCGCTTGTGGTTGCGGGCGTTTTCCACCGCCAGCGCAGCCTGTAACACCAGCCCTTCAAGGAAGTCGGCCTCATAGAGCGTCAATTCCCGCCCATCCGGAGTCGCAACCACCAGTTCAGTCATGCGCCGGCCATCGCGATCATCCAGCGGATAACGTCGCAGGGAAGTTGCATCCGTGTCCGCGTCGCCAGTCGAAATCGCGTCGCCGTATGCCAATCCCGTGTCCGGAAAGGCCGCCCCGGCCATCTCCAACTCGCGCACCACGATGCGCAACACCTGCTCCAGCACCTCTTCCTCGCGGAGGTTCGAGTGTACCTGTCGCGAAGCCTCCAGCAGCGCCTGCAACCGCGCCACCTGTTGCTGCAAATTGATCGTCTCATGATTGCCGGGAAGCTGAATTTCAGCCGTCATCTCGCCTACTCTCCGTGGAATTCCACTCTAGCATGACCTGCCTATGTGGCTGATAACACGCCGAAACCCGGAATCCGCGCTTTGATCTCGCCGAGAGGAACCTCGTTTTGGGACCTATGGCAATTTTAGCGGAAACCGGAAATTCCCCCTGGCAACATAGGCGCTTGCTGGTACGAATCCCTGTCGTATTATGGCGCCAACAATTTCACCCTATGGCCCCTGTGCGCGAATATATCCTTGCCCGTCGTGAATAGCATGCGTATACTTGTCTGATTCCTCGGTAGTTGCTTGAAAGCAACTGTTTTAAGTGGTTTCACCTCAATGAACTGAAAAGGAGGTAGTATGGAAAAAATCAACGTGGGCCGCGTAATCCTCGGCGGTCTCGTCGCCGGGATTGTTGCAAATCTTTTGGGCTATCTGGTAGATGGCTTTCTGCTAGGGTCTATTTGGAATACGCAGATGAATGAGCTGGGGCGCCCTGATTTATCGCAAACCCAAATCATTGAGTTCAACCTGCTCGGGCTCGTCACTGGCGTTGTGCTGATCTGGATCTATGCTGCCATCCGGCCTCGTTTTGGCGCCGGAGTCATGACAGCAGTCTATGCCGGAGTGGCCGTTTGGGTTGTTGGAGTCCTGATTCCCAACCTCAGTTTCATGTGGGTTATGGGCTTTTTCGGGCGTCGCCTCACGGCGTACACAACTGCCGGCAGCCTTGTAGAAATCATCGTCGGCGCGATTGCCGGCGCTGCTCTTTACAAGGAATAGGCCAGCCAGCTACGGCCTGACCAACCTCAGTCCAGACAAGTTTCACCCATAGCGTGCAGACCCAGGATCAGATGGTTCTGCACGCATTCTTGCTTGTGTTGCCGTGACAGCCTTCTACCCGTTTTGATTCATGATTACGGATGAGCAAGGCAGGCGGTTTTCTCAGTCAGCAGGCCTTCTTTGCTTTCAGCGCAGGCCTTGGGCTTGCAACTCTTTCCTGGCGGCAATCGTACCGGCTGAGCTTTATTGACCGTTTAACCGGCCAGGTGAAAAGTTACCATTGTTTTACACACGCGTTATCACTCTTTATACTGAGGGATACGCGCCGATGATCATGGAAGAAGGCATCAAAGTTGCAGTTTGCCCCGCACAGGGGAATTTGATACGCTCAGGCCATCTTCATGCTGAGCAAAAGGAGAGTTTTCATCATGGCAGAAGACAACAAGGTTAATGGTCTGGCATGGTTTTTGGCTGGATTAGGCGTTGGCGCGCTGGTGGGGATTCTATACGCCCCCAAGAGCGGCCGAGAGACCCGGGAAGACCTGATTTCGGGCGCCCGGGAGGGAACCGAGTACCTGCGCAATCGCACCCGTCAAGTCGCCGAACAGGTGGGCAACCTGGTGGATCAGGGCAAGGAGCAGATGGGCGAATACGTGGATCGCGGCCGCGAGGTTGTGGATCGCGGACGGGCGCAGTGGGAAGAGTTTGTAGAGCGGGGCAAGAATCTGGTTACCGAACAGACTGGCCGGGTGACCGCGGCCGTTGAAGCCGGACGCCAGGCATACAAGACGCCCCCTGTTTCCGGCGAGCCCAAGGAGGGTTGAGTTGGCGCTGCTGCCGGAGTTTCTTCCGGGCCGGGCCGATTTCGCCTTGGGAAGCGCCATTTCATTTGTCCGGAGTCCTGTGCGCGAGACAGGTTGCGTCTCTAGCGCAGGCTCCGGAGATAACGCTTCGGCCTGGTTTGTAGAGCGCACAAGAGGCCAGAACCAGAACGTGTAGATTCACTGAGCGAGACCACTTCAATGCCAATGCTTAAACTGGACAATCAAACCATCCTGCTCGTCTTAGCTGCCGTAATCGGGTTGGCGGTGTTACTTCAGACTTTCATACTACTGGTAATTGCCATCACCACACGCAAGACGGCACGCTCCATCCGGGAAGAAATCGGAAGTTTGCGCGCCTCGCTTATGCCTGTCATCTACGATACGCAGGAACTTCTTGCCAGTTCGCGAGAAACACTCGTGAGCACACAGGAACTCGTTGCCAACGCGCAGGGGTTTCTGACCCGTATTTCACCCAAGGTTGAAGAAGCCGTCGGCAATGTGGCGGAAATTGCGAGCGGGTTGCGCGAACAAACCGCGCAGGTGCAAACCGCAGTGACGGAGATTGTGGAAAAGGTACAAAGGCAAAGCGATCGCGTGGATCACATGGTCACCGGCGTTCTGGACACTGCTGACCGCGCCGGAGGCTTTGTGACCGATGTTGTCAGCCGTCCAATGCGGCAGATCTCAGGCGTCTTAGCGTTTGCCAAGGCGGTTATCGAATCGCTGCGCGGACACGGAGCGGAACAGCGCTAGTCGCACTCTGCCAGGAAATGACCGGCACGGTGAATACAGAGGCCTGTCTTGACGTATGTTTCCGGCTGAATGGTTCGGACAGCGAGTGCTGTTCTACTTAATCCACCCCCCGCCAACTACTTCGTCGCCATCATAAAAGACCGCCGACTGTCCCGGCGTGACCGCGCGCTGCGGTTCATCGAATGTGGCGACGACCTCATCCTTGCCAGATGGTTCAAGCGTTGCCCAGGCTGGCTCATGGCGGTGGCGAATCTTCACGCGCACGCGCATCGGCGCGGTCAACTCCGGAATGGAAATCCAGTTCAGATCGCGGGCGCGCAATGTGCGAGTGGCTAGTTCCTCGTCCGCGCCCAAAGTGACGCGATGCGTGGCCGGATCAATGTTCAACACGTAGAGCGGCGAGGGCGAGCTGACGCCCAATCCCTTCCGCTGGCCTACGGTAAAATTGAAAATCCCCTCGTGCCGGCCCAAAACATCACCCTTCGATGTCACCAAATCGCCGTTCGTCTCCGGCAGCTTTTGGCCTTGTTCTTCGAGATAAGCCATAAGAAATTGCTTGTAGTCGCCGCCGGGGATAAAGCAGATCTCCTGCGAGTCGGGCTTTTCAGCCAGCGCCAGGCCGTGCTGGCGGGCCACCTCGCGCACCTCCGGCTTGGTCATGCGACCCAGCGGGAAGAGCGTGTGGGCTAACTGCTCCTGCGTCAAGCCGAAGAGAAAGTAGGTCTGGTCTTTGGCCAGATCCGCGGCCCGCTTGAGAATCCATCGGCCGCGCTTCGGGTCGAATTCATTCACAGCATAGTGTCCCGTCGCGATGCGATCAGCGCCGATGCTTTGCGCGGTCTTCAAAAGCTGGTCGAACTTGAGGTGGTTGTTGCACAGCGAGCAGGGAATTGGCGTGCGCCCGGCGAGGTACTCGGCGACAAAGGGACGGACGACATCATCTTCGAAGCGTTGCTGATGATTGACGACGTAGTAGGGAATCTTCAGGTGCTCGGCCACGCGGCGGGCGTCGTAAACATCATCCAGAGAGCAGCATCGGCCAGCCTTTGGAGTATCCGGAATCCCATGCCGCCCGGCGAGTCGTGTCTGGTCCCAAAGCTGAAGCGTCAGGCCGACGACTGCCGCGTCGCCGTGAGCGAGCATCGCCGCCACCGTCGAGGAGTCCACCCCTCCGGACATGGCAACGGCAATGGTTTCGGGCTTGGTCATGAAGTTCACTGTTTCACAGTTACACAGTAATAGGGGGGTGGGGGGGGGGGGCCACCAGTTGTCAGTTGTCAGTGATCAGTGGTCAGTAGCCCCCCGAGCATCTGATCAGAGTCCATTCCTCTATTGTGCGCCGGTGGAGGGTAATATTCTGCAAACCGGGCGCAAATACTTTCGACACAACCGTCGAGGAGTCCACCCCTCCGGAGATCGCTACGGCTATGGTTGTGCGTTCAGTCATGAGCCTCTAATTCCTAAGCCCCTTAATTAGTAACGAGGCTGTAGAGGGCTTCCCTTCAGTGATTGCCCTAAGAAACCTCTGAATAAATCGATGTTTTGAAAGGGCGCGACTTTAAAGCCTGCCCTGAGCGAAGTCGAAGGGTGCCGCAAATACAATAGAATGAACGCGGGCTTTACAGGCCGCGAAAAAACTCAATGCGGTGAAGGGTACGGGCCTTAGCCCGTACATAAGCTCTGCAAAATCAACGCAGGCTTGAGCCCCTGAGGGAATGCCGCTCCGCAAAAAGAACTTAATCAGAGCTTCCCTAAATCCATTTCCGAAATACCTGTCAGATTTACTGCTGTCATTCTGAGCGAACGGGAGAGCAAACGCTTTTCAGTATGGGGGTAGTGAGCGAAGAATCTGCGTCTTTCTGCTAATGTAATACGATGAACTTCAAGAACAGAACACTCGCGGGTTCTCGCAAATGTACGGAATCCCTGCGCAGGAGGCTGTTCGCATGAAGCAATTCCTTGTCCGCTCCTCGAGGGTGCTGTTCGTACTAGTCCTGCTCTCTAGCGCGATTGCTCTAGGCGGCTCTAAATCGGAGTTCCTGGCGCACTACAAGGGAACGCCTTATCAAGACAGCCGCTATCACGGCGGTGCGCAGGCGATTCCCGGAAAGCTGCTTTGCGCTTATTATGATCTGGGCGGCGAGGGCGTGGCCTATCACGACTCGGATGCAGTAAACCACGGCAGCGGTGAATTGAACCCTGCCGACGGAAGCTATCTGCACGAGTTCCGTATGCACGAGGGCGTGGACACCTCCTTTACCAAATTCAAGCTCGACCCGCAGATCGACGACAATCCCTACGACAAGGTTGTGCCTTCCGCCGATCTGCTTTACGTCGGCTGGACCGTTCCCGGCGAGTGGTTCAACCTGACAGTGCACGTGGCCGAAGCAGGCGAATACTCGGCTGACCTGCTCTACACCTCGAACCGAGGCGGCACGATCTCGCTCGATGTGAACGGCGAATCCGCGACCGGCCCGCTCGCCATTCCCAGTACCTTTGATCCCGCCGATCCGATCGCCTGGCGGCAATGGCACCACTGGAACCTCGCGCCCGGCCTCGCCAAGATCAAGCTGCCCAAAGGCAAAAGCATCCTGACCGTCCGCATTCTCACCGAAGGGCAGATGAACCTGGCAACCTTCGACTTCAAAAAGATTCGCTAAGCCGGAGGCGCTGGCCACGGCAGAATCCGCGGTTTCCCAAAGTGCGGAATCGAGAGAGCAGCGACGATGCAACCTACAGCATCTTCGCAGGTTGTGGAAAAGCGAGGCTCAATTCTCAATAAATCCCAATCTTGCACTCCATTCTTGGGAAATTCCAAGAAGAGGAATTGCGGACTCCCTTATCCACAAAAACCATCCTGCCAACCGTTGACCATGCCCTTCTCTGCCCGTAGAGTTTGTAATCGGAGGGCAATTATTCCGCCACGCCAGGGCGCTTGTGGCGGGTTGCCCGAATGAAGGCGAAAGGGAAGTGCAGGTCCTTCAGCTCCGTTTGTCGCAAGATACGCGTCTAACTCTGCTCAGGATGACAGTTTTAAGTGCTACGTTGCTTTCAGGCAGGAATCAAATAGGTACGGTCCCAACAACCCGGAGAAAAAATGCTGAAACTAAAGAAAATCCACATACTCGGCTTCAAAAGCTTTTGCGATCGCACGGAATTGACCGTGGCGGGAACGGGCATTGCCGTGGTTGTGGGGCCGAACGGGTGCGGCAAGTCGAACATTCTGGACGGGGTGAGCTGGGTGCTGGGCGAGCAGAGCGCGAAGACCTTGCGTGGCACGCATATGCAGGACGTGATCTTTGCCGGAACCCGCGACCGCAAGTCGTTGGGGATGGCCGAGGTGACGCTAACCATGGTCGACCCAGAGGCTTACGAGGGTCCGGTACCCGTAGAGCCGCTGGTGGTGGTGGAGCACGAGGGCCCAGCCGACTGGGACGAGGATGCGCTACGCCGTCAGCGTGCCAGCGAGTCCGAGGAGATTGCCGCCCAGGAGCAGCCGGGCCAGGTGTTGGACGAGGATGGCCCGGAGCCACCGCAAACGATGAGCACCGGCGAGGGTCCGCAGGCTGTGGTGCTGAAGATTCGACGGCGCAAGTTCCAGCGCACGCCGCAAAAGGGCGAGATCGTGATTACCCGGCGGCTCTTCCGCACCGGCGAAAGCGAGTATCTGCTGAATGGCAAGCTCTGTCGGCTCAGGGACATTCAGGACATCTTCATGGGTACGGGCCTGGGGCCGGAGAGCTACGCGATCATCGGTCAGGAGCGAATCGGCCAACTGCTCAGCTCGAAGCCGCACGACCGGCGGGCGATTATCGAAGAGGCGGCGGGAATTACGCGCTTCAAGACCAAGAAGCGGCTGGCGGAGTTGCGCCTCGAGAGCGCAAAGCAGAATCTGGCGCGCGTGGACGACATTTTTGAAGAAGTGACGCGGCAGATGAACAGCCTGAAGCGTCAGGCGTCGAAGGCGGAGCGATTTGCCGCGGTTCGTGATGAGTTGCGCGGACGGCTGCGCGTGGTGCTGGCCAGCCGCATGGCAATGATGGACGCCGATCAGTCGCGGCTGGAGGCGGAGATTGCCAAGCTGACCGAGCAGATCAACGGCTCGGCGGCGGAGATTGAAGCCGCGGAGGCAACCCAGCACACGCTGACCGAGCGGGGCTACGGTCTGGACAGCGAGGGCCAGGAGGCGCAGAACCGGGCCAACGAAGCGGCCGTCGAGCGTGAGCGGGCTGCGGCGCGGGCGCGCTCGAACACCGAACGGGTTGCCGAGCTGGAGACGCGCATTGCGGCAGCGGGCGCTGAGCTGGAACAGACGCGAGTGCAGTTGAGCGGCATTGCCGAGGAGCGAACGCAGCAACACAGCTTTCTGGAGACGGCGGCTGGCGAGGCTCACGCCTTCCGCCAGCAGGTCGAGGCGCGCCAGCAAGAGGCGCGCACAGCGGCTGAGGAGGTCTTTGCGTCGGAGCGGCAGTTGGAGACAAGCCGACGCCAAGCCATGCATCTGTTGACCTTGGCCGGCAACGCGCGCAACCACACGGCGCAGGGCGAAGAGAGTCTGGCGGCCCTGGAGCGCGAGGCGGAGCGGCTGGAAGCGGAGATGGGCCAGGCGAAGAACGAGTTGGAAAACCTGGGCGCGCAAAGCGGTGAGGCGCGGCTTCGCTTCGAGTCGGCGGCGGAGACGCTGAAGCGGCTGGAGAGCGAGATTGCGTCGCTACGCGAGGCTCTGCAAGCGCGCCGCAGTGAGGAAGCCTTGATGCGCACGCGCATCAACCAACTGCGCGGCGACCAGGCTACTGTAGCCGGCCGGCGCGACTCGCTGCAATCGCTGATTCGCAACCACAGCTACTCGACCGACACTGTGAGGCGTCTGCTGAAGCCGGGCGCGCTGGCACAGGGAATGGCGCCGGTGGGCACGCTGGCGGATTTTCTGGAAGTCAGCGGCGAGTATGAAGGCGTGGTGGATGAGTTCCTGCGCGAAGAGCTGAATTATGTAGTGGTGAAGAGCTGGATGGCGGCCGAAGAGGGCGTCAAGCTGCTCAAGTCGGGCGTGGATGGGCGCGCGACATTTTTGATTCACTCCGCCGAGCAAGCCGGACTTTTTGAAGAGAGTACAGACACGATTAGCGGACCCGGCCTGACGCCGCTGAAGGATTCTATTCGAGTGCTGAATGGCTTTGGGCATTCGCTGGAGACGATTCTTCCCAAGCTCGGCAACAGCTATATGGTCGAAGATCCAGCCGAAGCGCTTCGTCTGGCCGGGCACTACGCTCATGCCTACTTCCTGACGGCGGAGGGCGAGTGCTTCCACAACGCGACGGTGACCGGGGGCAAGCCGGCCAGCGAAGGCCCCTTGGCGCTGAAGCGCGAGCTGCGCGAGGCCGAAGGCCGATTGGCCAAGCTGGAGATGGATTTGACGCAAGCGGAGACACAAGCGGCAGAGCTGACCCAGGCCATTGAAGAGCTGGCCGCGCAACTGGAGGCGCGCAGCGAGGAACGGCGGCTGGCCGAGCGCGACACTGCCGACCAGGGCGCGTCGTTGAAGCAGATGGATTCCGAGACGCAGCGCGTTGCGCGGCGGCTGGAGGAGTGGACGGCACAAGCCGCGCGCAACAAGGACGCGCGTGAGGCCAAGCGAGGCGCGATCGACGAGAAGCGCGAAGAGACGATGCGCCTGGAGGCGGAGCACGCCGCGGCCGAGGCGGCTCTGGACGAGTTGCAGGCGAAGCTGTCCTTGCTGCGCGAGAAGCGCGAGAGCTTGCAGCAGGAGGCGGCGCAGGTGACGGCGGAGCTGGCTGGCCTGGAGGAGCGCAGGCGCGGCGCCGAGGCTGCCTTCCAGCGTATTGACAGGCTCCACGCTGATCTGGAACGCCGTGTGCTGTCGATTGACCAACAGCGGACTGCGGCCGAAGCGGAGCGCGAGCAGCGCATCCGAGAAAGCGCGGCACTGGCCGAGCGCGAGCAGGAGCTGGCCACCGCGCGCGCCGAGGCTCTGGCTTTGGCGCAGACGCTGACGGCGCAAGCGCAGGCACTGCGACAGCAACTGGCCACGATGGAGACGCAACTGAAGACCGGGCGTGCCGCGCTGGACCTATTGCGCGAAGACCGCGCCAGCCGCTCGAGTGAAGTGGCCAAGCTGGGCGCCGACATGGAACATCTGGAGGCAAGCTGCCTGACCGAGGTGAATATCGAGGCCGTAGCGCTGCGCGCCGACGAGGAGATTGCGCACATCACCGGCGAGGAGCTGGCCGCTGAAGAGGAGAGTTGCCGCGGATTGCGGCTGCGCATCGAGCAGATGGGCCCGGTGAACATGATGGCCCTGGAAGAATACAAGGAGACCGCCGAGCGCCACGGATTCCTGGAGACGCAGCGCACGGATCTGATGGAATCGATCGAGAATACGCAGCAGACGATCAAGGAGATCGACCAGATTTCGCGCACAAAATTCGACGAGGCCTTTGCGCGGATCAACGAGAACTTCTCCGTGGTCTTTGCGCGGCTCTTCCAGGGCGGGCAGGCATTCCTGCGCATTACCGACGCGGAAAACCAGGCCGAGAGTGGGCTGGACATTGTGGCCTCGCCGCCGGGCAAGAAGTTGCAGAATGTGCTGCTGCTCTCGGGCGGAGAAAAGTCGCTGACTGCGCTGGCGCTGCTGGTGGCCATCTTCCAGTTTCAGCCCAGCCCCTTCTGCGCTCTCGACGAAGTGGACGCGGCGCTGGACGAGACCAACGTTGGCCGCCTCGCCGAGCTGCTGCATTCGCTCAGCAAGGAGACGCAATTCCTGCTGGTGACGCACTCCAAGCGCATGATGCAAACAGCCGATATGATCTACGGCGTGACCATGCAGGAGCCAGGCGTCTCCAAGGTGGTGAGTGTGCGCCTGGGCGGCCGCGAACAGCAGCGGGCCACGGCGTAAAGGCACTATCGGCTGCTTCTTCGCTTACAGTATGTACAGGGTTGCGGCGCGAATCCATGCCTTCGTAAGCCTCGATCCTCGGTTCGACTCGCTCAGAATCCATACAGAATTCCGAAAAGAAGCGGAGACGAGAAGTCATGGGATTGAATCTCTTTGATGTTGCCGTGATTGTTCTTTACTTGGCCTGCGTCACGGCCTTCGGAATGCACTTTCGCAAGAAGCAAAGCACCATCAAGGGCTATTTTCTTGCGGAAAAATTGATTCCCTGGTGGGCCATCTCCTTGTCCATCGTTGCGGCGGAGACCAGTACGCTGACCATCATCAGCGTGCCCGGCATGGCCTACGAGCAGGATTTCCGTTTTCTTCAACTGGTGATCGGCTACATGATTGGGCGCGTACTCATCAGCGTGCTTCTGATTCCGCATTATTTTCGCGGCGATCTGGTAACGGCATATCAACTGATTGAGCGCCGCTTCGGGCAGAGGCTGCGCTCGCTGACTGCCGGCTTGTTCCTTCTGACTCGCGCCGCCGCGGAAGGCGTGCGCGTCTTCGCGATTGCCATCGTGGTGGGCATCGCGCTCTCAGGTTTGCTGCGCGGTTCGAGCGACCTGGTTCGCGATCTCACGGCCATCGCCATCGTCATCATCCTTACTCTCCTTTACACCTACAAGGGCGGCATGGCGACGGTGATCTGGATGGACGTAATTCAATTATCGGTTTACGTTACAGGAACGGTGATCGGTTTGTTCACCATCGCGCACCTTGTGCCGGGAGGCTGGGATGCAGCCTGCACGACGGCGGCGCACGCCGGCAAGTTTCACGTCTTCGAGTTCGGCTGGGATTTTTACGCTAAGTACACTTTCTGGTCGGGCGTGATCGGCGGCGCATTTCTGACTACGGCCAGCCATGGCACCGATCAGTTGATCGTGATGCGGCTGCTTGCGTCGCGCAGCGAGCGCTCTGCGAAAATGGCGCTGATCGCCAGCGGCGTTATGGTGTTCTTTCAGTTTTCGCTCTTCCTGCTGATCGGCGCTCTGCTCTTTGTCTTCTACAAACTCCTGCCGCCGGTCACTGCCTTTGCGCGCCCGGATGCCATCTATCCCACCTTTGTCGTCACACGCATGCCGCACGGAATCAGCGGGCTATTGGTTTCGGCCATCCTGGCCGCGGCCATGTCGAACCTGAGCGCCGCGCTCTATTCGCTTTCCTCCACCACCATTGTCGATTTTTATTCCAGAATCAATCCCGCAGCCAGTGAGAAGAAGCGTATGTTTTTGTCGCGCATGGCCACGATTGGTTGGGGAGTGGTGCTGTTTGCATTGGCGATTGTGGTTCGGCAGAGCGGCGAAAAGGTGCTGGAAATCGGCCTGTCCATTGCCTCAGTGGCCTATGGGTCGCTGCTTGGAGTTTTCATGCTGGGCGTTTTGACGCGCAGAGCCTCAGAGAGCGGCGCGATGGTTGGCATGGTCTGCGGCTTTCTACTGAATATTTTTCTCTGGCAATTCACTGGGGTTCCGTACACATGGTACGTGCCGCTGGGAAGCATCGTTACATTTGCAGTTGGCTATTGCGCAAGTTTTTATCTGCGCCGAACCATGCCGGTTAAACCAATAATTGAGGTTGGAAGATAGGAGAGTCAATGGAACTGAATGGGCTGAAAACCGAGCGGCAGAATCGAGCCTCCGTCGATCTGGACAAGTTGAGCGCGCTGGAGATTGCCACGCTCATGAATCGCCAGGATGCCAAGGTCTTGCGCGCTGTCCGCAATGCGCTGCCGGAGATTGCCAAAGCCATCGACGTGGTGCATGACCGGCTTGCGCAGGGAGGCCGTTTGATCTATGTGGGCAGCGGCACCAGTGGAAGAATCGGCGCACTGGACGCCTCCGAGTGTCCGCCCACCTTCGGCACCGATCCCGAGATGATTCAATATGTGATAGCCGGCGGCGAACGCGCGCTGGCCAACGCCACCGAGGCCAGCGAAGATTCGCGTGATCTGGGCATGAGTGACATGGCCGCCCGTAAGCCCGGCAAGAAAGATGTTGTGGTGGGCCTTGCCGCAAGCGGGCGCACACCCTATACAATTGCGGCTTTGAAGTACGCCGCAAAAAAAGGCGCTGCAACAATTGCTGTCATCTGCAACACTGACTCGGAGCTGGCCAAAATCGCGCGAATTGCCATCGTCGCCGATGTGGGCCCGGAAGTCCTGACTGGATCGACACGCCTCAAGGCAGGCACCGCGCAAAAACTCATCTGCAATATGCTGACCACTGGCGCAATGGCGCGCCTGGGTTATGTTTATGGTAACTTGATGGTCAACCTTCATCTCAAGAATGAGAAGCTGCTGGAGCGCGGAATCTCTACCGTACAGCGCGTTGCCAAGGTGAATCGGGCGGTTGCGCTTGCCGCTCTCAATGCAGCCAACATGAAGGTCTCTGTGGCATTGGTAATGCTGCGCGCCCAAGTGTCCAAGACTGAGGCCAACCGTCGTCTCAAGCGCGCCCAAGGCAGCATTCGCAGGGCAATTGAAGGTAAATAAGTCAACTTGGCTTATGTCATTCGAGGTGCAACATGAAAATGAATATGAGCGCCGCATTTCTTTGGATTAATTATTTGCCGGCTTTGTGCGCAATGCTCTGCTGTACTATCGCAATTGGCCAGCAGTCCATAGCGAAGGCAGACTATGTTGTATCCAAGCCTGTGATCAATATGTACTCCATTCCTTCCCTTGACGGCGAAGTGGTGTCGCAAGCCATTTATGGGGCAGGCGTGCTTTCGCTCGAGAAAAGGAGTGAATGGATTCATATCCGCACCGGAGATGATTACACCGGATGGGTGTCGGCCTCCGATGTTATGGCATTGCAAGGAGACTATGCGACAAATCGAAAAGCGATTCGTGTAGTGGAACTGAGTGCGAATCTTTACCGCGAGCCGAGCGTGACCAAACACGCACCCGTGCTGAACTTGCCTTGGGAGGCGAGGCTGGAATTGCTGTCCAGCAAGGTAGATATGGACGGACGCTGGCTTAAGGTTAAACTCGTAAATGGCCAAACGGCCTATGTCGAGCAAGGGAACGTGAGCGCGGATGTTTCGATGCTTTCCATCGACCAGATCATTCAACTCGCGCGCAAGTTTCTCGGCATCACTTATACATGGGGCGGAGTTTCCAGCTATGGTTTCGACTGCTCGGGTTTTACGCAAATGCTGGTCCGCCAACGCGGGATTATCATGCCGCGTGATGCTAGCGTACAGGCAAGCTGGAGTAGGATGGCGCCAGTCGAGCGCGGTGACTTGAAGCCGGGCGACTTATTGTTCTTTGGCGATAACCCTGGAAAGATAACTCATACTGGTATGTACATTGGAGACGGGGAGTTCATCCACGACACAACCAATATGCACCCAGGCGTTCAGATCAGCAGGCTGGACGAGATGCCATGGACTAAACTACTGGTAGCAGCGCGGAGAGTGAAATGATGAATCGCCGGGATTGGTTGAAAGCCGCGGGCGCGGCTGGGGCGAGCGTGGCTTGGCTGGGCGCGGCGACGCCGGCAGATCTATATGCCGAGGATGCGTTGGCAACGGGTGGCAATGCCGTGGTCAAGACCGAGCTGAAGCGCCTGATGCTACGCCACACCTGGACGACCACGATGTCATCCAGCACTTATCGCGATACGGTTCATGTGCAGTATCTGCGCGATGGAATCACCGGGTTCGGCGAGGGCGCGCCGATAGTGCGATTCAAGGAGTACCCGGAGCAAGCCAAGCAAGCTATCGATGCAATCGCCGGCAAGATTGCAACGGGTGATCCACTCATCTTCGACAAATTGCTTGCCGATGTGCGCCGCGCGCTTGGCGACCATCAGCACGCGGCCATGGCCGCAGTAGACATAGCAGTTTGCGACTGGCTCGGCAAGAAACTCGGGATACCGTTGTACCAGTATTTTGGACTCGATCCATTGGATGCTCCGGTAACTACCTTCTCTATCGGAATCGACACGCCGGAGATTACTCGGCAAAAAACGCGTGAGGCGGAGGATTTTCCTGTCCTGAAAGTGAAGGTCGGACTCCAGAGCGACGAGGAGACAATCGAGGCCGTGCGCAGCGTCACGAAAAAACCGCTCCGCGTGGATGCCAATGAAGGCTGGACTGATAAGGAAGAGGCGATCCGCAAGATTAACTGGCTGGAGACGCAGGGAGTGGAACTGATTGAACAACCAATGCCGGCGCATATGTTCGAAGAAACAAAATACGTGCGCGGCAAGGTGCACATTCCTATTATTGCCGACGAAGCCTGTACCGATGCGGCGATGATTCCCCGGCTCAAGGAAGCCTACGACGGAATCAATGTGAAGCTGGATAAGTCGGGTGGTATTTTCGAGGCTTATCGATGGATCAAGTTTGCCCGGACGATGAATATGAAGGTGATGCTGGGTTGCATGGTTTCCAGTTCATGTACAGTTACCGCCGCGGCTCACTTATCGCCGCTCGTGGATTATCCCGATCTGGACGGAAATCTTCTGATTGCAAACGATCCATATGAGGGCGTGAAGGTGCGGAAAGGCAAGTTGATCTTGCCTTCCGGGCCAGGCCTGGGGCTGAAGATATTGGCATCATAGGCTCTCGTAGTCTAGCTCGATTGCTATCATCCAACTTATTATTTGCTGCCCGACCAAGGTTAAGTTATGGGGGATTCGGTGAGAAGTGGAGCTGCGATTTTTCGGTTTGTACTGATCATGCCGGTTATCACCGTATCATTGGCCGCTCAGACGGCATCGCCCAGCACTCATGCGGCTGTGATAACTCATGGCGAGGATTTTGCCAACATAGATGAGATCATGAACGCCGCAGTTGCGCGTGGGTCGATTCCCGGCGGCGTCGTGCTGGTTGGGCATAACGGCGAGATAGTTTACCGCAAGGCTTTCGGAATGCGCTCGGTGGAACCTGACAAAGAAGCAATGACCGTAGATACAATCTTTGATCTTGCATCTCTGACAAAGTGCATTGCCACGGCACCCTCCGTGATGCAGTTAGTGCAAGAAGGAAAGGTTCGCATCAACGAACCGGTCGCTACCTACTTGCCGGAATTCGCAAAGAATGGAAAGCAGGATATTACTGTCCGCGAACTGCTTACGCATTTCTCCGGACTGTCTGAGGATCTCGACCTTAAAACAGCATGGAAGGGGCATGATACCGCGTACCGCATGGCTATGGACGAGAAGCCTGTCTTTCCACCCGGATCACGATTTCTTTACAGCGATATTAACTTTGAAACACTCGGATTTCTGGTTGAGAAAGTCTCCGGCATGAGACTGGATGAATACGCCGCGAAGAATGTCTTCGAGCCGCTGGGGATGAGAGAGACGCGCTTTCTTCCGCCCGATGTATGGTTGCCGCGCATAGCGCCGACAGAATATGACGAAGACCATAAGATGCTGCGCGGCACGGTGCATGATCCTACCGCGCGCCGAATGGGCGGCGTCGCAGGACATGCAGGAGTGTTTTCTACCGCCGATGACCTTGCAAAATATGCTCAGGATTTGCTCTCCGGCTTTCATGTTCTTACGCCGCGGACGGTGGAGAAGATGACCACACCGCAGCAACCGCCCACATCTTCAACGCTGCGCGGTTTGGGATGGGACATCAATTCGCCGTACTCCTCCCCGCGCGGAGAGATTTTTCCGGTTGGCTCCTTCGGGCACACGGGGTACACGGGTACGTCGATCTGGATCGATCCTGCTTCGAAGAGTTATGTGATTCTTCTGACAAACGCGGTTCATCCGCGCGGCCATAACCCCTCTATCGTTCAGCTGCGCTCGCGGGTTGCCACGGAGGCGGCCAAGAGCCTTGGACTATCCGCTTCAGGCGATACAAAACAACACGTGGCGCTTTCGGCAGCCGTGCGCAATGACTCTGTACGCAACGGCATTGATATGCTCGAGGCCCACGGCTTCGCCGAAGTACGCGCAGGGAGCGCAGTCACAACCAAGGTTGCGATAGTTACAAACCAAACAGGCGCGGACGCGAGCGGCAATCGCACCATCGATGTGCTGGCCAAGGCGCCGGGCATTGACGTGATTGCTATCTTCAGCCCTGAACACGGCATTACCGGCGGCATGGACACGACTGACGTAGCGGATACGAAGGACGCGCTAACGGGAATTCCTGTGTACAGCGTTTACGGAGATTCCAGCGCCAAACGTCATCCTTCACTGGAGATTGTGAAGTCGGTAGATGTAATTGTTTACGACATTCAGAACATTGGCACGCGTTTCTATACCTACGAAACAACGCTTGGCTACTTTCTTGAAGCTGCGTCACAGACAGGAAAGAGAATTGTTGTTCTTGATCGCCCGAATCCCATTAATGGCGCATTTGTTCAGGGACCTATCAGTGACAATGGACGCGATAACTTTGTCAATTTTGGACCGATACCGATTCGTCATGGCATGACAATTGGCGAACTGGCGCGCTTTTATAACTCTGAGCGTGGCATCAACTCACTACTAACTGTCGTTCCCATGACAGGATGGCAGCGAGGCGATTGGTTGGATTCAACTGGAATTCTTTGGGTGAATCCTTCACCTAATATGCGCAGCCTTACCGCAGCGACGCTCTATCCTGGACTCGGGATACTTGAGCCGACTAATGTTTCGCTCGGTCGCGGCACTGATACCCCTTTCGAGCTGGTGGGAGCTCCATGGATTCAGCCGGCTGAGCTAGCCGCTTATTTGAATGGGCGGGCAATCAGCGGTGTCCGATTTGCGCCGGTTAGCTTTACGCCACACACAGACGTGTACGCGCAGAAACAGTGTGGTGGCGTTAACATTATCGTCACAGACAGAAATGCGCTCGATGCGCCCGAACTCGGCATCGAAATCGCGTCCGCGCTCCACTCGCTTTATCCTGATCAGTTCGAGATGAAGAACCTTGATAACTTGATGCTGAATAGCGCCACCATGAACTCAATCAGTGCAGGGCAGGATCCGCGGCGAGTATGGATGGATTGGGTCGACGCGATTGAACGTTTCAATACGATTCGGGCCAAGTATCTACTATACTGAAGCACTTTTACTATAGTTTTTACTGAAGCAAATCAACTGAGTGACTTATCACGCAGTGGTGAAAGCCACTCAGCAGAACGGTGCGTCTCTCTATACATACTATTCAAATAGTAGTCAGGGTTGCTGTTGCATTTAATTGTCAAATCCATCCTTTGGAGTTACTGATTGACGCCGCTGGCCAGGAAGCCACCATCGACGACCAGGGTCTGCCCAGTAACGAACGAGGCGGCATCGGAGGCGAGATAGATTGCGGCTCCAATCAGTTCTTCTGTTTTGCCAAAGCGGCCCATCGGTGTACGCATCAGCAGTTCCTGGCCGCGAGGCGTACTGTCCAGCAACTCTGAATTCAGATCGGTGCGGAAGACGCCTGGAGCAATGGCGTTCACAAAAACTCCATGCTTCGACCACTCGACGGCCAGTGAACGGGTGAGAGAAGTTACTCCTGCCTTGCTGGCTGCGTAGGCGGCTACTTCGGAGAGCGCGACAAAACTATTCAGCGATGCGATGTTGATGATGCGTCCATAGCCGCGCTCCAGCATGGATTTTCCGAAGACCTGGCACGCGCGCAGCGTTCCCGTGAGATTGGTATCCATAATGCCGTTCCATTCGGCATCGGTCACAGACAGCGTTGGCGTGCGTTTGATTCTTCCCGCGCAGTTGATGAGGATGTCCACTTTGCCGAAGCGCTTGAGGATGTCGGCCAGCAATTGCTCCAGTGAGGCTCGGTCGCCAACATCGGCCGAGAGGCGCAGGGTCTGGCGGCCACGCTGCTCGATCTCAGCGGCGGTTGCTTCGACCATTTCTTCATTGTGAGGCTGCGGGTGAAAGCCCGGTGCGATAACATCAGCGCCGGCTTCGGCGAGCCCGAGGCTCAAGGCGTGCCCTATTCCAGAGGTTCCTCCGGTAACAACAGCAATTTTACCTTCAAGGCTGAATAACTGAGTGTTCATGGTTTCTCCATTCCGGTAATGAACAGGCCTGCTTCACGCAGCATCGTGAGTTAGACGTTCATGGGTTTCGATTTCAGAGCCGGCTGCGGTGCGCCCACAATCCCAAGCCAGGATTGGCGATGAAAAAGACAACTTCACCGTTGACCTGGTTCGCTCCCTGGTTGAGTTTCTGCGGGTTGAAATGCGTAAGCATCTCGCGTAGATCACCATAACTGAATCCAGCGCCCTCGACTTCTTCTCTGCTAAGTTGACCAGGGCACCAGGTAATCTTGAAGCGGCCTTCGGATGAGCCGTGGATCAGGTGAGCGGCTGCACTCAAATCGTTGGCTAGATCCGCATTGCATTCGACAGCTTTTAGCGTCGCCGGAGTGCCGCGGTAGCCGTATTTGCGAATCAGCCCGTCAATCGTCTTGTCCTCGCCAAATTCCTTCACACCCGGAGCCAGAATAATCAATTCGGCGTCGTCTGCCAGCGCCATGCGCGTGCGATAGACAGCTTTGTTGCCCAGCCAGGTGGAGTGAAACTCCTGGGGATCGAGATAGACAACCGCCTTGCGGATAGGCTCATCGAGAATCTCGAAATTCACCTGGAGACTTAGCGCGGCAGCTAGGTTAAAGCACTCGATATCATCGCCAATGAAGAGGCCGCGCACGGCCAGGCCGCCGCTTGCCCTGCGTCCGACCACGGTGAGAACGTAAACGACGGGCAGATGACGCAGGAAATGATCGGATGCGTAGTTAAGCACATTGCGCACCGGATTGACGGCGCGTCCCATGATCCGCTCCATCCCGTAGACCGCGCCCAGATAGTGGCTGCGGTTGATTCCCTCGCGGCCTCCCGTACCCACCAGAATGTTCTTGTTGTAATTGGCCATGCCAATCACTTCATGGGGCACCACCTGGCCGATGGAAAGGATAAGATCGAAGCCACCCCGCGAGATAAGCTTATTTACCTGCGCCGGCCACGCATAACTCAGCTTGCCTTCTGACTGCTCGCGGATATACTCTGCCGGAACCTCGCCGAGCGTCTCGACATCCGTTCGCCAGTTATGAACGCGGAACAGATTCTGCGGTATATCGCCAAACATCTGCGCAATTTGCGCGGGTTGCATGGCGGTGTGCGTGCCGAGAGCGGGAAGAATCGCTTGAAGACGGTCACCATAGTATTGCCATGCATAACGAGTTAGTTCGCCGGCGCGGGAGTGCTCACGGGTTTGATCGGGCGGCACGGCAAGCACGCGGCCACGCGGACCGAGCCTGGCCAGACTCTCCGCAAGTATGTCATTCAACTCCACCGGAGTTAGATCGGTTTCGACGCTTCCCGTGGCGTAGTAGAGACTCATGCGAATAACTCAACTTTCTTCAGACCAGCGCGAGCAGAACCACGACAACCAAGCAAGCAGGTAAGCGCATGGGTAACTCATCCAGTTGCCGAGCGTCTAACTCCGCACTATCCACCATAGTTCATTCCTTACAGCCGGTAGGTCTTCTTCACCAGCCCATAGGTAAGTTCATAGGCGACATCAAAGGCTTCATCTTCCGCCAGCCGGTGTTCGGCAACCAGCTTTGCCAGAAATGCGCAATCCATGCGCCGCGCCACATCGTGCCGCGCCGGAATGGAAAGGAAGGCGCGCGTGTCGTCGTTGAACCCAACCGTATTGTAGAAGCCTGCCGTCTCCGTGACCTGCTGGCGGAAACGCGTCATCCCCTCGGGGCTATCGTGAAACCACCAGGAAGGCCCCAGGCGCAAGCACGGATAGTGCCCTGCCAGCGGAGCCAGTTCGCGGCTGTAAGTGGACTCATCGAGCGTAAAC
>JBEKDX010000007.1:0-26248 GCA_050014135.1 Occallatibacter sp.
TTCAGCGGCTCGCGAGCTAGATTGATGCCTCCTGCGGTGAAGGAATCTACGCAAAGGCTGCGGTCGTTGACTTCGGTGCTGAGCCAGTAGTGTCCTGAACTTACACCTTCGAGCTCTAGCAAGTCAGGTCCTGCGTCCTCTCCGCTTGCGTCAACTAAAGCGCCGTCCGTTGATACATCGCCACCTTCCATTGCCGATACCGTGACTTTAGTTTCAGTGCGTTGCCCAGTGTTTGAGGTTGTCTGCACAGGTTGAAGGGCTGTCCGCAACGTGCGCAGGTGAATCGTCCAACTTGGAAGAGGTAAAAGCGGGATACGTAGATTGAGAACCGCGTGACCTTCGACGGAGAACTCCGCGAAACCTGAGAAAGACGCCGCCTCCTGGCTTGTTTTTCCTGCCGTGCGCCCTGAGCCGGAAGTGTTCGCTTCGGACGATACGACATTCACCGCTAAAGAGTATGTCCCATCGGGCAGGTTTGCTTGGAAGGTGTTTGTCGTCGAATCGAACTGTCCGGTGTAAGCCAGCCTCCTTCCACTCGCATCCAGCACGATTACAGGCCCAAGCGAACCTCTGGAGAAAAAACCCTCTGAGCGATTGCCCCCATACGGCTTCCCACTGGGCATGATCGCCGTTGCCGTGACAGTATAAAAGGGTTCCAGCGTCAGCAGCAGATTAGCCTCAGCTTGCTGGCCGGCTGGCAGCCGAATGCGCGCCGCATCAGCGAACTCCCGCGCGTCGGGAAAGAAGATGCTGGAGTAGCCTTGGCGAACAACCTTGGCTCCAGCGGCCACTACCGTTACGGCCGGTTCGCTCTCCAGCGCGGGCCGCGTGAAGAGCGCGTAGACCCCTTCGCGAAGGCCAGCAAAGCGATAGGCTCCCTCGCCGTTGGTCTGCGTGTCACCGCTCTGCGTCCAGAGGGAGCGGCCGTTGCGAATGACCTGCTTGAGCAGCGTCAGCGTGATTCCCTGCGCCGGGTCGCCGGTGGAAAGCTCGATGTGGCCGTGAATGGCCGAGGTGGGCGTCAGCGTGAAATTCAACTCCGCCATCTCGGCGGCGACCAGAACGCTGTGCGCCGGGCCGTCGGATTGGTTGTCCGGCTCTTCGGTTGCGTAAGGACGGTCGTGAAAGCCGGGCTTACGGACGCGGATGATCTGCGGACCGACGGCCACACCGGGAATCTCGAAGCGGCCCTGTCCGTCAGTCAGAGCGCCGGTGTCGGCGTCGCCCTCGATGCGCACTAGCGCTCGCGGCAGCGGCTCGCCGGTGGCGGCGTTGCGGACCACGCCCCGAATGCTGGCCAGCGCGGCAGCGGGTGCAACGGACGGCTGATTGGCGGCGGGCTGTTGCTCTGTTGCCGGTTGCTGATCTGCGGTTGGCTCTTGCGCCACGCCCAGAGTTACGGCCAGTAGAGATAGACAGCAGAGTGTGCGCATCGCCCAGCGTCGAGAGCTTGGCCGTGAGGCGCGCTTGCTGCGCGCGCGTTCAATGAATGAAGAAAGGCCCACGCCTTATTGTGACGGTTTTCGACCGGGAAGGGAATCGTGCGCAGGAATTGCCTTTCTCACATTTTTTCCAAATGCCGGAACCCTCCGGTGCCGATCAGCATGAAGAAGAAGATCAGGAAGTTGTAACAGGCGTGAACCAGCGTGCTGGCGGCCAGAGAGCGGGTTTTAAGGCGCACCGCGCAGAGAATCAGGCTGACGACGATGAGCAGAAGAAATGGTCCCAGCGCATGGCCCTGCTGTTCGGCGTGAATCAGCGCGAAGGGCAGGCTGGTGGCGATGGAGGCGATCACCATGGCGGGCATGGACCAGTGGGGATGATCGTTTTCGTCGAGCGGGCGAAGGGGCTGATGATTGAAGCGCTCGCCGATCCAGTCGCAGGCGGTGGCGAGCGAGGGCAGCAGGAAGCCGCGGAAGGCGACCTCCTCAAAGAAAGGCGCGAAGGTGACACCGAAGGCGAACATCAGCCAGGCTGCGCCGGGCGAACGGAAGATGTCTTCGATGGGCACATTGGAGGGGCCGGGCAGAAGGGTTTCATCAAGCATGGCCAGAGCGAAGCAGCCCACTGCAATGGCGCCCAATTGCCAATACAGCCGGAGAGCCGTTGCGCCGCGCCAGTGAATGCCGGCAAAAAAGCTCTTCTTCCACCAGAGCGGAAAAACAATGAAGCTCAATCCCAGAGAGACCAGATAGATGATCGCCTCAGCGCCCAGAATGTAATGAACCTCGGTGGCGGCCTTATCAATACTGGCGACGCCAAAGAGATGGAAGTATATGGCAACCAACATCACTATCGTGGCGCAGACGAAGCCAATGGCCGCGAGCAATGCCAGCACGCAGAGATGGCCGAGATGAGGGATGCGCGTGGGCGGGACGGCCTCGGGCTGCGACCAGGATTGAAAAAGCTCGGCTGGCGCATCGGAGGTCTGCCAAATCTGCGGAGTAGACACCTCCGGCGCGGTGAACGGGTTGTGCTGCGGTTCTTGCGGCGTGGATTCAAGGTCGCTCATGGCCGGTCGGTCTTCTTTCTGGTGGTAGATTTCTTGGCGGCGATATGCTTGCTCGGCTTTGGTTGTATTGAAGCCGTTCCAGCTTCGTTGTTTCCCACTATTTCCGCAGAAACAAGCGGAAAGTGTGGGGAACGGGGTGGAACAGCGGGTCCTTCGACTTCTTTTCGCTTCGCTCGCTCAGAATGAAAGTCGATATTTTGCGCCGGCTCAAGATGAGAGTCGATTGCGCGTTTCCCGTTGGCTGCGGTGTAGTAGCGGGCGAGAAACTCGCCGGTGTACGAGCCGTTGGTGGCGGCAATCTTCACAGGACGGCCTTCGGCAACCACGCGTCCGCCGTCTTCGCCGCCTTCGGGACCGAGATCGAGAATCCAGTCGGCGTTGCGGATCACGTCTAGGTTGTGTTCGATGATGATGACCGAGTTACCCAGGTCGGCGAGGCGGTGAAGGACCTCGAGGAGCTTGCGCACATCGTCGAAGTGCAGGCCGGTGGTGGGTTCGTCGAGCAGATAGAGCGTACGGCCCGTCTGACGCTTGCTCAACTCGCGCGCCAGCTTCATGCGCTGCGCCTCGCCGCCCGATAATGTCGTCGCGCTCTGGCCCAGGTGGACGTACCCCAGGCCGACATCGACCAGGGTTTGCAGCTTCTGGCGCACTTGGGGCACGTCGGCCAGCACGGTGAGTGCGTCTTCGATCGTCAGTTCGAGAATGTCGGCGATGGAGTGGTTCTTGAATCTGACGGCCAGCGTCTCCTGGTTATAGCGGCGGCCGTTGCAGATCTCGCACTGCACGTAGACATCCGGCATGAAGTTCATTTCGATGCGCCGCTGGCCATCGCCCTGGCAGGTTTCGCAGCGGCCTCCGCCGACGTTGAAGCTGAAGCGGCCCGGCTTGTAGCCGCGCTCGCGGGCCTCAGGCAGCATGGCGAAGAGGTCGCGGATCGGCGCGAAGACCTGCGTGTAGGTCGCCGGATTGGAGCGCGGAGTGCGGCCGATGGGCGACTGGTCGATGCGCACCACCTTGTCGATCTGCTCTGCGCCGGTGAGCGATTCGTGCGCGCCCGGCTCCTCGCGCGATCCGTAGATGGTTTGGGCCAGCGAGCGATACAAAATATCGTTGATCAGCGTGCTTTTTCCGCTCCCGCTGACGCCGGTGACGACGGTCATCACGCCCAGCGGGATGCGCACATTCACGTCGCGCAGGTTGTGTTCGCAGGCACCTGTGACGGTGAGCCACTTGCCGGTTAGGGGGCGGGGCTTGGCGCGTTGCAGCATCTCCGAGACTCCCGAGAGATAGCGCCCGGTAAGCGACTCCGGGCAGGCCATGATCTCGGCAGGCGTGCCTTGGGCGACGACATAGCCGCCAAGACGGCCCGCGCCAGGGCCGAGGTCGAGTACGTAGTCGGCGTGGCGGATCGTCTCTTCGTCGTGCTCGACGACCAGCACGGTGTTGCCCAGGTCGCGCAGTCTTTCGAGAGCCTGAATCAGCCGGTTATTGTCGCGCTGGTGAAGGCCGATGGAAGGCTCATCCAAAACGTAGAGCACTCCGCGCAGCCGCGAGCCGATCTGCGTGGCGAGCCGTATGCGCTGCCCTTCGCCGCCTGAGAGCGTGGCGGCATTGCGGTCAAGGGAGAGATAGGTGAGGCCGACGGCGCAGAGGAATTCAAGCCGCTCGGCGATCTCGTGGCGAATGCGCTCGGCCACCAGAGCTTCGCGCGCCGTGAAACTCAAATTGATGGCCGCCGAGAGCGCGCGATTCAAGGGCAGCGCGGTGAAGTCAGCAATCGAGAGGCCGCCGATCTTGACTGCCAGCGACTCCGGGCGCAGACGCTTGCCGCGGCAGACCGGGCAGGGCGTGGCCGACATATAACTCATCATCGATTCGCGATAGCTGTCCGAGCGCGCCTCTTCGATGCTGTCGCGGAGAAAGCTGAGGACGCCGTGAAAGCCGGTGCGCGGGGCTTCGCCTTTGGGCGGTCCGTAGACCAGCAGGTGCTGCTGGCGCGGGGGCAGCTCCTCGAAGGGAGTCTTGAGGTCGATCTTGTAGCGGTCGGCGGCCAGATGGATGAGCTTGAGCAGGTACTGCGAAGAGGAGCCGGGGCCAAGGCCGCCATCGAGCAGCGGCTTGGACCAGTCGGTGATGACCTTGGCGGGATCAAGGTCGTAGAGCGAGCCGAGGCCATGGCACTCCGGGCAAGCGCCAAAGGCGGAGTTGAAGCTGAAGCTGCGCGGTTCGAGCTTGGGCACGTCGAGTCCGCAGTCGGGGCAGGCCATCGAGGAGGAGAACAACTGTTCTTGAGGGTTAGAGCCGCCGCTGACCGCGACCAGCAAGAGGCCATTGGCCAGTTGCAGAGCCTTGGCCACGGCGGTTTCGAGGCGCTTCTCCATCGACGGCTTGGAGGAAGGTTTGACGTTGACTGGCGCGCCGGGGGCAGGAGGTTTGAGCAGGATGCGATCAACGACTGCTTCGATAGTGTGGTTCTTGCGGCGGTCCAGGTTCACAGGCTCAGAAAGGTCCATCAGCTCACCGTCCACGCGGGCCCTGAAGCCCTGGCGGTCAAGCTGGTCGAGCAACTCCCTGAATTCCCCCTTGCGTCCGCGAACGATGGGCGCCATCACGGTGACGCGCTCGCCGAAGCCGAGTTCGAGAATGCGCTGGACGATCTGGTCGGCTGACTGACGGGCAATGGGGCGGCCGCAGTTGGGGCAGTGAGGCGTGCCGACCGAAGCATAGAGCAGGCGCAGGTAATCGTAGATTTCGGTGATGGTGCCGACCGTCGAGCGCGGGCTGCGGCTGGTGGTCTTCTGCTCGATGGAGATGGCCGGCGAAAGACCCTCGATCGAGTCCACGTCGGGCCGCTCGATCTGGTCAAGGAATTGGCGCGCGTAGGCGGAGAGTGTCTCGACGTAGCGGCGTTGACCCTCGGCATAGATGGTGTCGAAGGCAAGCGAGCTTTTGCCCGAGCCGGAGAGGCCGGTGACCACCGTGAGCGTGTTGCGCGGGATGCGCACATTGATGTCGCGCAGATTATGCTGGCGCGCCCCGCGCACCGAGATGTGAGTAATGGGCATGGTAAAAATCAAATGTCCGCAGCAGAGCAGAGTTGAAAAACTTGCATGAGCTGATCTTTTGAAAGGCCACGGGTTCAGGCGTGCCGAAACGGCCTTCTATTGAAAGGGGCTTTAGCCCCCGCCGGTAATCACTTGTGCTAGAGCTTGTGGTGGCTGCCGTCGCATAGAACCGGGTTGGCCGAGTGCTTGCAGCCGCATAAGTGGACAGTCTTGGATTCTGTGGCGTCGAATTTTACCGGCGTGAAATCGGTGCCCTTGTGGCTGCCGTCGCAGAAGGGCTGCGCGCTGCCGCGGCCGCAGGCACACCAGTAGTAGCTCTTGCCGGCTTCGACTGCGACGGTAAAGGGAGCTTTTTGAGCAATGACAGGGGCTGACATGGGGAACTCTCCTAAGAAAATGCACTCAAGCAATTATCGCCCATAGCGCTTAGGCGCGACTGTTGACGAAGGAAACCGGAGTGCGATCGTACTTCGATTTGATTCAGGAAGGACGGGAACAACGGGCGAAGGCGAAGAATTATTGGGGGCGCATCCGAAGTTAACCCGCCTGCGACCCTTGAGGGTATTCTAATGATTAACAGAAAACAAATTCAATGCGGCGGTTTTTCTGCGACAATAGCAGAGAGCGGTTCAAGGGCGGAAGCGATGACGGATGTACTAATGTTGGTTGCAGCAGCGGTTGGATCGATGGCATTCAGCCTGTTGGTGGCGTTTGGAATTCTGCGTGTGGGCTTTGCCCTGATGCGTCCGCAGCCGAGGCCGGCGGAAGTGATGATGCAGCCGAACGCGGCGCGGGTATCCTGATCATGCACTTATAACTCGAAGCTGTTGGATCCAGGTATGCCTGCTTATCGGGCAAACATTGCCAATCTTCTGAATTAAGGAAGACTCCGCTCCGGCCCGCTCAATCGCCTTCAGGCCCATTCTCGCGTGTATCCTGTTCTCTTTCATCTCGGCTCGTTTGTGATCCCCTCCTATGGCGCGGTGACGGCGCTGGGTGTCTTGCTGGCGCTCACTCTGGCTGAGCGCTTGGCGCGCGTTGCCGGTCTGGATGCCGCCAAAGTGTGGACTCTTTGCGTGCTTTCGCTCTTCGCGGCGCTGCTTGGCTCGCGGTTGCTGCTGATCGCGCTCAATATGCGTGCGCTGCGGCTGCATCCCGCGTGGCTGTTGAGGCTGGCGATGATTCATCATCCGCTGCTGGCTTGCTTCGCGGCGCTGATTGCAATTGTCGTGGCCGTTCTTTATGCTCGCTGGCAGCGGTTGCCGCTGATGACCATAGCCGATGTGCTGGCCGCACCCGTGGGGCTGGGATTGGCCTTCGAACAACTCGGCGCGTTGCTGGCCGGCTCGGGCTACGGAACCGAATCCTCCGCGCGCTGGGCCGTCACTTACACTGATCCGCTGGCCCAGTTATGGAGCGGCGCTCCGCTAGGCGTGGCGCTTCATCCGGTGCAGGCCTACGCGGCGCTGGTGTTTTTTCTATTGTCGGTTTTTCTATTCGTCGGGTTGCCGTATCGAAGGCAGCCGGGCGATTTAGCCGGGTTATTTTTGCTGGGCGCGGGCGTGATCGATTTTTTCACCGAGTTCTGGCGCGACCCCGAAGGCCGCGGCATGATGCTCGGCGGCGCGCTCGATGGGCCGCAACTGGCGGCGATTCTGCTGGTGCTCTCTGGAGGAGTAGCGCTGCTGGAGCGCAAGAGATATGTTGAGGGTTGTGGGTTCTCACACTTGCCGCAAGAACAAGTGCGCGGCAAGGATGGGGCGCCCATACTTGATGGAAGTCCCACGAAAGACGAGGCGGCAAATGGCTGAACTGCGCACCATCGAAGTGTCGTTGGAAGCGAAGGGCCAGCGGCTCGATCTATTTTTAGTCCAGTTTCTTGCCGCCGAGCAGGAGGGCGTGAGCCGCTCGCGCGTGCAATTGCTTCTCGACCAGGGTGATGTGCTGGTCAACGGCAAGCACGAAAAAGCATCGCTCAAGCTGCGCGGCGGCGAGCGCATCGACATTACCGGGGAGCCGCGTCCAGCGCCTCTCAAAGCTACCGCCGAAGAGATTCCGTTGGATGTGGTTTACGAAGACGCGGATCTGGCAGTGATCAACAAGCCGGCCGGAATGATGGTCCACGCCGGCTCCGGGCAGAGTGACGACGCGCGCAGCCGCGGCACGCTGGTGAATGCGCTGCTCTTCCGCTTCCAAAAGCTCTCGGCCACTGGCGGCGATCTGCGCCCCGGCATCGTGCACCGGCTCGACAAGGACACCAGCGGTTTAATTGTAGTGGCCAAGAACGACCGCGCTCATGAGGCGTTGGCGGAGCTGTTTTCGAGCCGCCAGATCAAGAAGACCTACATTGCCTTGGTGCAGGGAAGTGTGGAGCGGGCCAAGGGCACCATCAACGCCAGTCTGGGTCGCGATCCGCAGCGGCGCACGCGCATGACGGCAAAACCTCTGGGCGACGCCCGCACTGCGGTCTCGCACTACGAGGTGGTCAAGCGGCTTAGCAATCGCTTTGGCAAGTTCACGCTGGTCAAGGTCCGCATCGAGACCGGACGCACCCATCAGATTCGTGTTCACATGGCGTCGATCGGCCATCCAGTGGTGGGTGACACGCTCTATGGCGGCTCCGGTCAGTTGACCGATCAGGTGGCCTCGCAAGCCGCATCTTCGAAGGCCGCGCGGCGCAGGGCGGAGCCGGAGAGACTCAAGCTGGGGCGCAACTTTCTCCACGCCTCGCAACTGGAGTTTCCTCACCCCAAGACCAAGAAGCTGCTGCAACTGGAGGCTTCGCTGCCCGCCGAGTTGGTTGCGTTTTTGAACCAGCTTGAAGAGAAGCGGCCGCGCGCATGAGCGCAGCGGATATGGATCGAAATGCCCATCCGTGCTACACTGTATATGCGCTCAGTGATTTGGCCGTGAGCGGCGGCGAGCCTTTCGAGGCAAGTTTGCCCGGCACAGTTTTTTCCAAGCACACACAGCGTGACCACGTGAGTCTCCTGCCCGGTGACTCTGCTTATGAACGTTCCGTACTGAAATGCGGATTGCTTCGAGAGCCGGACGCCTTTGTATCTTTGAATGAGATCAGGCGCGAACAACCGGGTGCGTATTTCAGGAGCGTGGCGCAGGATGGCATTGTGCCTTCCAGCGATGAAGTAGCGTGTGGCAGCTCCGGGCCTTCGGCGTTCTCCCCTTGAATGCATGCCGGCCAGTCTTTGGTACGACTTTCGGTTCTCCCCTACGCATATCGATAAGCAGGCTTGCGCTCTCGAAAGAGTGCGCGCGCCTCTTCGTCCGCCTCCGTTTGCAGGCCGCTCGATATTTCAGCGGCTCCAGAGGCACACAGGAAATGATTCTATTTTGACGACACAGTTTTCACAGTTTTCTCTTTCGCCCGCCCTGATGGCGCGGCTTGACGCTAACAAATTTACAATCCCCACACCGGTGCAGGTCGGCTGCATTCCCCCAGCGCTGGAAGGCCGCGACGTACTGGCCACCGCGCAGACCGGAACCGGCAAGACGCTCGGCTACCTGATTCCGATTGTCGAGATGATGCAGAAGGCTGAGGGCAAGGTCGCGCTGGCCTTGATCGTTCTGCCCACGCGCGAGCTGGCCATGCAGGTCGAGCAGGCCTTTCTGACGATTCGTTCCAATCCCTCGCAGACTGTCGCGCTGGTGGTCGGCGGCTTGGCCGAGCGCTCGCAACTGGAAGCGATCCGGCGCGGCGCGCGGCTGATTGTGGCCACGCCCGGACGCCTCGAGGACTACCTCAAGCGCAAGCTGGTTCGCCTCGACGCGGTAAAGATACTGGTGCTGGACGAGGTAGACCGGATGCTCGATATGGGCTTCCAACCGGCTATTCAGCGCATTGCCGCCACGCTTCCAGAAGTGCGGCAGACCCTTTGCTACTCAGCCACGCTCGAAGGCTCTGTAAAGGAAGTGGCGCGTAAATATCTCAACAATCCTGCCCGCGTCGAGATCGGCTCGGTGCTCAAGCCGGCGGAAAACGTCGAGCTGCGGACTTTTGAAGTCGAGCAGGACAAAAAGCAGGAGTTGCTCGAACACCTGCTGGGCGCGGAACAGGGCAGCTTCCTGGTCTTTGTGCGCACCAAGCACGGCGCGGATCGCGTGGCGCGCAGGCTAGTTCGCTCCGGTCACTCGGCGACGCAGATTCACGGCGACCGCTCGCAGGCCCAGCGCAATCAGGCTCTGCGCAGCTTCTCTGAAGGCCGTCACCGCGTGCTGGTTGCTACCGACGTAGCCGCTCGCGGCATCGACGTGGCCAACGTGGCGCACGTAATCAACTTTGATATGCCCAAGATGGCCGAGGACTTTGTTCATCGCGTGGGCCGCACCGGCCGCGCCTCGGCGCACGGCGTTGCTTCCACCTTTGCCGGCCCAGCCGAGCGCAACGACCTGCGGAAAATCGAGCGCACCCTCTCGATTTCGATGAAGCGCTATCGCGTGCGGTCGGCGGGGGATGAAAAAGCGGCGTAAAAAATGAGTCAGGCCGGGAGCGGCTATGCTGCGCCCGGCCTGTAAGAGCTATTTGGGGATTTCGTCTTCAGGTGTATCTTCCGGAAACAAACGAGGATCGAATTGAAAACCCTCCAGGCTTTCCAGTGAGACATGATCCCAAAAGCCAAACCCTTTCGGATAAAGGACAATGTTCCACACCGGGACGATTACCGAAGGAACTGCCACAGCGAATGGGTTGATCCCGACCGCAAATATGCGCGGAGAATCGAATGCCTCTCTTGCTTCGGCGAGGGACCGATAGAACCATAGGCAGGCGCTCGTTTTAGGATCGATCAGCGCATTCTTTTGGGCTTCCCACTGTCCCGAAATTCTTATTCTCATCAGAGCCAGGTTAGAGGGGATCCGATTCTTTGAGGTATGCGCCAACATCTCCAGCACGGGAACGCCAACCTCTGTTGAGGTATAAATAGCTTCTTCGCCGAGGCGATTCCACCGGCCTGGGTCAAGTGCCGCGCCTACACCCGAAAGGTTTGCATACTTCGCCCTTGCAAGCCGGTAAAGTGTAAGCGGTTGATGAGCGAGAAACAAATCCGGGTTGAGCGATTGGTCTTCAGGAGTCAAGAGTAGACTCCGTGCTCAATGCGCGTAAGCAAGGGCTCGATTGCTCGTAGGTTGTACCCGTCCTTCTGAGCAACTTGCAGCGGTGTCTGACCGTCGAGATCCCTATTGGGGAGAGACAGCCAGCTTGATGCCTTGATCTCATCGCCGAAAGCGTCAACCGCGCGCGCGACAAGAGTTTTATAACGCTTCATTTCGCCAGCGGGACCAACTGAGAGACCATGCCTGCTCGATCCGCTCATAGACTCAGGATTAGGCAACTGTGCGGCCCTCGGCTGGATGCCTTTTCTTTCGAATTGTGGAAGACTGGCCATGCAGCATTATCTCACATTCTGAATTCAACACCCTTCCGTAAACAGCCGCCCGGGATCCCAGATTGTATAAATGTTTCGTGCATCCGCACACTATTTCCGCTTCATATCAAAGGCCAGCGGCAGCAGCTCGCGGAAGGCCATCGTTCGCTCACCGCCAGCCGCATGAAAGATCACCGGCGCATCGGGCAAGATGAACTCGGCCAGAACTTGGCGGCAAGCGCCGCAGGGCGGGCTGGCAGCGCTGTTCAGATTAGCAACTGCAACAGCCTCGATTTGAATCTCTGGTCCGAATCGGGAAATGGCTTGTACCAATGCAGAACGCTCCGCGCAGATCGTCAGACCGTAGCTCACATTCTCGACATTCGCGCCGGTCACGACTTCGCCGGTCGTCAGCCTGAGCGCCGCTCCCACTCGGAAGTCGGAGTAGGGCGCATAGGCGTGCTGCGCGGCCTGGAGCGCCTGCTCCAGAAGTTTCAAGAGCTCGATTTCCGCCGGAAACTCATTGTTCATAGGGGTTGGCGTCCTCTTCAACCGTGAGAATAGAGCCTATCGCATCTCCTAGCCGCTGTAAACGGGGAGCAATCTGACCCCGCAAAAACTCCGTCCCTCAAGTTGAGCCTCTTCTTTCCGATAAAGGCCTTGAGAGCTTGCGGTGCTGGGGGTTTCTTTCCCGGCCCGGCGGATGAGTGGATGCGATGGATGAACTGACGAGGGAATTCCTGATCGAGAGCCAGGAGGGGTTGGACCGCATGGAGCGGTGCATGACCGACCTGGAGGAGCGGCCGCAAGATGCGGGACTGATCGGAGACATCTTCCGTTCAGTGCATACGATCAAAGGAACCACCGGATTTCTCGGCTTCAAGCGGCTGGAAAAGCTGGCTCACGCTGGCGAAAATCTGCTTGGTCTGGTGCGCGAGGGCAGGTTGATCGCCGGCCGCGAGATTATTACCGGCTTGTTGCAGTTGCTCGACGGTCTGCGCTCGATTCTCAAAACAATTGAGGCGCAGGACGCGGAGGGCGAAGGTGACGATTCGGCGCTGATCTGCCGCTTGGAAGAGCTGCAACTGCCGGCACAGGCGAAACAGCCGGTTCACGCCAAGGCTGGCGCCAATTCCGCCTCGGTCACCGCTGCGCCTCTGGAAGACGCCAAGACCGCGCCGCCGCCGTCGATTGCGCCCCCTCCATCCGCTCCGCAGCCAGCGCCTGTTGAGGCCGCGCCGCAACCTCCCAAGGCTCCCGCGGAGTCTGAGACTGAAGCCGCCCGGCCACGCGTCCAGGGAACCGCCGCAGAGAGCACGCTGCGCGTCGATGTGACGCTACTGAATCGCATGATGAACTTGGTAGGCGAACTGGTGCTGACCCGCAATCAGGTTTTGCAAGCAACTTCGGCCGATCCCAATATGACCATGCTCTCGCGCCGTCTGGATATGGTGACGGCCGACCTGCGAGAGAGCGTGATGAAGGCCCGGATGCAGCCGGTCTCGAACATATTCTCGAAGATGCCGCGCATCGTCCGCGACCTCTCGCAAGCGCTGGGACGCCGCGTTCGGCTGCAAGTCGAGGGCCAAGACACGGAGCTGGACAAGAGCCTGCTCGAGGCAATCAAGGATCCGCTCACCCATGCGGTGAGAAACTCGCTCGATCATGGCATCGAGCCGCCCGATCTGCGCCTGGCAGCCGGCAAGGACCCCGAGGGAACCCTCAAGCTGCGCGCCGCCCAGGAGGGCAGCCACGTCATCATCGAGGTCTCCGACGACGGCGCCGGCATCAATGTCGAAAAGGTGCGCCAAAAGGCCATCGAGCGTGGCGTCATTACTGTGGAGCGCGCCGCACACCTGGTCGAGCGCGAGCTGCTGCAACTGGTCTTCCTCCCCGGCTTCTCGACCGCCGCCGCTGTCACCAACGTCAGCGGCAGGGGCGTGGGCATGGACGTCGTCCGGACCAATGTCGAGAAGATCGGCGGCAAGGTCGAGATCGACTCGCGTTCCGGCAAGGGCACCACTCTGCGGCTGCGCATTCCGCTCACGCTTGCCATCATTCCGGCCTTGATCGTACGCAGCGTCAACCAGAGCTTTGCGTTGCCTCAAGGCGCGCTCTCGGAGCTGGTGCACATTCCTCCCGAGCAGGCCGCCGCGGCCATCGAGTGGATTGAGAACGCGCCGCTCTACCGGTTGCGTGGCAAGCTGCTGCCGTTGGTCTTTCTCGACCGGCTACTGATGCCCGGCGTCGAGCACAAGCTCTCCACCGAGCGCGACAACTTCATCGCTGTTCTTGACGCCGACGGCCGCCGCTTTGGCCTGGTGGTTGATGGCCTCGCCGATCCCGAGGAGATCGTTGTCAAGCCGCTCTCCGCCGTTCTCAAAGACATTGGCCTCTTCTCCGGCGCAACCGTGCTGGGCAACGCCGACCTGGCGCTGATTCTCGATCCAGGGTCGATTGCCATGAAGACCGGCGTGACTATGCGCGCGGAAGAAGCATCGCAGGCAGACGACGAATCCGGAGCGGAAGCCGCCAAGAGCCTCGAGTACCTACTGGTCGAGGTTGCAGGCCGCCAGGCAGCCGTGCCTTTGGGCGACGTGCTGCGCATCGAGCAGCTTCCGCTTTCGCGCATCGAGTACATCGGCTACCGGCCGGTGCTCAACTTTGAAGGTCAACTGCTTCCGGTCGAGGATTCTGGCGGGGTGCTGGCCGCGGTCGAGGGCAATCCCAATGCCCAGATCATCGTTGTGGTCTGCCGCGAGGGCAATCGCCACGTGGGCATCGCGGTATCCCATGTGCTCGATGTGGCCGGTGGCGGCGATCTCTTCGAGGCCGGAACCAACCAGCGCACCGGCGGCGTAACGCTGCTCAAGAGCCGCGTGACCGGCATAGTTGATTTAGGCAGCGTGGCCCCGCTGCCCACTAGCGAACAGGCGCCTGCGGAGTGGAGTCAGATAGGGGAGACGGTGGCATGAGCACAGCAACGGTTTCATTGCATCGCAAGGAAAAAGCGGCGGCCACGCTGGTGGAAATGTGTTCGATCCGCGTCGGAACGGCGCTGTTCGGCGTGCCCATCACGCACATTCTGGAAATTGTCGGCTCGGCGAGGCCGCAGCCGGTTCCGCTGGCGCCCATCTTTGTCGGCGGGCTGGTTCACTATCGCGGCGATGTGCTGACCACGGTGAGTCTGCGCCAGCTCTTGGGCCTGCCGCCCAAGGACGGTCCCCAGGACATCCTGGTGCTGGAGAGTTCCGGCGGTTGCTTTGGGTTGTTGGTGGACTCGGTGGGCGAGGTTCTAACCATCTCGTCGGCAGACCACGAGCCCAACCCATCCATTCTGGACGAGCACCGGAGAGCCTTGTTTGCCGGCGCCTACAAGCTCAAGGACAGCCTGCTGGTGATGCTGGACCCTGAGCAATTGGATCCCATGCGTTTGGGCGCAGCCCATGCCGCATAACATGAACAGGCCCGGTGCGGCCGCTGTTTGGAGGTGACCATGCGAGCTTTGATTGTCGACGATTCCCGCTTTGTGAGGGGCTATCTGCGCGGCCTGCTTGAAGAAAAAGGGATCGAGTGCGAGGAAGCCGCCGACGGCCAGGCCGGCATGGACCAGATCAAAACCAACATCCCCTTCGATCTTGCGCTGGTGGACTGGAATATGCCGGTCTTGAACGGGCTGGATATGCTCAAACAGTTGCGCGGTGAGGGCTACAGCGAGATCAAGGTGATGATGGTAACCACCGAAGCGGAAAACGACTTTATTCTTCGTGCCCTCGATGCAGGCGCTGACGAGTACCTGATGAAGCCCTTCGACGACGAGGCTCTTACGGAAAAACTGGCCATGCTCGGTCTGGTGGAGGCCTGAGCGATGCCCTCCGTTCGCCGAAAGCGAATATTGATTGCGGACGACTCGGCAGTGATGCGGAGCCTGCTCCGTTCGGTCATCAGCGCCGATGCCGGCTTGGAGGTGGCGGGCACGGCGGGTGACGGCGAAACCGCCTTGAGCGCCATTGATAGCCTTCGCCCCGATCTGGTTCTGTTGGATGTGGAGATGCCGGTGATGGATGGATTGGTCACACTGAGGAAGTTGCGCGCCAAGGGCCACAAGATGCCGGTCATCATGTGTAGCTCACTTACCCAGCGCGGCGCCAAGGTGACCATCGAAGCCCTGGCTTGCGGCGCCTCCGACTACGTGGCCAAGCCAGCCGGCCAATCAGGCCGCGAGGCGGCTGTTTTAGCGCTTTCGCAGGATTTGATTCCCAAGATTCAGGCTCTCACCAGCCAGCAGCAGCCGCAGCCAGTCATGCCCGGCGCACCGCGTCCTGCCCTGGTTTTTCCCCTGCCGCCAATGCCCAAGGCGCAGGTGATCTCTTCGACCCCAGTGGCGCTGGTCATCGGCGTCTCTACCGGCGGACCAGCGGCTCTTGATATTCTGCTTCCTGCGCTTCCGGCCAACTTTCCCCTTCCGGTCTTGATCGTGCAGCATATGCCGGAGCTGTTTACCAAGCTCTTTGCCGAGCGGCTCAATGGCCGCTGTCCCTTGCGGGTGCATGAGGCCATCGAGGGCGAGCCGGTCTGCTCTGGCACCATCTACATCGCCAAGGGTAACTGGCACATGGAGATGCTGGCCGGTGCGCGCAGTGGCTCCCCGGCTACCTTGCATCTGACACAAGGCCCCCAGGAAAACCACTGCCGTCCTGCCGTCGATGTCCTCTTTCGCACAGCAGCCGCAGTCTACGGACCCGGCGTGCTGGCCGTGGTGCTGACCGGCATGGGTTCAGACGGAACGCTGGGATGCCGCGCTATCCGAGATCATGGCGGCAGCGTGCTGGCTCAGGACCAGGCCTCCAGCACCGTGTGGGGAATGCCCGGCGCCGTCAGCAACGCGGGATTGGCGCATAAGGTACTGCCTCTCAACTCGATTGCCCCGGAAATCCTCCGGCTCATCAGCCGGACGAACAGTGAAGCTCGCGAGCTTCGGGAATCGGTGGTCTAGTCATGCAAACCGCCTCCAGCGTCGACTACGGCTATCTTCGCCAGCTCGTATATGGCCTCTCGCAAAACGTGCTTGACCCGTCGCGCGATTACCTTTTCGATACGCGTTTGACCAAGCTGCTTCGCAACCAGGGCATGACGCAACTGGATGAGTTGGTCCATCACCTCAAATTCAGAAAGGACCCAGTCCTCGAACGCTCCATCGCCGAAGCCATGACCATCAATGAAACCAGCTTCTTCCGCGACGGACGCCCCTTCGAACTGTTGCGCACCGAGATGCTGCCCAAGCTGATCGAATCCCGCCGCCACACGCGCAGTCTTCGCTTCTGGAGCGCGGCCTGCTCCACCGGGCAGGAGGCCTACAGCCTGTCCATGCTGATGCACCAGCACTTTCCTTTGCTTGCCGGCTGGAATATCCGCATCGAAGGCACCGACATCTGCGCCGAGGTGGTCGAGCGCGCCCAGTCCGGCTGCTACCACCGCATCGAAATAAACCGAGGACTGCCGGCACTCTTCGTCGTCCGTTACTTTGACCACGTGGGCGAGGACTGGACGGTCAAGCCCGAGGTTCGCAAGATGTGCAACTTCCGCCAGGCCAACCTTTGTTCTTCGCCACTGCCGTTCTGTCGCAGTGATGACTGCTTCGACGTGATCTTCCTGCGCAATGTGATGCTCTATTTCTCGCAGGAGACGCGCAAGACGCTCATGGCCGGCATTCACAAGGTGCTGGCTCCAGATGGCATTCTCTTCCTCGGCTCCAGTGAGCAGCCCGCCGATCCATCGATTTGGACCCCTGTTCTAGCCGGGGGGACCTGCTACTTCCGGCCACGGCAGCCGAGCTAGAGCACTCTAATCGAGAAGCGAGTCCTGTATATGGCCCATCTTTTGCCGCTTGGTACTCAGGTAGCGCTCGAAGCTCTCATGCGGCTTGACCTCGGCGGAGATGCGTTCGGTGACTTCAATGCCTGCTGATTCCAGCGCCGCAACCTTCTCCGGGTTGTTGGTGATCAGGCGGACCTGGGAGACGCCGAGCAGCTTGAGAACTTCGGCGGGCAGTTCATAGGCGCGGCAATCGGCGGCAAAGCCCAGCTCGACGTTGGCTTCGACCGTGTCCATGCCTTCATCCTGCAACTCATAAGCTCGCAGTTTGGCCATCAGGCCGATGCCGCGGCCCTCCTGCTGCTCGTAGAGCAGAATGCCTGCGCCCTCCTGGGCGATGCGGCGCATGGCCAGTTCGAGTTGCAGCCGGCAGTCGCAGCGCAGCGAGCCAAAAACATCGCCGGTGAGGCACTGCGAGTGGATGCGGACGACCGGGGGGGCGGAGTGAATGTCGCCCATCACCAAGGCCACAAGGCCTTCGACCTCATTGCTTTTGATCTCGTAGATGTTTCCATTGACGTGAGTTCCGGACAAATTGGGCAAGCCGGGCAAGCCTACAATCCTCTGCTCGGGCTGCGCCTCTGCCTCGTCGCGGGGGCGCGATGCGGCGAGCACTCCCTCGAAGCCAAAGATGCGGAATGCTCCCCAGCGGGTGGGGAAATCCGCTTCGGCAATCTTCTTCACGCTTACAAATCCCATGCTTCCATTCTACGTTGAGGGGAGATGGGAGGCGGTGACAGGAGACAGCTTACTGTTGACAGATTCCAGCTAAAAGCTGGCAGCAGGCAGCCTACAGCTCACTAATGCAGCCTACAGCTCACTAATTAAGAAAGATTCAAAAATAGTGCACGCAAAGATTCCCCTAGCAAGGGTCGGCGAAGGCGATGTGCGGCTGTTACCATGATCTTTGCCGGAGCTTTCATGCGCGACCATCTGGCTACACTGCTCGACGACTTTCGCCGTTTTGACCGCCAGATTGCGGTGGTGCGCTGCCAGGGGAACCGGCGGCGCGCAACCAGCTACGGTGAAATTGCGCGGCTGGCTGGACGCTTTGCCGCATTGCTGGCCCAGCGGAGCATCGGGCCGGGCGACCGGGTTCTGCTTTGGGCGGAAAACAGCGCCGAATGGATTGCCGCCTTCCATGGCTGCATCTTGCGCGGCGTGCTGGTGGTGCCGCTGGACGCCTACGGGACGGCGGAGTTTGCCGAGCGCGTGGCCTCTGATGCTGATCCCAAGCTGATGGTGGGCGATGCGCAGCTGCTCGAGCAGATTCCGGTGCAATGGCCCAAGCTCGGCTTTCCCCGACTGAGCTTCGAAGAATGGCTCACTGTGCTGCCCGCAGAAGAGGCCGTGCCGGTGGAGGGTCTGGGGCGCGATACGCCGCTGCAAATCCTGTTTACCTCAGGCACCACCGGAGAGCCCAAGGGAGTGGTGCTGACGCATGGGAATGTGCTGGCCAGCGTGGAGCCGATCGAGGGGGGCGCGCAACCCTATCTTCGCTACGAAAAGCTGGTGCATCCGCTGCGATTTTTGCACACGCTGCCACTGAGCCACGTTTACGGACAGGCGATGGGCTTGTGGGTTCCGCCAATCTTTGCCGCCGAGGTTCACTTCGAGAGCCGTCTGGTGGCGAGCCGGCTGATTGAGACAATCAAGCGCGAGCGCATCAGTGTGCTGGCAGCCGTGCCGCGGGTGATGGCGCTGCTGAAGACCCATCTCGAGGCCAATCTACCGACGCTGGCTGAGCGGGTGGCGGCCTCGCAGGGAAAGCTCGGAGCGTGGAAGCGCTGGTGGATCTTCCGCGATGTGCATCGCCAGTTTGGCTTGAAGTTCTGGGCGCTGGTTTCTGGAGGCGGCGCGCTGGCTGGGCCGCTGGAACAGTTCTGGAATGCGTTGGGATTGGTGGTGGTGCAGGGTTATGGGATGACCGAGACGTCGGCGATTGTGACGCTCAACCACCCATTTCATGTGGCCAAAGGAATGATTGGCAAGCCGCTGCCAGGCAACGAGGTGAAGCTGGGCGAGGACGGCGAGGTGCTGGTGCGCGGCGCTTTGATTTCGCACGCAACCTGGACGGGCGGAGCGATGCAGCCGCGCACCGAGGAGTGGCTGGCCACAGGCGACCTGGCAGAGGCGCAGGCTGGCGGGGAGTTGCGCTTTGTGGGGCGCAAGAGCGAGGTGATTGTGACCGCGGCGGGGGTGAACCTGCACCCCGAGGATTTGGAGTTGGCGATCGAGCAGCAGCCGGGCGTGGCGGCCTGCGCGGTGGTGGCGATGGAGACGGCCTCGGGGCCGGAGGCTTGCGCGGTTCTGGCGATGCGGGGCCACGAGGAGCTGGCCGCGGCGGCGATCGAGCACGCCAACCAAAGACTGGCGGAGTTTCAGCGCTTGCGGCGATGGGTGCTGTGGCCGGAGCCGGATCTGCCGCGCACTTCGACCGGTAAAGTTAGGCGCCAGGCCGTGTCGGAGTGGCTGAAAGGAATTGTGACGGCGGCGGCTACGACTCAGTCGGGCAATGGCAAAGGAGCTGGCGCTGGGACCTTTGGAGCCTCATCGGACTGGCTGCTGGCGTTGATAGGGGAGATCTCGGGCGAGGCGCCGGCCGGCGTGGGCGACGAACTTCGTCTGACGGAAGATTTGCAGTTGGACAGCTTGGGCCGGGTGCAACTGGCGGCGGCATTGGAAGAGCGGATAGGGATGGCGCCGGCGGGCGGGCTGCTGGAAGAGGCGCGCACGCTTGGGGAACTGCGCGGGTTGCTGGCGGCCGAGGCCGCGGGGGCTGCGGAGAGCGACGCAGCGGGATCGGAGCAGAGATCGGACAAGGAAAGCGAATTGGATGCGAACGGCGACGCGGCGCGGACAAAGTATATCTACCCGCGGTGGCCTTGGCTGAAGCCGTTCCAATGGGCGCGCGCGGGATTTATCGAGGGGGTCATGCGGCCGCTAGTGTGCCTGCTGGCTGACCCGATGGTGGTGGTGACAAAGGCGCTGACCAGCTCAGCGCGGACATCGGACGAGCCGATGCTGATTGTCGCCAATCATGTGACGGCCTTTGACGGGCCGCTGGTTCTGTACGCTCTGCCGGGAGTGGTGCGGCGGCGGATTGCCGTGGCGATGGCGGGAGATATGCTGGAGGAGTATCGGCACTTCCGCAATCCCGAGCGCGTGGCGGGACGGGAGAGATTCTATCTGCCCGGTCCGTTTATTTATCTGCTGCTGACGGCGCTGTTCAATGTCTTTCCCTTGCCGAGGAGGCTGAACTTTCAACGCAGCTTTGCGCACGCCGGCGCGGCGCTGGACAGAGGCTACAACGTACTGATCTTTCCCGAGGGGACGCGCTCGGCTACAGGCGATCTGGCGCGCTTTCGCGGAGGGATCGGGCTGCTGGCAAAACAGTCGGACGTGGCCGTGCTGCCGGTTGGGATACGCGGGCTGGGCGAGTTGAAGGCTGCGAGCCGGGGCTGGCTCCGCTCGGGCAGCATCGAGGTGCATGTGGGAGAGCCGGTGCGCTTTGGCCCCGAGGAGCCGGAGACGGCGATCACGGCGCGGTTGCATACCGAGGTGGAGCGGCTGCTGAAGGGCTGATGGGCACGGCATTCGGTTTCGAGATGGATGGGTCTAATTGGCGCTTGAATGTGCCGCTATTTCTATGTAAAATTGCGGCCATCTGCAAAATCTGGAGGGAGTACGCGATGAAATGCAAGTGTGGGTACGCACTAAATGTGATGCTTCTGCTCCTCGCGGTTGGCTTGGTCTGTGGACCTGTGGCTCGGGCCAGCTCAAAGGCGGTACGAACAAACGGTGCCAGAGATCCTTACGCCACAGCCGAAGATTATAAGAACGCTCCGCCCGTCAGTGCCAACGATCTGGCCTATCGGATCATTCTCTTCGACGACTTCACGATCCCCGCTGAATGGGAGTCGGATGCGCGGCCGGTGGTGAACGGAACCCAGGAGCAAGCCATTGCCCGGCTGCTCAACACAGGGGCTTTCACGACGGTTGCGAGAAATCAGAACATCTCGCCGAATGAGCCATTCCTGGTGGTCAAATGCTCGCTGATGAATTACCGGATCGTTTCCGCATCGGCCCGTTTTTGGGGCGGTGTCTTGTCGGGAAGTTCCTACTTGATCTATCAGGTGCAAGTTCTCGACGGTCAGAGCGGCACACTGCTCTTTCAGCGGCAGGTGACAACCCAGAACAGCGCTTGGTCGGGCACATTTTCATCGAGTGATAGAAATCTGCCCATCTTCCTGGGCAATGTGCTGGCCGATTATCTGGCCCTGCGTGCGCGTACAGATAGAGGCTTGGATTTATACGGGTTCCTTCCGGGAGAGGATCAGAGCGGGGGGATGCAGCCACCGGCGAGCAGGCCTCGTGTTCAACCGGTTCAATCCGACGTTCCTGCTCAAGGCGGAAACGGAAGCGTGAAGAGCAAGTAGTTCAGCCATCAGGCGGTTGCTTTTTCCTGAGGGAAAGGCCACGTGAGCCGGTACTCTTCAAATGCCCGTTTTGCTTGCGATTCACACGGCGCTCTTCACGCGCACCACGGTGATCTTGGCGAAGCCCTCTTCAAAGACCGGGGGCTTCAGCTTTTCGCCCATCTTGCGCATGATCTCCTCGCTCACCGAGCGGTCGCGCTTGCTGTTGCGCTCCAGGCAGACCTCGAGCGGCACGTCAAAGAAGACCGCCTGAACCTCATAGCCGAAGCTCTTGGCCATCTTGATCCACTGACTGCGCTCGTGGCTGGAGAGGTTGGTGGCGTCCACGTAGTTCAATGGCATACGGGCGATCAGACGGGCGCGCAAGAGCGAGCGCAGCGTGGAGAAGACCAGACCCTGATAGCGCTGCTCCTCGACATCGTCGAAGAGGATGTTACGCAGCAGATCGCTGGAGAGCGGGGTGACGCCACGGCGGCGAAACCAGGTGGTCTTGCCTGAACCGGGCAGACCGATAGCCAGCACTACGTAACCCTTGGGAGCCTGCGGCGAGCGCTCGGCGGCCGTAGGCTCGGGCGGAACCGCGGAAGGCATATCCGGCTGGTCTTCGAGCTCGAAACGACCGGAAGTTGCCGGTTCATTCCACTCTTGCCTTGCGGGCCATTCCTGCCTTGCGGGACGCGCGGGTTTTGCGGGCGGCTCGGGCTTAGCGGACCTGACGGTGCGCGGTTCGATCGCAGCCTGCGCCGGCGGCCGTTGCACGCGGGACTGCGCAACCGGCGCCTGAAGCTCATCCGGATAGAGCGGCACCAGCGGCCGCGGTTGATTCGAGGGGAGTTCCTGGCCAATTTTGCCTGTGGATTCCGAAGTATTGGGATTGCGTCTAGACCGTCTGCTCATGACCCCTTCAATACGTGCTTGTTGTTACCGGGATACCACACTTCCCATCCGTGCTGCAAATGCTTCAATCCAGTGAGGAGCTGACGGCAGCGAAAATCAACAGGCCAAAGGTGGTGGCGCAACACAGAAAGTGTGCACTTCGTCACATACGATCCTATGCTGGAAAGGGCAGACTATGGATGCGAGAGGTTCTGCGCAAAAACGGGACAAATGCTCGAATTGATTTCGTCTCGGAAGTCCTGAATGTTACGATTATGAGTTTGGTGGAATTGCCCGCTGGGCTGTTTCTGCCGCCGAACGCTGCAACTTCAAAATAAGCTCAAACCACAGCCAAACCGGCTACGAAGGAGAATATGCAAATGGCAGTTAAGGTTGGAATCAACGGCTTCGGCCGCATTGGCCGTAACGTTTTACGCGCCGCGCTTGGCAACCCGGAGATCGATTTTGTCGCAGTCAACGACTTGACCAGCCCGGCTATCCTGGCGCATCTGCTCAAGTACGACTCGATTCTGGGCAACCTGAAGAACGAGATCACAGCCGGCGACGACTTCATTACCGTCGATGGCAAGAAGATCAAGGTCTGGGCGGAGCGCGATCCTGCCAAGCTGCCCTGGGCGGATGTGGGCGCGCAGATCGTCGTCGAGTCGACAGGCCACTTTACCGATGGTGAGAAGGCCAAGGCTCACCTGGGCGCGACCGTGAAGAAGGTCATCATCTCGGCTCCAGCCTCGAACGAAGACATCACGCTGGTGCTGGGCGTCAATCAGAACAAGTACGATCCGGCCAAGCACAACATCATCTCGAACGCCAGCTGCACGACCAACTGCCTGGCGCCTGTCGTCAAGGTCATCCTGGAGACGACCGGCCTGGTCAGCGGCATCATGACCACGATCCACAGCTACACCAACGATCAGGTCATTCTGGACTTCCCGCACAAAGATCTGCGCCGCGCTCGCGCTGCCGCATTGAGCATGATTCCCAGTTCGACTGGCGCCGCAAAAGCCCTGAAGCTGGTCATTCCCGAGACCTCCGGCAAGCTGGACGGCTTTGCCATCCGTGTTCCCACGCCGAATGTTTCGATTGTCGATTTGACCTACATCGCCGAAAAGCCCACCACCGTGGAAGCTCTGAATGCCGCCTTTACCGCAGCCGCCAAGGGCGAGCTGAAGGGCATCCTGGGCGTTGACTCCAACCTGCTGGTCAGCTCCGACTACAAGGGCAACGCATTGTCCTCGATCGTCGATCTTCCGCTGACCAAGGTCGTCGGCAACAGCGTCAAGGTGTTGAGCTGGTATGACAACGAGTGGGGCTACTCCAGCCGCGTCGTCGATCTGATTGGCTTCCTGGCAAAGAAGGGGCTGTAAACAGTTGACAGTGAGCAGTGGTCAGTGGTCAGTTTTCCGATCCCTGGCCACTGATCTCTGAACTCTGAAATCTACTATGCGCAAAAACATTCCCGGCACATCTCCCTACGAACCCATTATTGGCTTCTCACGTGCTGTACGCGTGGGGAACGCAGTTCACCTCTCCGGAACCGGCCCGGCTGGCGCTGACGAACTGGACGCAACCGGCCAGACCCGCCGTGTCTTCGAGTTGGCTGCCGCGGCGCTCACTCAAGCTGGCGCGCGCTTCGAGGACGTGGTCCGCACCCGCATCTATCTGGCTCATGCCGAGGATTGGGAGGCCGTGGGACGCGTTCACGGCGAGTTCTTCAGCGAGACGCGACCGGCGACCACGATGGTCGTTGTCGCGGCGTTGCTCAATCCAGCCTGGCGTGTTGAAATCGAGATGGAAGCCGTCATTGAAGGCGCGCAATCCTAGTCCCTAAGAAAGGTACGTCCCATGCCCAAGCTCACGATTCGCGATATTGATCTGGCGAACAAGAGGTTGTTTATCCGCGTCGACTTCAACGTGCCGCTCACCGAAGACGGCTCGACAATCACCGACGACACCCGCATTGTGGCCACGCTGCCCACGATTGAGTACGCCCTGCGTCACAAGGCCAAGGTGATTCTGGCCTCGCACCTGGGACGTCCCAAGGGAAAACCGAATCCAAAGTATTCTCTGCGTCCGGTGGTGGACCGCTTGCGTCAACTGCTGGGCAAGGCGCTGGGCGAGGATGTGAACGTGGCTTTTGCGCCCGATTGCATCGGCGAAGTGGCCAGCGAAATGGCGTTGCAACTTGAAACCGGCCAGGTGCTGCTGCTGGAAAACCTGCGCTACCACGCCGAAGAAGAGGCTAATGATCCAGGCTTCTCGAAGGCGCTGGCTTCACTGGCTGACGTTTATGCCAACGACGCTTTCGGCTCCGCGCATCGCGCTCACGCTTCGACGGAAGGGATTACGCACTTTCTCAAACCCGCGGTTGCAGGCCTGCTGATGGAAAAGGAGATCACGTATCTCGGCAAAGCGCTGGAAGCGCCGGAAAAGCCCTTTGTGGCGATCATCGGCGGCTCAAAGATATCCGGCAAGATCGATGTGATCGACAATTTGCTCGACAAGGTGGATACGCTGGTGATCGTCGGCGGCATGGCTTACACCTTCCAGCGCGCGCTGGGCGTGACGACCGGCAAGTCGCTGGTCGAGGAAGACAAGATCGAGATGGCGAAAAACGCATTAGCCAAAGCCAAGGCCAAGGGCGTCCGGCTGCTGCTGCCGGTCGATAACATTCTGGCCGATAAATTCGCCGCCGACGCCAAGACCCAGGAGTGGGATTGCTCGGTGAACTTCCCCGCCGACTGGCAGGGTTTGGACATTGGGCCGAAGTCGATTGCGGCGATTGAAGAGGTGATTTCGACGGCTCGGACGATTGTCTGGAATGGTCCGGCTGGCGTTTTCGAGTTCCCGCGTTTCGCGGTGGGCACCAACGCCATTGCCATGGCAGTTGCGGCGAACAAAGCGGCGATCTCGATCATCGGCGGCGGCGACTCGGTCTCGGCGATCAACCAGGCCGGGGTTGCCGACCAGATCACGCACATCTCGACCGGCGGCGGAGCCAGCCTGGAATTTTTAGAAGGCAAAAAGCTGCCGGGCGTGGAAGCGCTGACAGACAAGTAGTGCAGCTATTGCTGACAGCAAAAAGTTAGCCCCGCATCTGGCATAAAATCTACGCTGGATGCGGGGCTTCTCCATATCCGATAGGCTGAATTCCTCAGCAGGAGAATCATTGTGGGATATTTCACGCGGGTTTTGTCGAAAGACGAGGAGTTTCCTTCCTTCGAGGAACTCGCGCTGCTGATTCGCGCGGAGCATCCTGATTTCAAGCTGGCTGTTGAAGAGGGTAGCGAAGAGGAATGGGATAGTCTTCTGCTGGCCAGCGTGGATGAGGTCGAGGTAGCGCTGATTGAACGCAACCTCGTCACGATCGACTCGCTCGGGCAGGATGAGATTGCTGAGTTGATTGACGAGCTCAAGGATTGCAGGCCGGAGAGCGGCGTTCGCTGGCTGGAGGAGTACCTGGCCGAGGTCAAGACAATCTATACATTCCAGCATCTGCAGGGAGCCGATTTGGAGGAAGGCGGCAACGCGCTCCATGCGCTGCGGTCGGCGCTGTGGGAGCGCGGAGACGCGATCATTCAGGCGGACGGTGAAGGCTTCACGAATGAAGACGGCTTCCACATCGTCTGGCAGTTTTCCGATTCGGTTTCAGGGCCTTGGAATATGGGTGTTCTTCAGGACGACACTTGGCATCATTTCAAGATGGATCTGGGCGACCCCGATCATCGGGAGGCGTTCTTGAGAGGGGAAGTTCCGGCGGATTTGTCGATCATTCGCGATTCCGGTTTGCGAGGGTAAGGACGGACGATCTGTGCTGGTTGCCGCGATTGTGCCTGGGCAATCACATGAAGGTATTTTGCAGATAATTTCCCTCACAGAGCGCACAATGGAAGTATGAACCACGAACAGAGCCCCGGGCTTTTCCTAGTCCCTGGTTCCTCAGTCACTGTTCGCCTGTAGCCTGTGCAGCCGGGCACATCCCTGACATTTCAGACCGGGGACATCCCTGACACTTTTTCGTTTTCTGCCGCGGAATTGCGGTTTACATTTCCAGCCGACGGAGCTGAAGATGAATCCGGC
>JBEKDX010000008.1:0-25868 GCA_050014135.1 Occallatibacter sp.
GGGAACAGCCTCCAGCGTTGGCAATTCATAAGCGCGCAGGCTATCACTCACCGCTTCGCCGGAGCCGGAAGCAATGATCTGCGTTCCTGTTCCACAACCTGTGTGCAGCGCAGCAAAGTCGCTGCCCCAGTCGCGCGCGCCACTCACTGGCTTGAGCGCGTCGTTCTCGACCAGTTGCACCTTGCCATCAATGCCGCCGACGAGCAACGCGGCTCCATCCGAGGGACGAGGAAGCAGCACGGCCGAATAGAAGGGCGGCAGATCCACGCCGAGACCAGGAGAGATCACGCCGGTGAAGTAATTGCGCGCGGAGTTATAAAAAGCTTTCAGAGAGTTTTTCGTTGCATCGGATTGCACGATTGGCCATGGATCATCGCTCTCGTGGCAGCGCACACTCCATTCTTCTACCGGCTGTGCGGGCTGATAAGCGCCGCTGCAACTCATGCTCGCAACCGAGGCCTCGAAGCCATCCCCGCCAGGCGAGGGAAGAATCACTGCTCGCGGGTCTCGCGCCAATGGCCTTTTTTGTCCGATGCCGACGCGCTTCTGCTCTCGCCATCCATCTGCCGTGTGAGTGTAAATCACAATTTCTTCCGGTGCGACGGCCACGAGTGCGTTCGCTGTCTCCACTGTCGCCAGCACTGCTTTGCCGCTAAGGAGTACACTCTGCTTTCGCAGTGTGAGTCCGCCGCCATCATGCGTTTGTCGCGCCGTTCCTAACCCCACGCGCACCATCGCCACGCGCGTCTCGTTGCCCTCGACGATTTCGGCCACCCACAAGCGCTCGCGCTGATTCTCGCTGAGCGTGAGGCGGATTGCATTCGCGCTCTCCACGCCGGAAGCCAGTACGCCATGCGTCTTCAAATCCTGCTCCAGCAGCCGGCGGATTGTGGGAATATCATCGTTGGAAATTGTCGAGAGATTGTGAATCGTCAGCCGCGCCTGGCCTGGGCCTAGTAATTCGGCGATCTGCGCAGCCAGCGCGTTGGCAGGATCGTCCCATGGAGAAATATACGCGGGCGCGGCGCTCGCCATCAGGCTGGTTAATCCGCCCGCAATCATCGCAGCCACCCAGATCAGCTTCATTGCCTTCCACTTTCTGTTGATATTTCCTATGCGCGGATTATATCGTTCGAGGCCATGCACGGGTGCCCCAGGTCCCGACTTTGGGACCTGGGAAACCACGAACTCAACGCATGAAATCACGCGGTCAGACACCTAGCAACCTGAATCTGAAGTTCATTGCATTCAAAGTGAAGAACAACCGCAGGTCCTTCGACTCCGTTTGTCGCAAAGTATGCGCCAAACTTCACTCAGGATGACAGTGTATTTGTTGCGCGAAGTTCTGACTCATGGCACCGAAGGCATAAGACATTGTTCACAATGACCTTGGCATCGTAGGTTAGTCCCTACCTCCCTATTGATCCGGCAAATAAATACTGTGTGGGTGCCCCATCCATTCCTGCGTTTTTTGCGGGAATGGGTGGGAAAGAATGTCACTCTTTTGTTGCCGGATCAATAGTCCATAATCTCACCGATACTTGCGCAGCACGCCCAGTACGCGGCCCTGGATGGCTACATCCGCGGCTTTGACCCGGATGGGTTCCATCTCGACGTTGGCCGGCTGCAGGCGCACGATGCTGCCCTCGTTGTAAAAACGCTTCAAAGTGGTCTCGCTGCCATGCACCAGCGCTACCACGATCTCGCCCTGACGGGCGGTGCGAGTGCGCTCGACCAGGACGTAATCTCCGCTGATGATGTGTTCGTCGCGCATTGAGTCGCCGCGCACCTCGAGGGCAAAGACGTCGCGGTTGCCCACCACGTCATGCAATGAAATACTTTCATCGGTCTCCATCGCTTCGACGGGAAAGCCGGCAGCGATCCTTCCCACCAGGGGCAACCGGTCGCTGGTGCGGGAGCGTGTGCCCGGCGGCAGCACATCGATGGAGCGGCTGCGGTTATGAACGCGGTCCAATAACCCCTTCTTTTCCAGGTTGGTGATGTGCTTGTGCACGGTTGCCAGGCTTTTCAGCCCCATGCCACGCGCAATCTCCTCAAAGGACGGTGAGTAGCCGTTGCGCGTTACAAACGTCTCCAGGAAGTCGAGAATGTCTTTTTGCCTTCGGGTGACAGCCATGGCCGCATTATAGCGAATAAAAGGCGAACTGCAACATTTATTTTTCAACAGCGATTTTCCTAGAGCCAGATGCGATGCGTACGGGTCTGGAGGCCCGCACGACAGCCGCTCTGGTGAGCGGCGCAACAAATCGAACAGGAGCAAAATTGCAACATTGATGCGAGCCGTGAAATTGCCGATAGGCCGAGGGGGGACTGTGTAGCTGCCGATTCGAGCGCGGAGCGCATTCCTCAGAGGATACGAGTGCAGATGATCTCGATCAAACGATACCTTGAGCAAACGGAAACAGAGTCCAGTGGAAACGGGGAGGAGCGGGAGCCGAGTGCTCTGCTGCCGGCTGCCGTGGGCGCGTATCGCTCCGCTCTCGTGGAGATGGGCAACTCGGGCCGCGACGCCTGTCCTGTGCTGGGCGAGGAGCTGCAGCGAGAGCTGGGCAAGCTCGCTGCAAAGCTGGACGCGGAGCTTTGCTGCAAGTCCGTCAAGGAGACCGAAGCCGGTGTGCGTGAACAATTGCAAGGCTGGGGCCGGCGCACGGCTCTGCACTACCGGCAAAAGACGAGCGAAGTGAAGGAGCTTCTGCTGGTGATGGCGCGGGCCGCCGAATCGGTTGGCGAAAGGGACCAGCGCTGCGCCCAGCAGATCACCGAGGTCACGAAGCGCCTGAAGAGCATCGCCAACCTGGAGGACCTGACGCAAATCCGCGCATCGATCAAGCAGAGCGCCTCGGATCTGAAGGGTTCGATCGACAGGATGACGGCAGAAGGCAAGGCCGCCATCGACCAACTGCGGGCCGAAGTCACCAACTATCAGACCCGGCTGGAGGAAGCCGAGGAGATTGCCTCGCGCGATTCGCTTACCGGGCTGAGCAGCCGTCTCTGGGAGGAAGGCCAGATCGAGTACGCTCTGCTTGCCGCGGCGCCATGTTGCGTGGCCCTGATCGACATCAATGAGTTCAAGAAGGTGAACGATGAGCATGGCCACATGGTTGGCGATGAGGTGTTGAAGCAGTTTGCCGGGGAGATGCGCTCGGCATGCCGTTCGACAGATGCCATTGGGCGCTGGGGCGGCGATGAATTCATGCTTTTGCTGAACAACTGCGGCATGGCCGAGGCCAAGGCGCAGATTGATCGCCTGCGCGAATGGGTCTGCGGCAACTATACGGTGCAGGGAAGCTCCGGCCCCATGAAGCTCAGGGTGGACGCATCGATTGGCCTTGCGGAGCGCCAGCCGGGCGAGACGATGAAGGAGCTTGTCCACCGGGCCGACGCGGAGATGTATCGGGACAAGGCGGCATCGCGGGCAGCTAAGAGCCTATGAATGGGAGGGATGGATACGCCCAACCAGCTCACGTCGAGGCGAATGCAGAGGGGTAAAAAGCCTGCGTATGCGGCGCTCGATGATTTCCGCCATTTTGGGAACTTCCTAACCTCAGTGCCGTAACTGGAATCACCTTACCTTCTTTCTTCTTTCCAACTATTGAGTTCCTTCTCTCTACGCGGGATGGTAGTGGAGTGCCGTCCGTTAGCGCGCGCTAAGCTGGGCGGCCAAGAATGTGGAGCGGGCAGACGTCGCGGGTTGAGGGCGCTGCTGAGCGAGAAGGATGCCATGAGATTATTGATCGCCGAAGACGACAAGGCGTTAGGGTTGTTTTTGAGCCGTGGATTAGAGGCCGACGGGCATCGGGTCCGCGTAGCCTACGATGGAGCCGCCGCAGTAGAGGCATTTCGCCAGGAGTTGCCCGACCTGACCATTCTTGATCTGAATATGCCAATCAAGGACGGAGAGCAGGTGCTGACAGAGGTGCGGGCGATGGACTCGGATCTTCCGGTGCTGGTGCTGACCGCGCGGCAGGAGGTGGACACACGCGTCCGCTGCCTGGACCTGGGGGCCGACGATCTGATGATCAAGCCTTTCAGCCTGCATGAACTGCGTGCGCGCTGCCGCGCCCTGTTGCGCCGCAAGCGCGAGGCGCGTCTGCTGCTGCGCGCCGGCGACCTGGAGCTGGACCGGCTGGACCACACCGCCCGCCGCGCTGGCCAGTCGATCCTGCTCACCAACAAAGAGTTTTCCCTGCTCGAACACCTGATGCTCAATCGCGGCCAGTGCGTGACGCGAGTGGAACTGCTGGATTCGGTTTGGAATCTGGAGCCGGCGCAGACCACCAACATCGTGGATGTCTACGTCAACTACCTGCGCCGCAAGCTCAAGGACCCGCCTCCGGGCCTGCTGATCCGCACGGTGCGCGGTCATGGTTATATGGTGCCGCCGGAGAGTGAACTTGCGCTGGCCGCATTGCCGGCTCTGGTGGCGCCATCGCTGGCCGCCCCCGCGATTGCGTCCGCAGTGGCTCTTGAGGCCCTCTAGAGTTTTGCCTTCATTCAACCCGTTCGACCTACAGGAGAATCTCATGGTCACTGTACCCGTTTCCGCTCTTCCTCTTGCCCCACGCATCCGTCCGCGCACGGCTCTGGTGGCCAGCGCCGATCGCAGCTTCCGCCAGCGGCTCACCGAGACTCTCACCGGCCTTCGCTGGCAGGTGAGAGAGGCTGAAGGCGGCGCGCAGGCCTGGGCCGAGGCAGAGTCAGCTCCACCGGAGGCGATCATCGTCGATTCATGGCTTCCCGATCTTGAGCTGGTCGAATTTCTCAAGGACTTTCGCGCCCACTTCCCGGATGTGGATCTGGTGACCGCGAGCGGCTCGATCGCGCAGGAGAGTCCGCGCGGACCCTACCGCCAGGAACTGCTCTATGCGCTGCGGCGCTCCCAGGACAACGACACGGCGATCTGGAACGCAGCGCCTACGCTGAACAACCCGGCTCCACCACTGGAGCCAATGCGCGCCCAAACATGGCCGGCTCCCACTCATTCTGCAAGCGGAGCGGCCTCTGCTTCGGCTCCGGGCGTGATCTCGGCCGCTATTCATCCTCTGCCCGTTCCCTCCCGGAGTTTGCCGACCGTGGCGGAGCTGCCGGCGACGGGCGTCGAGCCAACCTCAAGTGAGCGGCTGCCGGAGCTGATTGGCTACGCTGCCTGCATGCTCGAAGTCAGCCGCCGCATCCGCCTGGTGGCTCCGCGTTCGACTCCGGTGCTGATCGAAGGGCCGACCGGCTCGGGCAAGGAGCTGGTGGCAGAGGCCTTGCACCGGCTCTCGGCGCGTAGCCGCAAACCCTTTGTCGCGATCAATTGCGCGGCGATTCCAGAAGCATTGCTTGAAGCGGAACTCTTTGGCCACACCCGCGGCGCCTTCACCGGTGCCGTGCAGGGGCGCGTGGGACGAATCGAGGCCGCCGATGGAGGGACACTCTTTCTGGACGAGATTGGAGAGATGCCGCTGAGCCTGCAATCCAAGCTGCTGCGCTTTGTGGAGTGCGGCGAGTTGCAGCGCGTGGGCGACAACGATACCGCCAAGGTGGATGTGCGCATAGTCGCGGCCACTCACCAGGCGCTGGCCCAGCAGACACAGAGCGGCGGCTTCCGCGCCGATCTCTACTATCGCCTGGCCGTCTTTTTGATTCGCACGCCGTCTTTGTCCGAGCACACCGAAGACCTGCCGCTGTTGGTCAACCACTTTCTGGCGCGGATGGGGCGCGAGGCCCCGGTCAAGCGGATTGATGCCGGCGCGCTGGCGAAGTTGGCCGCCCACGACTGGCCGGGCAATGTGCGCGAGCTTGAACACGTGCTGGAGCGTGGCGCTATTCTGGCTGGCGAGGATGCCGTGATGACCTCGCGGGAGATCGACTTCGGGCTGGCAATCAATTAAAAAGCAGCTTCTAGCCTCTAGCTTCTAGCTTTTTGTTTCTAGCTGGTAGCTAGTAGCCAGAAGCTGAAAGCTGTATTTCAGGAAGGAGGCTAGGGAGATGCAGGTTGAGACCCAAATGAGCGACCAGATTGCTCGCTATCTGGATCTGGCCACCAGCGAGGCCAAGCTGACCGCAGCCAACATGGCCAATATCGATACTCCCGGCTATCGCGCCGTGGGCATGGACTTCGAGGCCGAGATGCGGGAGGCGATGACGGGCGTGGAAGAGGGGCAAGCGGCCCGGCCGGTGCGTCTGAAGGCCGTCGACGGGCTGATTGCGCGGCCCGACGGCAATAACGTCTCGATGGACCGCGAAGGGCTGAACCTGGCCGAGGCGCAACTGCGCTTCAAAACCGGCGTGGCGCTGCTCCGCCAGGAGAACCAGCGTGTCTTGGACGCCATCCATGCGGATAGCAAGTAGCTTGGAGAGCTGCGTGCAAGGATTCATCTGAAGGATCGGAGTGCATGATTTGCCTTCGATGGAGGAGGGGCAGATGAACCTCTTTGCAATGATGGAAACTTCGGGCGGAGCGATGCAGGCCGAGCGTATGCGCGCCGAGGTGGTGGCGGCCAATATGGCGAATGCCGAGACGACGCGCACCGCATCGGGCGGCGCTTACCGCCGTCAGCACGTGGTCTTCGCCGCCAATGCAGGCGATCCAGAGTTTGCCAATTCTTTGAATGCTGCGACCGGAGTGATGACTTCGGGGAGCGCGGCCACTGGCTTTTCAGCCTCGGGAACTCTTGCTTCGGCGAGCTTGCCACCGCTCTTGCCTCTGAATCTGAATGGCAACGGGACGGCGGCGCCGGGAGTGCATATTGCGGCTGTGGTCGAAGATCCGTCGCCGCCGCTGAGGCGCTTTGACCCTGGGCATCCGGATGCCGGGCCGGACGGATATGTCTCTTATCCGGACATTAATCCTCTCACAGAGATGGTGGACTTGATGGGGGCGACACGTGCATATGGTCTGAATAGCTCTGCCGTGCAGGCCGAGAAGGGCATGATTACCTCGGCGCTTGAGATTGCCAAGTCTTAATCTCCGGCGGCGGGCGAGATCGTCGAGCAAGTGCAACCAGCCGGATTAAAGGCAGCAGGCAAGCAGCAGGAGGAGCAATGACCATCGCAATCAGCCCTATGACCGTGGCGACGCAGGCGCTGCCGGCTCTATCCGGTGCTGGAATTCAATCCGGCTCGGCTTCGAGCGGCGGCGCTTCGTCTCCGTTCTCCGAGCTTTTTACCGATGCGGTTGATCAGGTCGGCAAACTCGAAGACCAGGCGCACGCGGCCGTGGCTGGACTGATGACCGGCTCGGGCGTGGACGTGCATCAGGCGATGATCGCCACCGAGAAGGCGAGCATGGCCTTCGAGCTGGCGCTGTCGGTGCGCAACAAAGCCGTCCAGGCCTATCAGTCGGTTATCGGAATGCAGTTTTGATGACAGTTATCGGTGGCAAGTTGGCGCCGCCTAATCGGCAACTGACCACTGACCACTGAGAGCGGAGACCATGGCCACCGGAACACAGTTGGAGAAGAGCGTACCGGCCCGGCCCGGAGAACCACAGTTGACCGACCGGCTGGCCGGTCTCTGGGGCCGGATGCTGGTCCGCTGGGGGCAGATGCAACCGGCGCAGCGAGGCTGGGCGATGGTGGCGGCCCTGCTGCTGGTGGCGCTGATTGGAGGTCTCTTCTGGTACGGCCTGCGCACCGACTGGCGCACTCTCTACGCGGATATGGACCCTGAAGATGTTCGCCAGGCTGGACAGATACTGTCCCAGGCGCAGATTCCCTTCGAGCCGACCCCGAATGGCGCGGGCATTCTGGTTCCCGCCGCACAACTGGACAAAGCGCGCCTGCTTACCGCCGCCAAGGGTTTGAAGAGCGGGCGGCTGGGCTTTGAGCTCTTCGACAAGCCCAATTGGGTGGGATCGGAGTTCGACGAGCAGGTCAACTACCAGCGGGCGCTCGAAGGCGAGCTGGAACACACGGTTGGCTCACTGACTGATGTTGAATCGGCGCGGGTGCACCTGGTGCTGCCCCACGATTCGCTCTTTCGCGAGGCGGAGCGGCCGGCAAAGGCCTCGGTCGTGATCAAACTGCGCCATCGAACGCTGGCCGACGGAGAGCCGGAGGCGATTCGCAACCTGGTCTCTTCGGCCGTGGACGGGCTGACCCCGGATCGCGTGGTGCTGGTGGATGCGGCGGGACACCTGCCGCTGGGGCCGAAGACCGCCGACGCGCTGCGTTTGAGCGCCGAAGAAGCCCTGGAACAAAAGCTGGTCAGCACTCTGGAGCCAGTGACGGGCGCGGGCAACGTGCGCGCCTCGGTGACCTTGGACTACGACCCGGCGGCCACTGAAGAGACTCGGGAGAGCTACGATCCGGAGCAGACGGTGACCCTGTCGATGCAGCGCACCGAGCAGACTTCCGGCCCCCAGCCGGTGGCCGCTGGGGTTCCCGGCACGGCCTCGAATGCGCCCAATGCGCAGGCCCTGCCCGTCTATCCGCAGCAAAACTCCGCGCCCCAAGCGGCCAAGAGCGAGTCCGGAACCTACGCCACATCAAAGACGGTGCGGCATATGGTGGAAAACCCTGGAAGAGTGCGGCGCATGACAGCGGCGATCGTGGTGAACGACCGTCTCGCGCAGCTCGCCTCGAAGGACAAGGCGGCGCAATGGCAGCCGCGCTCACCCGATGAACTACGCAACCTGACCGCGCTGGCGCAGGCGGCGGTGGGCTTTGATGCGGCGCGCGGCGACCTGCTGCAAGTCGAGGACTTGGCCTTCGAGGAAAACCGTTTGCAGCAGCCGGTCACGTTGCAGGGCCAGCTGCTGGCCGAGGCTGAAAGCTCGCCGGTGGTGGTCAAGTATGCCGCACTGCTCTTTGGCCTGTTGCTGGTAGTGGCCTTCGGAGTGCGCCCGGCGCTCAGCCACGCCCGCTCCGGGCCAAACACAAAGCAGCAGGCGGCCAGAGAGCGGGAGCTACCCGGCCGCGCGGAAGTGGCCCAGCCGGTGCTGAGAGCGCCTGAGCCGGTCGAGCTCGACCCGGAGCGAATCAGGATGCAGGAGATCTTCGAACAGGTAACCGACCACCTCAAGCGCGAACCCTCGCAAAGCTCGCGCCTGTTGCAAAGCTGGATTCACTCCGATTGATCTTCCGGCGGGTTTGGCCGTGGGGCGGGAACAAAGAGATTGGTAAGCCTTAGCATGGCCGGGATTAGAGTGTGGCAGGAGAAGTGAAAGGACCAGGGCCTTGGGGGAACAGGATCAGAACGCGGCACGGCGCAACTCGACCTCGAATATGAGCGGATTGCGCAAGGCGGCCGTTTTGTTGGTGGCCGTGGGCGAGGAATCGGCCAAGGAGATTCTGCGCGCCCTGCCGGAGGTGGACGTGCAGCGGCTCACCGAGGAGCTGGCCGATCTGCGCGGCATCACGCCGGATATGTCGGCTGGGATACTGGAGGAGTTCTGGGAGTTGCTGGAGACCCAGAACTTCATGACTCATGGAGGCCTGGACTACGCCAGCCGCCTGCTGATTGACACCTTCGGCAAAGAGCGCGCCGACGACCTGTTGATGCTGGTGCGCCGCTCGCAAGAGGCGGCGCAGGGCAACCTGGCCAAGTTGCAGCGCACCGATCCGCAGCAACTTGGCAAGCTGCTCGATAGCGAGCACCCGCAGACGATCGCCCTGGTGCTGGCCCACCTCGATCCGCGCCGCGCCTCGATGGTGCTGGACAACCTGAGCGAGGACCACAAGGTTCTTTCGATCCAGCGTCTGGCCGAGATGCGCCAGTTCTCTCCCGAGATGGCGCAGAAGGTGGCGCACATTCTGCATCGGCGTCTGGAAAACGTGGGCGATACCGCGCGCAAGAGCTACTCCGGCTTCAAGGCGGTCGCCGACCTGCTGAACCGGCTCAACGCCGAGGAGTCAAAGAAGATATTGGAGACTATCGAGGACGGCCAGCCCGAGCTAGCGCTGAGCATTCGCAATCTAATGTTCACCTTTGAAGACCTGGTGACGGTGCCGCCGGCCACCATCCGCGAAATCGTCTCCGGAGTGGACAAGCGGCAACTGGCGCTGGCCCTGCGCGGCGCCAAAGACGAGCTGCGCGCACAGATCTTCAAATCCATGAGTTCGCGCGCCGTCGAGATGCTGAAGGAAGACATGGAGGTTCTCGGTCCGGTGCGTTCGCGCGAGGTGGCGCAGGCCCAGCAGGAGATTCTCAACCTGGCCAGAAGGCTCGAAGCCGAGGGCAAGGTGGTTCTCAAACTCGAGACCGGCGACGAGATGCTGGCGTAAATGCAAGCTGACAGCTAGCAGCTTTCAGTTAGCAGCCAAGGCTGAATCGAAGGTGTGCGGCGCTTGCCGAAGTGATTGACTGTTAGCTGTCTACTGTTAGCTGGAAAGGAATTCCATGCCGCAATCGGCACCGGCAACCCGCACGGGCGCCACCGGGCGCATCGAACTCTTCGAGTACCCAGGCGGACCCGATGCGACTTCGTTGCCGGATTGGGATGGATGGGCGGGGGGTGAGGATGCCGCGTCCAGGGCCTCCGATTCGCCGGCGCGCGATGCCAAGACCACGGCCATCGAAGGCCGTCTGCGCGCCGAATTCGATCAGAGATTGGCTGAGGAGACGCGCCGGGCTACCGATGCGGGCCGCGAGCAAGGCCGCAAGGCGGAACGCGAGGCGCAGGCCGCGACCCTTGCAGCGGCGCAGAGCGCGGCGGAGAAGCAGCGGGCGCAACAAGCCGCCGAACTGATCGAGAGCTTCACATTGGAGCGGGACAGCTTTCTGCAGACCGTGGAGCAGGAGGTGGTCAAGCTGGCGTTGGCCGTGGCGGCGCGCATCTTGCGACGCGAGGCGCAGATGGACCCGCTGCTGTTGACCGGAGCGGTGCGCGTGGCGCTCGGGCAGCTCTCGGGATCGACGCAGGTGCGCTTGCGTGTGCCTCCGGCCGAGCTTGATCTGTGGACCGAGGCGATTGCGCTGGTGCCGAACCTGGCGGTAAAGCCAACCGTGACTGCGGGCGAAGGAATGCGCCTGGGGGACTGCGTGATCGAGACCGAGATGGGTTCCGTGGACTTGGGAATTCGCGCGCAGTTGGGAGAGATTGAACGCGGCTTCTTCGACCGCCCCGGCAGTTCCAAAGCATCCGCTTCCAAAGACGAGTCTGCTGAGCGTGAGGCGGAACTCTCCGGCGCGGGCCGAGGGAGCCGCGCATGACGGAATTGCTGGATCGCTACTTGACTCGACTGAATCGCGGCCAGCCGTGGCGCTGGCGCGGGCAGGTACTCGAATCGGTGGGCCAGACCATCGAGTCGTCGGGCCCCTTGGCCTCGGTGGGCGAGTGCTGCGAGATTCAGGATCAGTATGGACGCCCGCACTTGGCCGAGGTGATCGGCTTTCGCGGCTCGAATGTGCTGTCGATGCCGGTCGAGAGCACCGAGGGCATCCGCTTTGGAAATCGCGTCGAGGCCTTGGGAGTGAATCCCGAGATCGGGGTGGGGCCGGCATTGATGGGCAGAGTCTTGAATGCGATGGGTGAGCCGATTGATGAGGGCCGCCCGCCGCTCGTCTCTCTGACGCTGCCACTGGAGGGAGTGGTGCGGTCGCCGCTGGACCGGGTGCCGATTCGCACTCCTCTGGGCACGGGAATTCGCGTCCTGGATGCGCTGCTGACGGTGGGCCGAGGACAGCGAGTGGGCATCTTTGGCGGATCGGGCGTGGGCAAGAGCACGCTGATCGGCATGATGACCCGCAACACCGAGGCGGATGTCACGGTGGTGGGCCTGGTGGGCGAGCGGGGCCGCGAGGTCGGCGAGTTTCTCGATGATTCGCTGGGCGTGGCGGGCCGGGCACGTTCGGTGGTGGTGGTCTCGACCTCCGACCAGTCGCCGCTGTTGCGCATGAGGGCGGCCCTGACCGCAACGACCATTGCCGAGTACTTTGCCGCTCAGGGCAAGCACGTTTTGTTGGTGCTGGATTCGCTGACCCGCTTTGCGATGGCGGCACGGGAGATTGGTCTGGCCGCCGGCGAGCCGCCCACTAATAAGGGATACACGCCCTCGGTCTTCACACGCCTGGCCAAGCTGGTCGAACGCACCGGGCAGTTCCGGATCGGCTCGATTACCGCCTTTTATACGGTGCTGATGGAGGGCGACGACCAGCAGGACCCGCTGGTGGACGCGGTCCGCTCGCTGCTCGACGGCCACGTGGTGCTGTCGCGAATGCTGGCCGCGGAGGGCTGGTATCCGCCCATTGAATTATTGGACTCGATCAGCAGGTTGATGCCCTCCGTGACCCAGCCCTCGCATCGCGAACACGCGGCGCTGATGCGCAAGCTGCTGGCTGTCTATGCCCGCTCCGAGGATCTGGTGCGCATTGGCGCCTACAAGCCGGGCGCGGACCCGGACCTCGACCGCGCGTTGCGCGCTCGTGGAGCGATGCGGAGTTTCATGACCCAGGAGTCGCGCGAGCAGGTTCGCTTCGGCGACTGTGTGCGCCGACTGGCCCAACTGGCAGCGGAGGTGTGAGCTATGGCTGTCTCGCGCGCGTTGCGCCGTTTGTTGCGCATTCGGGATTTGGAAGAGGAGCAATGCCGTCTGGCTCTGGAATCAGCGCTGGGTGAGCTGCATCGCCTGGAGCACGCGCTGACGGCGAATATCGAGCGGGGCCGGCGGGGCAGGATGCTGGTGGATTCGAGCGCCCGTACGGGTCAGTTGCCCGACCGGCTTGCCGGCTTTGAAGAGACGCGCTCGGCCGGCCGATACGTTGAGGTGCTCGAGCCTCGAATCGGCGCCAAGGGAGAAGAAGTCACCGGACTGCGCCAGAAGTTTATCTCCAAGCGAGTCGAACGCCGCCAGGCCGAGACGCTGATCAAAGAGACCGAGGCGCGAGAACAGATCGAGGACGACCGGCGCAGCCAGCAGGCGCTCGACAACTGGTTCAGCTCCCGGCTCTACCGCGAAGACTCCGAATCCGAAGCAGCGATCCCCGCCCTGGCAGGATTTACCTCTCGATCAACCGAGGATTCCGAAGAGGGCACGCGGCGGAGCAATCTCTAATGAAAAAACTTGAGGACAAATCCACATAAAAGGTATGTGGACTTCCGGAATCGGGATTCGAGCTCCCATCCCTGACAATGCTCTAACCCGGCCCCTGTATTCTTTGGCACACCTTCTGCTTTATCTTTCGCATGACCGTTGCCTCAGGAATCGAGATTGGAGCGAGTGGAAGGCTGACACCGGGCCTGGGCGCACTGGGCCTTGCCAAGCCTCTGGGAGCGGTACATGGGGCGGGACGGGCCGCAGCGGCCGCGCAGAATTCATCGGCGTCGATTCCCGCGGCGGCGAGCTTTCGCTCGGGCTGGCAATCGCTGCTGGCCGAGCTTGGCTCTGGTCTCGACTCCAGCCGGGACTCTAATCTGGACTCGAATCTTGCAGGCTTCAGAACGACAGCGGCCGGTCAACAAGCCGAACAAGCCGTCACTGCCGGATCGGCTTCGGCGGTCTCCAGAGGGAGATCGACCGCGACTACTTCGATTCAGGCCAGCTTGCGCCTGGAACAGGGTACGGAGCAGGGAAGAGACGAAAACATCGCGGCTTCAAGGTTGATTTCACCAAACGTTGGGACGGAAATCCCGATGGCCCGAACGGCTGGCGGGAGTGCAAAGACAGCATCCAGCGCAACAGGAGGCAAGGTATCCTCAACCAAAGCAGAGGAGAAGAAACCTGCCTTGGAAGCGGAGTCTTCATCGCCAAGCAGCTTGCGCCGCCCTGCTTCCGTCAGCATCGCCCAGCCGGAAGCCGCCGCAGCAGAAGCGGTTCCGGGGATGGAGCCGGCGGCAATTGCCAGCATTGTGCAGGCTGCCCCGGTGGCCGCTGCCGCCACTCCGGCGCCTTCCGCTTGGAGTATGGCGGCGCAATCCGCGCCGACAAATATCGCTCTCCCGCAGTCGCCATCTGCGGCAGTGGAGTCGCAGTCCTCGAATTCAGATCGCTCGGTTGACTCGCCAGCCGGTTCGGATTCGGCTCCTATTCGCACGCCAGCGCCGAATACTGCTCGGCAGGCGATAGTTTCCAAAGCGGCTTCCCCACTCCTGCAGCAAAGCTCAGAAGAATCTGATATCTCAGAGAAAGCAGGGCTCGCCTCGAATGATGACAGCCTGATCGCGTCACCGATTCTGACGCTCGACGGAGCAGAATCTTCGCCTGCGAAGGAGAGCGCACCGCCGCCAGTTGCAATGCGCGCCAAGGACGATACTCCGCGGGAGAGGCCTGCGTTGAGCCAGAGTCATGAGTCGGCGTCAAGCATCGACACCGCACCAAGAAGAGCCGTAAGCCAGAGTCCGTCGGAGATGCCTGCTTTGAGTCCAACTTCGTCTCCGACGGTGGTTGCAAGCCCCACACGAACGGAGACGGCTGGGCCGATTGAGAGTGCGGCTCAGATCAGTCAAGTCACCACTGAGAGAGCGGTTGCAAGCCAGAAAACCATTGAGACGGTAGCGCTGAGTCAAGATTCGATTCAACCAGCAGCTCCGAGCCAAGTCGCGGTTCCTACGTCCGTTGTAAACCAGAATCCCATTCAGACGGTAGCGCCGAGCCAGAACTCAACCCAGGCAGCCCTTCCCAGCCAATCCTGGACTCAGGGATTCGTTGCAAGCCAGAATCTGAATCCAAGATCAGCACCAAGACTGGACCAGAAGGAGACGCTGATATCGAGCCAGGCACCTTCTCTGGCATCGGTTGTCAACCAAAGCTCCACACAGACAATTGCGCCAAGTGATGACTCGATTCAAACTACAGTTTCTAGCCAACCAACCTCTCAGAGATTAGTTGCAGTCCGGAATTCTACCCCGGCAATCGCTTCAAACCCGAATCAGATTGCGACACTTGCTACTAGCCAAGCCCAGTCACAGAGATTGGTTGCGAGCCAGGATCTCACTCCGGCGGTAGCGCCAAGACAGGATTTAATCCAGACGGCAGCTTCTAGCCAAGATACGACTCCGGCATTGGCCGCAAGCCAGAATCTCACTCCGGCAGTAGCGCCAAGACAAGATTCAATCCAAACGGCAGTTCCCGGCCAAGCTCCGACTCAGACTTTAGTTCCAAGCCATGATCTGACTGAAACGGTTGCGCCGCTCCGGGATTCGACTCAAAGAACAGTTCTGAGTCAAGCTACCTCTCAGACGGCCATTGCAAGCCAGAATTTCGCTCCGGCAACAGCTTCAAACCCTGACCAGACGGAAACGCTTGCACCAGGTCAAGTACAACCTCAGAGTTCGGTTGCAAGCCAGAATCTCACCCCGGCAGCAGCTCCCAGCCGGAGTTCGGCAGAGAGAGCGGCTCCGAGCCAAGCCGGAACTCCGACGTTGGTTGCAAGCCCGAATTTCACGCAGACGGTCGCTGCCGAGAATCCGGCGGAGACGCCTTTGCCTAGCCAGATTCCGCCTCAGACGGTAGCGCCAAGCCGGAACTCGGCTCACTCCGCAGTTCCAAGCCAGACCCCGGCTCAGAGGTTTGCTGCAAGCCCGAATCCCACTCCAACGGAAGAGCAGAGCCCAAGTGCGGCTCAAAGATTTACGCCGAGCCAGAATCTCGTTCAGGCGCAAACGCCGAGTCAAAGTGAGCCTCCGGCGCAGCCGGTAAATCAGAGCCTGAACGCGGCTCCGGCTCTGGCCGGCAGCGCCGGATTGGATGTCGTGCCGGTTGCGGTGAGCGCCGCCGCCTCTCAAGCCAACGCGCTTCCGGCCATGACGGTCAAGCCCAGCTCGACGGACGTGAAGAGCACGACGGCCAGCACGCGGCGCTCCTCGAACGCCGGTGGCAATTTCGATTCGGCCCCGCAGGGAAGTCATCTCATGGATTCTGGCCCGGGGGTGGATGCCTCCGCGATGGGGCGCGATCTCTCCGGCGCGCGCGCGGCAGTGAGTACAACCAGTGGGCCGGCAGCAGCGGCGACCGGGCCTGATTCCCGCGAGACCTTCGCGACGCTCGATGCGGGAAAAGCGCCAGGGCAGCCAGCCTGGATTCATTCCGGGATGCAACGGGCCGAAGCCGGTTTTCAGGATCCGGCGCTGGGTTGGATTGGCGTGAGGGCGGATTCGAGCGGGGGTGGAGTTCACGCTGAACTCGTGCCCAGCTCGGCCGATGCCGCCCAGGCGCTGGGCACCCATATCGCAGGATTGAACGCCTATCTTTCCGAACACCATACGCCGGTGGATACGCTGACGCTGAGCGCGCCCGAGAGCTGGGGTACAGGGATGGGCGGCAATTCGGGCACGGGAGATGGGATGCAACAAGGGGCAGGGCAACAGGCAGGAGAGCAGACGGCGATGGGCGCAGAGATCGGACCGTCTTCTGGTTTGAACGACGCGGTTTCGCTCCCGGGGAACGTATTGCCCGCCTCCTTTGAGGGGTTAGACGCAAGCGCGCAAGCGGGAACGCAGAGGGGCACGCACATTTCAGTGATGGCCTGAGATGCATCGGTCAGGCCTGAGAGCACAGGGGAAGCAAGAACAGGGAAAAACGCGAATCGGAGCAGAGAAGAGCAGGGAGGCAATATGGCAGCGGCAATCATGAATCACGCGTTGACGGCGGGGCAGGCACTTATGGGTGCGACTTCTACCCCCACGACAGCAGCGGCAAGCACACCGAACGCCACCAGCGGTTCGAGCGGCGCAAGCAGTTCCTCGTCCACCATCACCTCCAACGACTTTTTGACGTTGCTGGTGACCGAGATGAAGAACCAGGACCCAACTGCGGACGTTGACCCCAACGAATACATCAATCAGTTGGTGAACGTAAACAGTCTGGAGCAGCTGATCTCGATCAACCAGACCCTGACGACGGACCTGGGCAGCAGCTCAACCGCCAATTCAACTCCTGGCGCCGCCTCCACGCAAGCCGTGGGCGCTAGCGCGCCGCCGGCCTCCGGCACATCGGCAACTGGATCCGGCGCCAGCAGCACGGCCGCGCCGCAACTGGCTCCCGGCAATCTCGCCGTGCCCGCGGTGAACCTTGCGGCCGAGCGCGTAGCCCAGGCCATGAACGGCAGGCAGCAGTAGAGATTCAGCGGGCCGATGATGGCTCGCAGGCAGTTGATTCACCCGCCGGCCGCGAAGGTCCGGGCCAACTTAAGAGTAAGTCGAGAGGAGATTTACCATGCCCAACTTTTACATCCCACTTAGCGGTCTCGACGCCGATTCAACGGCGCTGAATACCATTGCCAACAACCTGTCCAACATGAACACCACGGGTTTCAAGTCGCAAACGACCAACTTCAGCGACCTGTTTTATCAACAGGTGGGCACCACCGGATCGGGAGACGAGATTCAGCAGGGCACGGGCGTGCAGGTGGCCTCGAACAGCACCGATTTTACCGGCGGATCGGTCTCCTCGACCGGCGTCGCCACGGATGCGGCCATCGACGGCACGGGTTTCTTTGTGCTCGACGCTGGCGGAGGCCAGCAACTGTACACGCGCGATGGCAACTTCCAAACCAGCTCGACCGGCACACTGGAGAGCACCGAGGGCCAGGCCGTGATGGGGTATGTGGCGACCAATGGCGTGATCAACACCAACAGCGGGCTGAGCAGTCTGGCGATTCCCACCGGGCAGGTGATGCAGCCATCGGCGACCACGACCTTTGGTGTGACGCAAAACCTGGATTCCGCCTCTCCAGTCGGCAGCCAGGCGACCGGACAGGTCCAGGTCTATGACTCGCTGGGAACAAGCTATGAAGCCACGGTGACCTATACCAATCTGGGTGGCAACAAGTGGAGCTATGCGATTTCGCTACCAGACACATTGGCGGCCTCTCCGGCGACGGCGGCTGCGGCGGCGACGCTTCCTGTCACCGCGGCATTGCCGGCCGCAACTTCGATTCCATCGGCGACCAAGGCAGCTACGGCGGCGACTACGACACCTATCCTTCTGACGGCAGCCACGCCGGCGCCGTCAACCAACAGTATCGCGCTGGCACAAAACAATCCCGTGGTGACCCCGCCCAACACCACTCTCAGCTATACGCTTGCCCCCACGGGAGTGGTCAACGGGAGCAGCAGCTTGACGATCGCTGTTGGCGCGAAATCGGTGACGGTGCAGCCCACCTCCTCGGACGAAACGGCTGTCGAGTACGCCAAGGACATCACCACCGCACTGGCGGAAGATGGCATCGCCTTGACAGTTGCCGGTGTGAACGGCAATCCGGCCAATGGCACGACCGGCTCATTGAAGTTCACGGGAACCACGGCCAGCAATTTCACTGTCACGGGCTCGATGCAGCAGGATGTGCCGCTGACCACGACCAACTACAACTTTGGCTCTTACACCGATCCGACTACCGGCGCGACGACACAGGCCACGGTCGATCCAACGACATCACTGCAAATCAGCGAGGGCGCGCTGGGTCCGGTCAGCGCGCCAACATTCACAACCGCTCAATCGGTCTCGGCCTACGCCGCCTCCCTGCAGGCTGCACTGATCTCGGGGGGAATCACCGACGTGAAGGTTACGGGCACGGGCGGCGTGCTGGCGATCACCGGACCATCGAATATGTCGATCACCAATTCCGCTGGAGGGCCCGCCTTTGTCAATCAGGATATTCTGGGAACCATCGTCTCCAACAGCGTGGCCCCGCAGGTGGCGGCAGTGACCAGCGAAGTAAGCCAATCGCTGGCCTCGGTTGCAGGAACTCCATCCACTGACTCGACGACGCTCTCCGCCGACAACTCGACCACAGCGGCGGCAAGCACTGTTCTGCCCGCGACCCAGGCGACTCAGGCGGTTGTGACCAATCAAGCGGTGGCGACCTCATCGCCATCGGCGGGCACCTACGTCTACAACTTCGCCACCAGCAACGGCAATGTGGCCACCGTGAATCCGGGCACCAATCTGGAATTCACCGGGCTGAACGGAATGGGCGCCACGGTCACCACGCCTCCAGTCATCTTCACCTATGGCGGCGGCGCGGCGCCGGAGACCGTGTCTGACTATGTGACGGACCTCAACACCGCGCTGTCGGGCATCAATGGAGCCAGCGCCACACTTTCCGCGGCAGGCCAGATCACCGTAGCCGGACCGGCGACGATGGCCGTGGTGCCAGCCAACAGCACGATCGCCCAGGACTTCACCGCCAACCAGAGCCAGTACAACTTTGTTACCAGCAACGGCGCGGTAGCCGCGGTGGACAAAAGCACGGATCTGACCTTTACCTGGACCGATCCGACGGGCGCTACTGTCACAACCACCGCGCCGTCGTTTGGACTCAATAAGAGTGAAAGCGTGGCCACGTATGCGGCGGCTCTGAACACTTCTCTGGCGAGCATCTCCGGGGCAAGCGCCACGGTGAGTGCAACAGGCCAGATCACCATCAGCGGCCCCTCGAACATGACGGTCAATTCGGGCAGTATTACACAGGACTTTACCGGCACGAGCATCCCGTACAACTTCGCTCTGACCGGCACGGCGGCCAGCAACACCAATCTGAGGATCACCGGTCCGACCGTGAATGGAGGGACGATCACCACGGGTCTGCCGACCTTCACCGGCACTCCCGAGACGGCCAACGCATATGCGGCCGATCTGAATACGGCCATCGCGAACGCGGGAATCGTGGGCGTCAACGTAACGGGCGTCAACTCGACGGGCCTGCTGACCATTACCGGACCGACCGGCATATCGACCACGGGCAGCATTCAGCAAGACGTGGCGATGACGACAACCAACTATAACCTCTCCAACAGCAATGGCTCCGTGGGATTAGTGGATCCCTCGACGAGTTTGAGCATCACCGAGGCGGGAGGCCTGCCGGTAGCCGCGCCGACCTTCACTACCGCCCAATCAGTTTCAGCCTACGCCGCCTCGCTGCAGTCTGCTCTGACCTCGGCGGGCATCACCGACGTGACGGTTTCGGGCAGCAATGCAACCGGGCAACTGTCGATCACCGGACCATCATCGAACGTGACCATCGCGGGCAATATGGTTCAGGATTTCAACGCGACGACGACCAACTACGACTTTGGCACCTACACCGATCCCAATACCGGGCTAACAGCGGCTGGATTGGTTGGACCTAACACCAGCCTCAAAATCACGGGTATTACGACTGCTGGAACGACGGTGACGACCGCGGCCATCATTCCCACCAACCCCAGCGGCGAAACCGTAACCGAGTACTCGGCGCAGGTGGCCAGCGCTTTAGCCGCCGTCGGCATTACCGGGGCGACGGTGAGCGCCAACACGAGCACCGGCCAGATATCCATTGTTGGACCGTCGTCGCTGTCGTTTTCCGGCAGCGTCAGCCAGAATCTGCTGGGAAGCACCACGAATTATGCCTTTGAAACCGGCGCTACTGTTGATCCCTCGACGAATCTGACCCTCAACGGTCAGACGGCGAACGGCACCACGGTGAGCATTACAGCGCCGCCAGTGGCCGCCGGGGAGACGGTCGCCCAGTATGCCGCGGCCCTCACGGCCGCGCTTAAAACCGCCAACGTCACCAACGTATCGGTTATCTCGAGCAATGGTCAGTTATCGATTACCGGCGCGAATCTGTCGACGTCGGGCAACTTGAACCAAGGGTTGGCGGATACGACGATCAACTACAACTTCGGATCGAACGCGACGGTCAATCCCGCAACGGCCATTACGATTGAGGGGCCAACTGTTACAGGCACTCCGGCTACGGCGATTACAACCGCGCCGACGGTCACTGCTGGAGAGACGGTAGCTGAATATGCCGCCGCTCTGTCCAAAGCGTTGACGGTAGCCGGCATCGACACCAGCGCGGACGGTATATCGGTAACCGCGGATGGCGGACAGTTGTCGATTACGGGACCGGCGGCGACGCTGAAGACCGCGGGCGCGGCCAGCCAGGATCTGACGGCAACCACGATTTCGTACAACTTCGGATCGAGCGGCGGCACAGTGGCCACGGTCGGCCCCTCGACCGGTGTTCCACCGACGAATCTGACCATCACTGGGCAGACGGCGAGCGGAGCTACCGCAACCACGGTAGCGCCGACGGTCATCGCCGGAGAGACTTTACCTCAGTACGTGACTGCTTTGAACGACGCGCTGGCCACGGCTGGAATCGCCGGAGTGACGGTCACATCCACCGCTGCGGGCGTGTTGTCGATCAGCGGCGCCAACTTGTCAACCACCGGTAGCGTGGTTCAGGATCCGGTGGCCTCGGCCAACGCGACCGGAACGCTGACCTTCGACGCGAACGGCAATCTGGTAAGTCCGGCGACGAATGTGAGCAATGTAACATTCGCGGGTCTCTCCGACAATGCGGCGCCAATGAGCATGACGTGGGATCTGTATGGCTCTAGTGGTTCGGGGACCATCAACCAGACCGATGCCGCCTCCGCACAGTCGGCGCAAACGGCCAACGGCTATGCCAGCGGCGCATACAACGGAACCTTTACCATCGGCTCAAGCGGTGTGATTACAGCTGACTACTCGAATGGGCAGAACCAGACTGTGGGTCAGATTGCGCTGGCGACGATGAGCAACCTTCAAGGTCTGAACGATGTTGGATCGACCGAATATCAGACCACTGCCGCCTCGGGGCTTGCCACGGTGGGCGTGGCCGGAACCAGCGGACTGGGAACGCTCGAAGGCAGTTCGCTGGAAGCCTCGAACGTCAACATCTCGGCCGAGTTCTCCGACCTGATCGTAGCCCAGCGCGCCTTCGAGGCCAACGCCAAGTCGGTGACGACCTTCGACACCATCACCCAGGAAACCATCAACATGATTCACTAAGGAGACGGGCAGCCGGGATGAGTAGATTGCATCTCGCACAAATGCCCAAACGCAAAGACCCTCACCAGGCATAATCCCTGGTGAGGGTCTTTGCGTTCGGGCATAAAGCCTGCGAAGCAATCATGAAAAGAAAGAGCAGTTATCACACAGTATTCGCCAATGCGACCGGAGAAGATGAAAGCAAGATGAGGCCTGATCCGCAAGTTTCCCGGTAGATCTCTTCCGCGGCCTCGGCGGCGACTGGTTTTGAGAACAGGAAGCCTTGAAGGTAATGGCAACCGAGCTGGCGCAGGCAGTCGAGTTGTTCCTCCGTTTCAACGCCTTCCACAATTACCTCCATCTTGTAAGAGTGAGCCAATTGCAGGATGGCCTTCACGATGTCCATACTGCTATTTCCCGCACTCAAATCGCTGATGAACGAGCGGTCGATCTTGAGAACGTCGAAGGGAAGCTGCTGCAAATAACTCAGTGAGGAGTAGCCGGTCCCGAAGTCGTCGATTTCCAAACGGATATTCATCTTCTTCAGATGGTTCAGCGTAGCCAGCGTCCGCTGAGCATCTCCCATTATCGAGCTTTCCGTCATCTCCAGAGCCAGAGACTCGTGCCTCAGCCCGCTTTCCGCCAGCGCGAACTCGACATCCTCCACCAGGCGTGGATCGCTCAACTGCCGTGCGGAAACATTGACACTGACCGTGAGAGACGGATCGCAAGTGTAACGATTCTGCCATTCGGCCATCTGCCGGCAAGCGTCGCGCAGAACCCAGCGGCCCAAAGAAATGATAAGGTCGCTGTCCTCGGCGACAGGAATGAACTCGTCGGGAGGAACCAGCCCGCGCTCGGGATGATTCCAGCGAACCAACGCCTCGAAGCCGCAAATGCGCCGATTTTGCAGCGAGACAATAGGTTGGTAGTACACCACGAGCTGATGCTCTTCGATGGCTTTGCGCAAGCCGGTTTCAGTTTCGAAGCGGGTGACAGCCTGCTCCCGCAATCCATCGTTGTAATATTCAAAGCGCGCTTTGCCGTTGGTTTTTGCGTGATACATCGCGGTATCGGCATTGCGGAGCAGATCCTCCGGGGTGCAACCGGTCGAGCTAAGGGCGATTCCAATGCTTGCCGAGACAGCCATGCGGCGGCCCTCGAGGTGAAACGGCTCGCCCAGTCGCTCCAAAATGCGCGCGGCAACAATCGAGGCCTCGAAATCATGCTGCGTATGGCCGAGGAGAATGGCAAACTCATCGCCGCCAATGCGCGCCACCACCGATTGCACCAGATCGCCCTGGCGTGAACTGGCGCGAATGCTGGCGCGCAACCTTCCGGCAACGTCGATCAGCAGCTCATCGCCGGCTGCGTGCCCGAGACTATCGTTGACCAGCTTGAACTGATCGAGATCGATGAACAGTACGGCGAAATGCGAGCCATGCTGGTTAGCAGTCTCGATTGCGGACTCCAGGCGGTCGATAAAGTAGAGGCGGTTGGGAATGCCGGTGAGCGGATCGGCTATCTTTCCTTCCGTGACGTCGGTCTGCGAACCAGCCATGCGGATCGCTTTGCCGGTGGCGTCGCGAATCGCAATACCGCGGCTGAGAGTCCAGATATAGCCGCCGGATTTATGGCGCATTCGATATTCACTCACGAACTCCGGAGTTTTGTTTTCGCAATGCGCGGCAATTTCCGCGCGAACCCGCTCGCAATCATCGGCATGAATATGGCTGAACCACGCTTCCGGTTCAGTCCAGTGTTCGTTCTCCGCATAGCCGAGCATATGGTTCCAGCGCGGAGAGAAGTAGATTTTGCCGGTCACCAAGTTCCAGTCCCACAGGCCGTCATTGGCGCCCCGCGCGGCCAGGGCATAGCGCTCCTCGCTCTCCTCGAAGGAGCGAAGCGCCGCGTTGAGCGCGCCTTCTCGCGATTCGATTTGCGAGAGCATCTCGTTGAAGGAAGCGACCAGAAAGCCGGTTTCTCCGCCGCAGCGGATCTCCGCGCGAACCGAGTAATCCTTGGCGGCCGATATCCGCCGGGCCACGGCCGTCAACTGCACCAGAGGGTCACCAATCGAGCGCGCCAGGCGCAGTGAGACCAGAAATGTTGCAAGGACGGAGACAAGAATAACGAGAATCGCGATCTGGGCATACTCGATAATTTGAGAGCGAAACTCGCGGAGATCAAAGACCAGCGCAATCGAGCCGGTGCGTTCTCCGTTGAGCAGGACACCGCGAAACAGCGTCAGAGACTCGCGATCGAAGTAGGCGCCATCACTGCGCCTCGTGGGAAGAAGCAGGCTGGGCGGCGCGCCATGACTGCGGAATTCGGCAAAGATGCGTCCCTGATTATCGTAGAGGCAGGCGGCCTGCAGATGCGGCTCGGTGGCCAGCGCGCCCAGCATTTCCTTGGCGGTTCCCTGATCGTTGAAGGCCAGAGAAGCCGCGGTATTCGCGCCCAGCGTATCGGCCAGCGCGGTCAGTTCACGTACGGAGCTGTCGCGATAACTGTGGAGATCGAAGATCGCAAATCCAACGGAAGCCAGCACCACGGCCAGCACGCTGGCGGTGAGAATCAGCAAAGTCAGATTGAATCGAATCGAGAAGTCCCGAATATGCATGACTTCACCTCCCTCGATTCGTCCCGTTGCTGCGAATCACCGCGGAGGCGAGCAGCAGCAGCCGGGAGCTGATTTTGAGACGGGCCGCATCGGCAGCTCCGAGGTTGATGTCGAAGCGAATTTTATCTGCTTCGAGGTGGAAGCGAATCATCCCGCCCTCCGACAGAAAATTGGCGCTCTCTCCCACGGTCAGAACCGGCTGGCCGCGCAGCCGGCGGAGGATTGCCGCCTGGCGCTGCGCCTGATCGCGGCTGAGAAAGAGAATGTTGCAACCCTGAAGTTCCTGTGCCGGGCTGAGCGGGCGGAGATGAAGGACGCGTGCGCCGACAGGCTTGCCCTCGACGGTGTTTTGCACTTCGGCCAGTTGCGGCTCGTCATCAAAGATGCAGAGGTTGAGCGAAGGGTCTCTGCTGCTGAGCGAGTCGGCAGGCCATTCCACCAGTTGCGCAAAGTGAAAAAGAAACGCAGCTTTGATCTTGTACTCATCGGCGGCGGCCTGGGCGCGGGCCAGCTGCCACGCTCCTGAAACGAGCATCAGGCAGAGAAATACCAAGATCCGGGCGCGATAGCAGCTTCGCTCGGAAGGTGTTTCCGTTGCCGATTTGTGGACTGCTCGATTCAGAAGCTGCCTCCCCTCAGAAGGCCCAAACAATTTTGGCGTAGACGTTCCTGCGCATCTGCCCTGATTGCAAGGTGAGATCCGAGCCGGAAAATTCCATGTGATGGTCGCTGAACAGGTTTTGCCCCGCCACTGTAAGAGCCTGTTTACGATCTTTATACCAGAGATATCGGGAGACTCCAGACAGTTATATGCAGCCGGTCCTGCTGGGCAGTAATCAAGAAGGATGACGCAGAGAAAATCGTACCCAAGCGACATTTCAACGCCGTGCTCTACCTGCTCAAAAGTGGCTGCCAGTGGCGCATGCTTCCCGAGGGGTTTCCCAACTGGGTCACGGTGTATTCGTATTTCGCCCAGTGGAGCGCGCCCGGCAAGGACGGAGTGAGCGCCCTGGAGCGGGCCTTAAAAAAAATCCGTTGGCGAGGCCCGCGAGAAACTGGGGCGCAACGCGCAGACCAGCTTTTTGATCGTTGACGCGCAAAGCGTGAAGAACACCGACACGGCGGAAGAAAAGGGCTATGACGCCGGCAAGAAGGTCTCCGGCATCAAGCGCCACATCGCGGTGGACACGCAAGGCTTGCCTCACGCCCTTGCCGTGACCACAGCCGATGGGACGGACCGCGAGGGCGCGTTGGTTGCCATCGACCGGTGCAAGCCGAATCTGGCGTTGGTGGAGAGCGTGCTGGTCGACGGCGGCTACACCGGCCAGCCCTTTGCCGACAGCGTGATGGAGCGGATCAAGGCCACGGTTCAGGTCGTCAAGCGCAATGAACTGCATACGTTCGCCGTGCTGCCCAAACGCTGGATCGTGGAACGGTCCTTTGGTTGGCTGGAAAAGTGCCGCCGGCTATGGAAGAACTGCGAACGCAAACTGAATACCAGCCTGCAAATGATCCACTTGGCGTTTCTCAGGCTGCTGCTCAGAAGATCGTAAACAGGCTCT
>JBEKDX010000009.1:0-39070 GCA_050014135.1 Occallatibacter sp.
AGCACCGGCTCAACCACCGGCCCAGAAAATGCCTGGGCTATAAAACACCACACCAAGTCTTCCGGAAACAGTTACACTCGAACCAACCCGTTGCGCTTCGTTGTTGAATCCGCCGTGCGGAATGGTTGCGGGGGCTGGATTTGAACCAGCGACCTTTGGGTTATGAGCCCAACGAGCTACCGGGCTGCTCCACCCCGCACTTTCAGTTTACCAACTCGCCCAGCGGGGGTCAAATCGCACTGGCGCCTGCGGACTGATTCCTCTGGAGCCCGCATCCGGTACACTGACGGGAACCCCGTAAACCTGGCGAGGAGACGCGCGCATGTCCCTGCTCTATGTCGTTGTTCTGGCCGTCATTGTCGTTGTGCTGCTGGCGGTGGCGCTCTATCGCACCACCCAGGTGAAGACCAAAGCCGATTACCTTGTCGCCGGGCGCTCGCTGCCGGCCTGGGTGCTGGTGCTCACGCTGCTGACCTCGTGGATCGGCGCGGGCTCGCTCTTTGCCGGAGCGGAGAATGCATACAAGAACGGATTTGCCGCGCTCTGGCAGCCGGCCGGCGGCTGGCTGGGCCTGCTGCTGATCTACTTCATCGCACCTCGCGCACGCAAATTCGCGCAGTTCACGCTGCCCGACCTCCTCGAAGTCCGCTATAACCAGACGGCGCGCGTGCTGGGCACCATCGCCATTCTCTTCGCTTATATCGGCATCACCAGCTACCAGTTCAAGGGCGGCGGCGATGTGCTTCACCTCATCTTCCCCACCGCGATCTCGCCGGAGCTGGGCACCTACATCATCGCCGTTTTCGTCATCGTCACCACCGCGCTGGCGGGCATGTCGTCTGTGGCTTACATGGACGTGGCCATCGGCTCGCTTGTCACCACGATCTGCATTCTGGCCGCGCCCTATCTCTTTCTCCAGGCCGGCGGCTGGGCCGGGCTGCACGCCGCGCTCCCGCCGCAGTATTTCCAGGTTCTGGGCAATTATCGGCTTGACGTAAATGGTGTGCGGCAATCCGCCGGCATGGGCGTCATCCGCGGCATGGAATTTCTGGTGCCCGTCCTGCTGCTCATGCTGGGCAACCAGGTGATGTACCAGAAGTTCTTCTCCGCCAGGAGTGAGAAGGACGCGCGCGTCTCGGTCATCGGCTGGATTCTGGGAACCCTGCTGCTGGAGACGCTGATCGTGGCCATTGCCGTCTTCGGCCGGGCGCTCTATCCCACCGGCGAGGTGGCGCTGCATCCCCGCGAGATCATCCCCTACACGGCGCGCCACGGGCTGCCCGCCTTCATGGGCGCGGTGCTGCTGGGCGCGGTCTTCGCCAAGGTCATCTCGACGGCCTCGAACTACCTTTTTTCCCCGGCCACCAACCTGGTCGAGGACGTCTTCGTGCGCTACATCGCGCCGGGCGCGTCCAATAAAAGAGTTCTGATCGTCTCGCGGCTTTGCGTGGTGCTGCTGGGCTGCTGGGCGCTCTACCAGGCGGTCCACGCCGAGAGCATCCTCAAGAAGATGCTCTGGGCCTACACGATCTACTCCGCCGCACTGACGCCGGTGGTGCTGGCGGCGTTCTACTCCAAGCGCGTTACGGCGTGGGGCGCAGTGGCGGCCATCGGCACCGGCACGGTGGTGACTCTGGCCTGGGACAATGCGGCAGTAAAGGCGTCGCTCCATCTGCCGCAGATTCTGGCCGACCGCGACGCCATCTTCCCGGCGCTCTTTGCGGCCGTGGCAGCGATGATCGCAGTGAGCCTGTGTACCCCCAAACCGGCGGCGGAGCAACTTGCGCAGTTCTCGGAGTAGACGCTGCCTTCCGGAGATCCGCGCGGATTGAAACCTGCGCCATCCGCCGTTCTATGGTTTGTGGAATTCGAGCTCCAGAAACCCCGGATTGCGGTACTAGCAATCGTTCAAAAAACGCAAAAAAAAGGGCCTCTTTGGCCACAATAGCCTCGTTTGGGGCCAAAAAGCGGGCAAAAAACGGGGTTTGCAGTTACCGATTCGTTAACATTACCAAAATGCAAGCTGTTGATTGCGTGCTAGTTGCGAGACATGAGACTGTCGAAAACTGTGCTTCACAGGTTTTTTCGATTTTTTGGGCGATTTTGAGGAGAAGAAAGAGAGAAAAGGGACTAGGGACTAAGATTGCGCGGGTTGGAGATTGGCGGGCGGTCATTGGGGCCTCGGAGTTGCGACTGGTTCCATTGTCCGCGCGGGAGGGGTAATTATCTGCAACAACCTCTGGGCTTCATTCAAGGCAGGCTCCGCGGCGGGGCCAGCGACCCGCTCATCGCGATGCGGCCGTGCCGACTAAAGCACACAGCCCACCCTGCCGTGATGAGTGAGCCACCTGCCGCAATTCCAGTCGGGCTTGCCATTCCAAACTGCGAGGGCACAGAATTACCCCGCGCTTGCAGCGACAGTGGTAATCTCAGGGTAGGCACCATGACAGAGCCGACCTTGATTTCCGTGTTTCTTCGGAAGCTATTGCATTCCGATAGTCACGTCATTCACCGGCTGCTAGAGATGTCCGCCGTCCTTGCGCTAGTTTGGCTCGCTGCGATAGCCAAGCAGAAAGGGCCTAGCGAAATAGGGCTCGTTGCGACGCTAATCATTACGTGGGGACCGATCATTCTGATAATTCAGTTCATGTTTCTCGTGATCACACTCTTGAGATCAGGCGTGGACGATCTTGATGGGATCAAGAGGCCCGGACCGCAGAAAGGGCAGGATGAAGACAAGCGGTAGGAAGCAACGCGATGCGCCTAAGGGCCGCCAAATGTAATTGTGAAACATTCTGAGCAGGAGGATCTCGGTTGCCCGGCGTTATACTCTGCCCTTGTGAGGTTCATTCATGTCTGACAAAGATGAGTCCCTTGTCCTGAAGCCTCGAGAATTCTATGACGTCGCGAAGTTGCAGCTCGAAAGCGAGTTTGAGCGCTTCTTGGAGCACCCATTGACTCAAGCGATGGAGGCTTTCACTGGCGCTCTCGCGCTCGGGGCGAGGCAATTGGGCATCTCCGCTGGCCGAATGGCCCAAGCCATTCTTAAGGGGCAGATGTACGAACAATTGGCTGAAGAGTGGCGAGGTCTCCGAGAAGCTGGAAAGATACCAGACAATCTTGGCGAAACTAAGCACGGACTGTACACATGGGCAGAGTTGATGAAGATCATTGACGATGAATGCCCCGACGGTGAGAGGCTAGACGCGCTCAAAGCCGCCTTTTACGCAGTCAACCGGATCAACGAAAGTGACACGGACAAAATTGTGGAATATCAGCTATGGCAGATCTCCAAAGAGCTGCGGTCAGGTGACATTCTGCTCCTGCGCTCGATGTACACGAGACTCAACATGGCTCCAGGCAATCATGCTCGCGACTGGGCTATGCAAATGGCACAATTGTCCGGCTTGGCAATCCCCGAGCTACTCGAACGCTATGAGAAGCGCTTTATCGATTTGTTGCTGATGACTCCCCGATCCAAGGTGGGCGGTGATATTCAGCTAGGTTACGACGCGAGCGGGATCGACACACGAAACAACCGTCTGACCCAACTTGGGGTTCGGTTCTGCCGGAATATCGAGATCTATAAGATCGATTTGGAAGGCGCACTAAAGGCTCAACAGATCATGAAGTGTTCATGAAGTCAAATGTGTTTTCTCCGAGGGCCGGGTGCCCCAGGTCTGGCTTCTAAGACCTGGGATTCCCGTCGCTCTGCGGCCGGCAAGGACCTCCCCAGCCCGAAGAACCCCCGCACCTTCACAATGGAGTTTAGCTGCACCCGCTGGTCGACCCGCAGCTCATGCAGCGGTAGCAGCTTCCGTTGCGGACCATGATGGCGCCGCAGACACTGCAACTGGGGGCGTCGCCCATCTCGTACATATCGCGCATGGCGTCGGCGGCGTGGTAGATGCCGCGGTCGGCGAGGCTGGGTCCGTTGACGGCCGAGGCCGCAATCGCTTCGGGATTGAGGGCGTATGGACTGGCCGTCATGCCGCCGCCATAGGATGCAATGCCTCCGCCGCCAGACGGGCTGCTGCCGGGGTTGCCGGCCGGGCCACTGATCTGGTTGAGCCGCTTGGCAACCTCCTGGGCTAGTTGAGCCATGTTGCTTTGCGAGATGGGGCTCAACTCACCTTCCGGCTCGGGGTCGGACTCGGGAATCATGCTGGGCGAGGCGGGCAGTTGCGCAGCCTGCACGCCCAGTCCGGCAAAGAGCGACAGTTGCGTGCCGGAGAGAAAGCGCAGATTGAGCCAGCGGAAGATGTAGTCCATCAGGCCGGAGACGGTCGAGCCTTCCTTGGCCATTTTGATGAAGATTTCGCCGACCTGGCCGTTGGGATAGAGTCCGACGGTGACGTAGCCCTCATGTCCGGCGATGGCGAACTTGTGGGTGATGGAGGCGCGCTCGTCTTGCAGGCGATGGCGGACGGCGCGCGGCGGCCCGTTGAGGTCCTGCACGGCCTCAGCCTGTGCGGCGGAATCAAGCGCGGTCGAGGGTTGGAGCACGGGCACGGCGGCAGCCTTGGCGACCTCTTCGAGAGATTTTTGGAAGGCGGAGGCGGCCAGCAGAACCAACTTGGCGTTGACCTCGACTCTTTCGCCGGCATTGGCTTCGAGAGCCTTCACGTCGGATTCGGCGGCAGGCTTACCGGTGGCCAGTTGAGCCAGGATGCGGCTGCCGGCGGCGTCGAGAGGCGACGGCTCGCGCTTGGCGTCCAGGCTGGTATTCAGCGGCTGCGTGCCCTTGGAGCCATCGCGATAGATGGCCACGGCCTTGATGCCCTGACGCCAGCTCTCGGCGTAGGCCTCGGCCACATCCTCGATGGTTGCCTCTTGGGGCAGGTTGACGGTCTTCGAGATAGCGCCGGAGAGAAACGGCTGGGTGGCGGCCATCATCTTGATGTGGCCCATATAATGGATGGACCGCGTGCCCTTGGCGGGCTTAAACGAGCAATCGAAGACAGAGAGGTGCTCGGGCTTGATGCCGGGCGCGCCTTCGATGGTGCCGGTGGCGTCGATGTAGCTGACGATGGCGTTGACCTCGTCAGTGGAGTAGCCAAGCTTGAAGAGGGCTTCGGGAACGGTGTTGTTGACGATCTTGATCATGCCGCCGCCGACTAGCTTCTTGTACTTGACCAGGGCGAGATCAGGCTCGATGCCGGTGGTGTCGCAATCCATCATGAAGCCGATGGTTCCGGTTGGCGCCAGGACAGTGGTTTGCGAGTTGCGATAGCCGTAACGCTCGCCGTAGAGCAGGGCCATATCCCAGCACTCGCGGCTGGCGTCGATGAGGGCATCGAGCTGAGGCACGCTGAATGGCTCACCGCTTTGGCGCGACCGGCTGATGTTGTTCACTTCGGCGCGATGCATGCGGATCACGTCGAGGAACGGCTCGCGGTTGACGTAGAAGCCGGGGCAGGCGCCGCCTTGACGGTCGACAGAAGCGGTCAGCGGCGTGGCCGAGGCGATGGGCGGGCAGTTGGCGGCGATGATGGCCGATTGCAGGTAGGACTGGCCGGTGAGGATGGCGGTGAGCGCGGCGGCAAAGTCGCGACCGGCGCCGGAGTCGTAAGGCAGGCCCATGGCCATCAGCAATGCGCCGAGATTGGCGTAACCCAGGCCCAGCGGACGGTAGTCGTGTGAGTTGCGGGCAATCGACTCGGTGGGATAACCGGAGTTGTCGACGAGAATCTCCATCGCGGTGATCAACACCGAGATGGCATGCCGGTATGCGGGAATGTCAAAGCCGCCCGACGGAATAACGAACTTCATCAGGTTGAAGCTGGCCAGGTTGCAGGCCGAGTTGTCCAGGAACATATACTCCGAGCAGGGATTCGACGCATTGATGCGATCGCTATTCTTGCTGGTGTGCCACTTGTTGATGGTGGTGTCGAATTGCAGGCCGGGGTCGCCGCAGAGCCAGGTGGCCTCGGCGATCTTGCGCATGATCTCGCGCGCCTTGTAGTTTTCCACCGGCTTATGATCTTTGACCGTATAGGTGGTGTATTCGCCGTCGTTCTCGTAGGCGCGCATGAACTCGTCCGAGACACGCACGGAGTTATTGGCGTTTTGAAAGAAGATGGACGAATAGGCCTCTGAATCCGGCCCCGAGCCGTCGTATCCGGCGCTGATGAGCGAGTAAGCCTTGGCCTCTTCCTTGGATTTGCACTCGATGAAATCGACGATGTCGGGGTGGTCAGCGTTGAGGATCGCCATCTTGGCGGCGCGACGGGTCTTGCCGCCGGACTTGATGACCCCGGCGAAGGCGTCAAAGCCACGCATGAAGCTCAACGGTCCGCTGGCGGTCCCGCCGCCGGAGACATATTCCTTGCTGGAGCGCAGGGAGCTGAAGTTCGTGCCCGTGCCCGAGCCGAATTTGAAGAGGAGGGCCTCGGTCCGGGCCAGGTCCATGATGCCGCTCATCGAATCCTCGACAGCGTTGATGAAGCAGGCCGAGCACTGGGGATTGTGGTAGCCGGAGGCGGAAAAGCGGACGCCGCCGGTAGCGGAATCCCAATGCCAGTTCTGCCCTTCGGCCTCGGGCTCGAGGCGGTCGCAGCCCACGTTGAACCAAACTGGGGAGTTGAAGGCCGCCTTCTGGGTGAGGAGCATATTCGCCAGCTCGTCGTGGAAGATGACGGCATCTTCGTGGGTGGCAAAGTAGTTGCCATGCAGACCCCAGTCGCGAATAGTCTCGGCCACGCGGCTCACCAACTGGCGGACGCCAGCCTCGCGCTCGGGGGTGTTCAACTGGCCATGCAGGTACTTGGAGGCGACGATGTTGGTCGCGGTCATCGACCAGTCGACCGGCACATTGACGTTCTTCTGCTCGAAGATGACATTGCCCTTGCTGTCGGTAATCGAGGCGGTGCGCTTCTCCCACTGGACCTCGTCGTAGGGGGAGACGCCTTCAGTGGTGAAGCGGCGGGTAAAGACCAGTCCCTGCTGTGCGTGGGGAAGCTGGAGGGCGGCGGTGGAGGTGGGAAGCTGGACCTCATTCATAAAAAATCCTCTCAATCGGCAAAATCGGTAAATATCTGGCCCGCTCCGGCGTTGGCGGCCAGGAAGGGGGGTGAGGCGAAGATCAGGGTCAAAGAACGGGAAACGAGGACTGAAGCGTGCCGCACTTTCTCTGCATCGAGCGGCTCATTGGTGGAGCTTTCACACCGATGTTCGTTACAAACTGTTTACAGCCGCAGATGAAAAAATACCGCTGTCTGTGGTAGTTGTCAAGAAAAAACCACAATATCTAGTGTTTTCTTTACATTCCGCGTATCCACTTTCTAAACACGGGCAATTGCCCTGTGGAAAGCTCAAAGCCCCTTGCGGGGGGCGGGTTTCCGCAGGTAGTTATGCCCTGAAATTGATGCAACGCGATGGATTCGGTTTCGGTTGCCCTGCACTTAACCCCAAGAGTAGTCCTCGCCGGGGGCGGGTTCAAGGGGCAAAAATGGTGCAGATTGGGTTTGGGCTGTGCGACTTGTGGAGAATGGGAAAGGAACTGACAATCACTATAGACTTTAAGATATGAAACAGATCGTTTGGATTCTCGTGGTACTCGCTTTTGCGGCGGTAACAGGAAATGCCCAGAACAACGCCACGCCGATGCCTGTCTTCGCCATTCACCAGCCGACGATCATTGCATTTTTTCCGATCACACAGGCCGGCGTCAAAAGCGGCGATAACAACGAGGCCCTCAGTGACTTCGATTATTACATCTCTATTGCTGAAGCACGTCTGCAGAGTGCGGGAATTGAAATTCACGTAGTCAACGAGCGTTTGTTTCAAATCAAGGTTGGAAAGAAGACGGTGCATATTCAACCCAAGATCAACGAAACGGGCTACTACTTGATTGCTCCCGGCAAAGAACCGCATATTGAATATGGCGTAATGACAGACATAGACCTCTGCGACGCGGCCCACAAATATTTCGGCATTGCCATCCACTAAGCAATTCTGGGATACAAACCGCTCATGCCGTCACTGCTTGAAGAGCGCTTTGGCCGGGATCATTTGCTGGTGAAGTATCCGCACGATCTGAATACCGTCGGGTATCAGAATGTAGAACACTACGTGCTTGCCAATCTCGAAGCGACGTAGGCCTGGACGAATTGATTCGCAAGACCGCCCGACGGAGGGATTCTGAGCCAGAAGGTTGAAACCATCTTCCAGCTTGGCAAGTTAATGATTTGTCTGCCGCCATCCCCATGTTCTTGTCGTATAGTCCGAAATCTGGTCAATATCTTCTTCGGCCTCAACGGAAACATCAATTTGGAGCATCGTCAAGCCTCTCGCTGCGGAAGTCCGTATTTCTTGCGAATTCGAGAGAATACGCTGGGTTTGGCAACTCCGCTGGCAAGTCCCTTATCAATTGCCGCACGCAGAGCAGTCATCTTCTCCTCATATTCCTGTTCATCCCGCTCAAGAACGCGCAAGGCGGTGCGCATCACTTCGCTGGCGTTGGCGTATTCTCCAGACTCGACTTTGGAGGAAATGAACTGATCCAGCTTATCCGGCAGGCTGACGTTGCGCGTGGGCATGGGGCACCTCAGCTTGAGTCTAGGATTATTGGCCAACTTTGCCAAGCATGAATCTTGTGTTAATCATGGTTCCTTTTGTGGTACTATGTGTTTGTGATTGAGATTCGCCAGTACATTGACCGTTTGGGACGCAACCCCTTCGAGCGGTGGTTCGAGAAGCTGGACGAGAACGGTCAGGCGCGGATTACCGTCTCTCTTGATCGACTTGAACGGGGCGGTTTTTCAGTGGTGAAGGGCGTAGGGTCTGGCGTATTCGAATTGCGGCTGGATTTCGGTCCCGGTTACCGCATTTACTTTGGGAAAGATGGAGAGCAGATCGTGATCCTTTTGGGCGGCGGAAGTAAACGGCGCCAGCAGGCAGACATTGATGCTGCACAGGCTCTCTGGCAGGAGTTCAAGGAACGAAAGCGGGAGAAATGATGGCACTTACAAAAAGTTTTAACGAAACGATCAAGAAAAGGATTCAGCAGAGCGAGGGATTTCGCAGAGCTCTGCTTCGAGAGGCCATAGGCTCCATGATCGCCGGAGATATGGAAACGGGTAAATCCGTGCTCCGCAAATACATTAACGGCACGATTGGCTTTGTGAAGCTTGGAGCCGATCTTGGACGTTCCCCAAAAGTGCTTATGCGAATGTTCAGTGGAACCGGAAATCCACAAGCCAGGAATCTGTTTGAGATTGTCGCCTACCTGCAAAAAATTGAAGGAACCGTTTTTGAGGTCGTCGACAAAGCAGCGGCATAGCCCCGAACGCCAAACGGCCCCACGCAATCTCGCGTGAGGCCGGTTTGGCGTTTCTATGATTCGCCTAATCGCTTACAGGCTTCAGTTGCTTTGCTTGGATTCAATCCTCATGCCATAGAACGATCTGTGCACAAAGAACATCGACACCAGGAAGAATGCGACGGTCAGCACGTGCGCGAGCATCGCGTTTTCCTTGGTCAGCGTCACGGCCAGATCGACAGCCAGCAATCCGAACAAGGTGGTGAACTTGATGATCGGATTCATAGCCACCGACGAGGTGTCCTTGAAGGGATCGCCGACGGTGTCACCGATCACGCAAGCGTCGTGCAGAGGCGTTCCTTTCTGTTTCAGGTCAACCTCGACGACTTTCTTTGCGTTGTCCCATGCGCCGCCGGCATTGGCCATGAAGATCGCCTGGTAGAGGCCAAAGATCGCAATCGAGAACAGGTAGCCGATAAACAGGAACGGCTCCATGAATGCGAAGGCGAGCGTGGCGAAGAAGACGGCGAGGAAGATGTTGAACATTCCCTTCTGCGCGTACTTGGTGCAGATCTCGACCACCTTCTTGCTGTCGGTGACGGAGGCCTTCTCCGCGCCTTCCAGCTTGATGTTTGCCTTGATGAACTCGACCGCGCGGTAAGCGCCGGTGGTGACGGCCTGCATGGAAGCGCCAGCGAACCAGAAGATCACCGCGCCACCGCAGATCAACCCGAGCATGAAGGGCGCGTGCAGCAGAGAGAGCTTATCGACGTTCACGGTCAATCCGTGGGTCAGGGTCATGATGATCGAGAAGGTCATGGTGGTTGCGCCGACGACGGCGGTGCCGATCAGCACCGGCTTGGCCGAAGCCTTGAAGGTATTGCCGGCTCCGTCATTGGCTTCGAGCAGGTACTTTGCGCGTTCGAACTTGGCGTCGATGGCGAAGTCCTTCTTCAATTCCGCTTCGATGCCGGGAATGGTTTCGATCAGCGACAGCTCATAAACGGATTGAGCATTGTCGGTAACCGGCCCATAGGAATCGACGGCAATTGTGACCGGACCCATGCCCAGGAAACCGAAGGCTACGAGGCCAAAGGCGAAGACGGCGGGAGCGAGCATCAGGGAATCCATGGATGGGCCGGTCGAGAAGAAATAGCCCAGACCCATGAGCGCGACCATGCTCAACCCCAGCCAGTAGGCCGAGAAGTTGCCGGCCACCAAGCCTGAGAGGATTCCCAGCGAAGCGCCGCCTTCTTTCGCGGATGTAACCACTTCCTGCACGTGAGCCGAGTTGGTGGAAGTGAAGACCTTGACAAATTCGGGGATGACCGCGCCCGCCAGGGTTCCACAGGAGATGATGGAAGCCAGCTTCCACCACAGCGAGCCGTCGCCGAGATTGGGAATCATGTAGAACGAGACGACGAAGGTAAGGATGATGGAGACGATAGAGGTGATCCAGACCAGCGAGGTCAAGGGCGCCTCGAAGTCCATCTCGTCGGAGTTGAAATACTTGGCCTTTGCGATTACGCCATTGAGGAAGTACGCGCCCGAACTGGAGACCAGCATGGCCACGCGCATGACGAAGATCCAGACCAGCAGTTGCACTTGTGTCTTGGGATCATGAACGGCCAGCAGGATGAAGGTGATCAGGGCCACGCCGGTGACGCCATAGGTCTCGAAGCCGTCGGCCGAGGGGCCGACCGAGTCGCCCGCGTTGTCGCCCGTGCAGTCGGCGATGACGCCGGGGTTGCGGGCATCGTCTTCCTTGATCTTGAAGACGATTTTCATCAGGTCGGAGCCGATGTCGGCGATCTTGGTGAAGATGCCGCCGGCGATACGCAGGGCCGCTGCGCCCAGGGATTCGCCGATGGCGAAGCCGATGAAGCAGGGGCCGGCGTAATCGACCGGGATGAACAGAAGGATGGCGAGCATGATGAGCAGCTCAACGGAGATCAGCAACATACCGATGCTCATGCCAGCCTTGAGCGGAATCGCAAAGCATGGATACGGTTTGCCCTTCAGACCCGCGAATGCCGTGCGCGAGTTGGCAAAGGTGTTGACGCGAATTCCGAACCACGCCACGCCGTAGCTGCCCGCGATGCCGACCAGGCTGAAGCCCAGGATGATGGGCAGCGTAACCCAGATCGGTTTATTCGGCACCGGCGCCAGATAGCCGAAGTACAGCGAGATAATGACCGCGATGAAGGCCCAGAGAACCAGAATAAACTTTCCCTGCGTGATCAGATATGTCTTGCAGGTCTCATAGATCAGCTCGGAGATCTCGCGCATCGATTTATGAACCGGCAGATTCTTCAACTGCTGATAGATCACCAGGCCGAACAACAGGCCGGCGGCGCAGAAGAGCAATCCGTACGAGAGAATCATGTGTCCGTTTATGCCGAGAAAATTCACGCTCGACAGATCCGGCAGTGTCAGGCTGGCCTCGCCTCCGGCTGCCTTTTCCTGCGCGCCGGCGAATGCGGGAAGGAGCATCAGGCCCAGGAGGGCCGCCACAGTTTTGTATTGGCGCTTGAAAAAGGCGACTGCGCCTTCCGTGATGGCCGCGGCGATCTGCTGCATCGCCGGAGTTCCGGTGTCCGAGCCGATAACCTGGCGCGCGAAGAAGAAGGCAACAACGAGCGACAGTCCGCTCACGCCCAGAAAGAATTCTACCCAATTTGTTACAGTCACAATTCCTCCAACGAGAGTTTTTGATGGTTTGCCACGAGCGGCCCCGGAAAACGCGACGATAAATCTCCAGGACAAGGGTCATGCGAAGCGTACCACCCAGAATAAGCGCTGTCGAGTGATTGCAATCACATATTATTCGAGTGGCCGTGAGGACTGGGAAGTTGCGGCCCAAAAGGGGCGAATCCGGGGCTTCGGCTGTCTACTCGACCGGAATGTCGATCTTGTCGCCGGGCAGCGGTAGGAGCAGGTTCTGCTTGCCTTGCTCGCGTGTTTGGCCTCCGGGGAGCGGATGCAACTTGAAGAGCACCAGAACGTTACGCTCCGGGTCATCGAAGGCGCTGAAGCTGGCGGCCTGTTCGAGCGAGTAATGGGCGTGGAGATCCTCGATGGTGCCCTGGTCGAGATCATTCCATGTGGCGTACCAGCCGGGCTGGTAGTAGGCCAGCTTGGCGGGAAGATCGGGAAACTGGCGGCTGGGGGTGCCGAAGTCGTCGCAGAGGGCGGGCAGGTGGGTGACCAGCGATATCTGGTCGCCGCTGATGGAAACCAGCATCCGCTTGCCGTTGGGGTGGGCATCGATGTACTGAGTAAGCTGCTGGGCCGCATCAACAAAGGTGTACCGCGGATGGGCGGCGTAGTTGAGGGTCTGGAGGCCGTTGAAGGCCGTGGCTAGGAGGGCGAGCGCGACCACGGCCCAGCCGAGAATACTTTGTGGGGAGCGGCCCAGGGGGATTTCGTTGGAAGTGCCCATCAGCGCCCCAGCCGCCTGCGCCACCAGAATGAAGCAGAAGATGGCCACCACGGCAAAGTAGCGAGGCTGGGGATGGTTCTGGTAGGTCATGAATAGGATGTAACCAGCGACGGCCAGGATGGATGCGCCGAATACGGGGTCGGCGAGCAGTTTACGGGAGCAGGGCTTCAAGCGAACCAGCGCGGGGCGGAGACGGAATGTGGGCAGAATCGCAACAAGAATCGCGCCCAGGATTACCAGTCCGGCCAGCGGAATCAGGATGCGGTCTACCCAGAGTCCGCCATGGAAGGACCACCAGAAGCTGAGTAGCGGCCAATAAAACTCCTTGGGCTTGTCGTATTTGTTTACGAAGAAGAGATATTTGTAATCGGCGTAGTAGCCAAAGTGGATGACCATTCCCATCCACACACTGAACAGAAAAGCGAACGTGCCGACGGCGCGCAGGGCGCAGCGCAAAGCTAGTCGACGGTTATGCCAAAGCGGCACGACCATCGCCCAGGCCAGCGCAGGGAGCAGAAAAACGGCGGTGGTCTTGGTGAGCATCATCAGCGTAAAGAGCAGTCCGAGGGCGACCGATGCGGCCAGCGGACGGCGCATCCGGGGCAGGCGGACGGCAAGGTTCAAGGCTGCCAGCGTGAGGGCGATCAGGATCGGCTCGAGAATCGCCAGGCGGCTGAAGCAGTAGAGAAAGGGGCTGGTGACGATCAGCGTCATGGCCAGCAACGCCATCCAGCGCGGGCCTCGGGCCTTGAGCAGAAGGAAGGTCAGCAACAGATTGCAGAAGAAGAAGGCGATGGCCATCCCGCGCGCGGCTTGGATGGTGACTCCGGTAAAGAAGAAGAGCAGCCATTCGAGGAAGGGCCAGACGGGCACGGCGGGGGCGGGATTGAAGTCGCCGGCGAGATACCAGTTGCCGAAGAGATGAGCGCGGATGGCAGCGTTGCCGTACCAGCCCTCATCGGTGTACTTGGCCCAATCCATGTACCACGGCGAATGGTTGGGGAAGTCGGCGCTGAGATGCAGGGCGTGCAGCAGGGCGAATCCGCCGATGAAGAGCAGCCAAAGGGCGTAGAGCCAACGCTTATGCGAGATCGTCAAAGTCTGTTTCTCCGCAAGAATTGTGCGCCCAGGGGTCTGAGATCAACGAGGCGGCTCAGGAAGATTTCCCCGCGCATACGAGCATCCGCTGAACTGGATCAGGAACGCCTTGGTGGGGGATAAGTCGAGTATAGCGCGTTGACGCAGGCGTTTACTCCGCGTGGAAGACGACGTCGAAGAGCAGCAGGCTCGCCGTGGTAAAGATGATGTCGTAGCCGACGAGCAGTTTGATCCACAGCGTGGGGTCGCTTTCGCCAGTGAGAATCGCCGTTGTGGCCTGCACCATCGCCAGCAAAGCCGGAATGAAGATGGGAAAGAGAATCAGCGACAGCAGCAGTTCGCGGTTGCGGCTGCGGATGGAGAGCGCGGCGAAAAATACGCCGTTGCCGACCAAGGCCCACGTGCCCAGCGGCAGCACCAGCCCGAGCAGCCAGCCCTGGCCGACGATGTGCAAGTTATAAAAAATGAAGAAGAATGGCGCTAAAACAATTTGGACAATGGAAACAAAGAGAAAATTCGCGATGACTTTGGCGAAATAAAGTTCCGCTCCGGGAGCGGGAACCATGCGCTGCGCTGGTAGCCACACACAGCACGCCGCCGGCGATCTGCTGCGAGAATGCGCCGCGCGGATCAAATGCGATCGAGAAGAGCACTACGACCAGGCCGGAGAAAAAGAGCATGGAGATCAGCGCGTCGAGCGAGCGCCACTCGATGCGCAGTTCTTTGACGAGATGAGTCCAGAGGGCGCGGGTCATGAATGTCCCTCCAGTGAGGTCGCTTTGGTCAGGTCGGCGGTGTGGGCTTCGGCGGCGCGGAGATAGTCTTCGGGCGCGAGGATGAGCTGGGTGCCGCGCGCGCCGGCCGAGACGCTGATCTGGTCGAAGAGAATGATGGTCTCATCGACGAAGACGGGATAAGCCTTCTTTGCGCCGAAGACGGTGACGCCGCCGCGGATGTAGCCGGTGAGCGGCTGAACTTCTTTGAGCGGCGCCATCTCGGCCTTGCGCATATTGGCGGCACGCGCCAGCTTTTTGAAGTCCAGCTCGGCGTTGCCGGGGATGACGGCGAAGACGTACGCGCCTGGGCCGCCTGTCGTCAGCAGAGTTTTGAAGACCTGCTCGGGCGGCATTCCGACTTTCTTGGCGACCGTCAGGGCCGAGAGGTCTTCGGGATCGACTTCGTACTCGCGGAGTTCGAAGGGGATGCCGAGGGATTCGAGGATGCGCGCGCCATTGGTCTTCATTGGCTAGAACCTGTCCAAAAACTATGCGATGAAGAGTGTGAGCGTTGAAGGGTACGGGCTTCAGCCCGTACATTCAGAGCCAATTTTGATTTCCGGCTTTAGCCGCTGAGGGAATGCAACCTATCACAAGACCTTCCCTCGGGGGCTAAAGCCCGTACCCTTCACCTAAAGCCCGTACCCTTCGTCCAAATCGTCTATTTTGAATGCAGACTCGGCCTGCCTTCTTCCAACGAATCCACTCGACCCGCATGAAGCGTGAGCACGAAATCGGCAATCGGCGCAGCGAGATCGCGCTGGTGAGTCGTCAAAATAATTGTTCGGCGGCTGTGGCGGAAGCCGGCCAGCAGTTCGACCATCTGGCGGGCGGATTCGACATCCATATTCGAAAATGGCTCGTCGAGTAAAAGCAGCTCTGGCGCGGAGAGCAGCACGCGGGCCAGCGAGGTGCGCTGGCGCATCCCTTGCGAATAGTGGCCGAGAGGGCGATTGAGTTCGGGGTCAAGGCCGACTTGCCTCAGAGCTTCGGCGGGCGAGAGGCAAGCGCGATTTGCGTAGAGGCTGGCGAAGTAACTCAGGTTCTCCTCGGCGGTCAGCTCGTCGTAGAGCATTGCGGCGTGGCTCATGTAGCCAATGCGCTCGCGTGCCTCATGCGGTTCGAGAGAGCCAAAGACCGTGACTTTACCGAAGCTGGGACGCAAAAGGCCGGCAAGAATGCGCAACAGCGTGGACTTGCCTGCGCCGTTTTCGCCCAGCAGGACGTAGCAGCGCCCCGGCTCGAAGTCAACCGAGACCTGGCGCAACGCGGCGAAGGAGCCGAAGAGCTTTGAGACTTGATCGAGCCGGGCGCAACATAGAGCTTCGGCGGGAGGAGCGTTCATTCGCGTCAGTTTGTGGCCTTCAGGGCACCGGCCGGGGTGGATGTGTGTGGAGTAGGACTCTGTGCAGCGGCGCGGGGGTTGTTATTGGGGGCGGGGGTGGGGGCGGGTTGAGCGCCGGGCTTGGCATTGGGTCCGGCGGGCGCGTACTTGCTGGCGCACTTGGCTTGCAGGACGGTGGCGTGGAAGACGCCGTCGCGGCCATAGGCACCTTCGGCGAGGGCCTGGGAGTCGTCCTTGAAGGTGTCGGGGGGCGGCTCGGAGCCTTTGTAGATGACCTTGAGCAGGCGGCCCGAGGGCGCTTTGGCGGTGTGGCTCTCGAACTCATTCAGCACAAAGGTGACGTGGGGGCCGTCGTGCTCGATGGAGCCGGGCTGGACGAATCCCTCGACGCGCAACTGGCTGTGATAGGCCTTGTCGCCCATGGCAGTCAGTTCGGGGATGGTGACGTAGTAGCTCTTGTTGGCGCCGTAGCCGGACCAGGCCAGCCACACAATGGTGCCCACGATCACGGCAACCGCGATTCCGATGCGAAGCGTGCTAGGGGAAGGTTTCATCATCTCACCCTAAAGATACGAGCGTTATTGAGCGCGGTCAACTGACGAGGGACTAGGGATTAGGGACTAGCTAGTCAGGCGGGGATTCGGTCGAGCCTTTTGAGACGGGGAAGCGCGTGGATCGCCTTGCCGGCTTTCTGCTGGGCGATGCGCAGGTCATAGAGGCTTTGCAGGTTAAGCCAGAACTGGGCGCTGGTGCCGAAGAAGTGAGCCAAACGCAAGGCGGTGTCACCGGTAAGCCCGCGTTGTCCGTTTAGAATCGCGGTGATGCGGTTTGGCGGCACATCCAGCTTGCGCGCCAACTCGGATGCGCTCATGCCCAATTCGATCAGTTCCTCGGCCAGATGTTCGCCGGGATGGATGGCGGGGATGGACATAAAATCAACCTCCTAGTGGTAATCGACAATTTCGACATACGACGGACTCGGATCGGTGTCGGGCCACTTAAAACAGATTCTCCACCTGTCGTTGATGCGGATACTACACTGCCCCTTGCGGTCACCGGACAACACCTCGAAGCAATTGCCGGGAAGCGCAGCAAGGTCGCTCAGTGACGTGGCCACATCCAACCGGTCCAGTTTTAAGCGAGCAGCGCGTTCAAAGCCTTCGAATGCTCTTTCTCGCATCCCGGCAGCAAAGTTTCTGGTCCGCTTGTCACGATAGCCGGCAATCATCTTCCAGTATGCGCTCCGTTACGCGTTACGTCAAGGGTAAAACTCTTGTTGAATTACCGCGCGGCCTCGAGGTTACCGCGCGGCGTCGAGGATTTGGGCGGCGCGGGTGAGGGCTTGGGTAAGGACAGTCAACTGCTGGGCGGCGCGAGTGGAGTCTTTGGCGTCGAGGGCCTCGTTGACGCCGGGGATGACTACGGCGGCGTAGCCGGTGTACTCGCCGGGAGCGTAGATGGTGTGCTTGTACCAGGGTCGATTGGGCAGGCCGGCTTCAGAGAGCAGCGCGGTTTCGGCCTGGCGGAGGGCGAGATTGAGCGGGGCAAGGTTGCCGGTGGCGGCTTCTTGCAGGTCGTGAACGCGCTGGGCAGCAGCGGTGAAGCGAGCGGCGGCGGCCTGTGCGGGGCCGAAGTCGAGGGTGTTGAGCCGCGCGTCCCGGGCCTTCTGATTGGCTGCGTCGATGTACGCGCTGATGGCGTGGGCGTAGGCGACGTCGTCGTAGGGCAGCACGTCGGCATCGGCCATGCGCAGGGCTTCAAGGCCAAGGATGCGGGCCATCTCCTGGAGATAGACGAAGTGGGGGTCGGCGTTGGCGACAAACCAGGCGTAGTTGTCAAAGGCGGAGTGATAGACGCCGTAAGGGCCGGTGGAGCCGATGTCGGTGGAGGGGACGCCGGCGTGCTGGAAGAAGGCGGTAAAGTCAGAGCCGGAGCCGAGGTCGCCGAGGTGGATTTCATTGCCGTCGGGCGGAGCGTTGGAGGGGTGGCGCTCGAGTTCACCGGCGGATCGGATACGCCACTGCTGATAGACCGTTCCAGTGAGCGGGCTGGGAACTGAGCGGGTCAGCTCGCGGAGGAATTGCTGGAGCGAGGGAACGGCGGAAGCGGAAAAATCCGGGCCGGAGACGGCTACATCGGTGTTGAAGTAGGCGACGGCGCGCTCCATGGCTTTTGCGTTCTGCTCGACCCACTCAGTTGAACCGATGAGGCCTTCCTCCTCGGCATCCCAACTGGCAAAGACCATTGTCCGCTTGGGCCGCCAGCCCTGGCGCAGCAACGCGCCGATTCCGTGAACGGCTTCGAGCATGGCAGCGGTGCCGCTGGAGGGATCAACGGCTCCATAGACCCAGGCGTCACGGTGATTGCCGGTCACGACCCATTCGTCGGGGTACTCGGTTCCTTTGACCTTGCCGATGACATCCCAGATGACGCGGCGCTGATAATCCTGATCGGAGAGGAGGTGGACTTTTACGCCGCTCGGTCCAAGGTGATAGCGGAAAGGCAGAGCGCCCTGCCACTCCTGCGGCGCGCCGGAGCCTTTGAGTGCTTGCAGGATGGGCGCGGCGTCGTGGTAGCTGAGGGGGATGGAGATGATGTGGGGCTGGTTGCCGTAGGACGAGAGGCGAGCCGAGTCGGGCAGATCCAGCGTCGAAGCGACGCCGGGCGTCTCTGGGTCGCCGGGATACTTGAAGAGGAATTGCACGGAGCCGCGCTCGACGCTGGTCTCCGGTCGCCATGGACCGATCGGCCAAGCGTCGCCTTTGGAGTAGCCGTCGTCTTGCGGGTCGGAGTAGATCAGCACGCCGACGGCGCCGCGCTGCTCGGCGATGTAGACCTTGACGCCGCGGAAGTTGCCACCATAGCGAACCAGAACGATCTTGCCGTGCAGGTCGATGTGCTCGGCGGCGAGATGGTCGAAGTCCTCGAGGCGGCCGTAGTTGGCATAGACCACCTCGCCGGTCACATCGCCCGAGGCCGAGGATCCGTTGAACGGCATCACCGCGCGGGGATCGTCCTGGTAGGGGTCGCTCTCGACGTGTTCGCGCGTAGGCCCGCTCATCAGCAGCTTGCCGGTCGAGTCCCAGGCTTCGACGCGCTCGGCCCTGGGTTGGTTGAGCAGAACTCGGTAGGAGACGATCTCGGTATCGAGGCCGGCGGCGCGAAACTTCTGCGCCACATATTCGGCGGTCTTGCGGTCTTCGGGGGTGGCGGCCAGATGCGGCTCGCTGGTGAGAATTTTCAGGTGCTGACCGGCCAGAGCGGCGTCGGGGATGGCGAGAAACTTCTCTTCGATCCGGGCCTGGGCGGTGAAGTCGGCATAGCCGAAGACGGCTGGCGGAGCTGGGGATTGGGCCGACAGCGTGCAAGCAATCAGGGACAGAAAAACGAAAGGGGCAAACGGTTTGGGCAGGGTCATGCGTAGAACCTCAACGATGAAGCAGAGTTTGCCCCATCTGTCGATTTTAGGCTTTGGAAACAGGCTGTCACCTGCACAAGTCTCGGTGTGTCTACGCCACTGGCTGGGTGCAATGGCAGCAGCGGCGAGCGGCCAGGGGAATCTCGCTCAGGCATTCTGGGCAAGGCTTGGTGGTGGGCGCGGCTTCAGCATCGCATTTTTTGACTTGGGCCAGAAATGCGTTCAGGGGCACAACAACTCCGAAATAAGCAACGCTGGCGATGATGAGAAATGAGATCGTCGCGTTGAGAAAGTTGCCGATCATGATGGGCGTGCCATTCACCTTCACTACGAGGGAGCTGAAATCGGGCTTGCCCGCGACGGCGGCGATCAACTGCGTCAGTACATCCTTGACGAGCGAGGCGACGATGGCATTGAAGGCCGCGCCCAGGATCACGGCGACGGCCAGGTCTACGACGTTTCCGCGCAAGATGAAATCACGAAATCCCTTGAGCATTTTTCTCCTCCGAGGGTGAATCCCGTGCAGCAGCCATGGGCGTGAAAGAGGTCCACCATGGCGTTTGTGAAGATACTACACGGCAGGAGTCACTATGGAGGCCGAAAAGAGCATGGGCGAATCAGGCTGGAGAGACTCTCAGAGAGCCGCTGCGAGCTTGGGGTATAGGCCTGCATGGCTGGTTTCATAGAGGGCAAGGAGGCGCTGGCGCATCAGGTAGTAGGCCGAGGACGCCTCCTGGGCGTGGAGGGGGAGGGTAAGCTGGGAACGGCGCAGGAGTTTGGAGGGAATCAGGCCCATTTCTACGCGCAGGACGGCGCGGCGCAAAGTGGCCGCATCGTTCCTCATGCGCTCGGTGACGATTACGGCCTCGGTGAAATTCCAGCGCTGCGCGTAGGCGGCCAGCGCGAGCATGGTGGCGGCGTTCTCGCGCATTTTTTTCAGGCCCTTGTAGCCGCCAAGGAACTCCCAAATCTCATTTGGCTCCATATCCATCTGACTGCGACGCGGGGTAAGGTAATCCACTGCCACCGCGGACAACTCGACCATATCCAGCCGGTAGAGGTCGGCGACCAGATTGTGCCAGCCGCGCCGTCTCTGCTTAACCATCTGCAAAAGCAGAAGAGTCAGAGCGCAGAGGAAGGCACAGCTCAACACTAGAACCAAAGATGTCTGCAAAAAAGTCATCTGGAGGATGTTACCGTTGCGCGTCCACCTTGTCAAGGTCAATTTTTACGCGATTGTGCAAGGCGAGAATGTAGTCGCGCAATTCAGGCGAAATCTCCTGCCTTGGCGGCTCGTTCAGCCAGAACTGAATGATCCAGTAGACCAAAGCGGCCAGGTAGGCGAACTTGTGCACGTTTTCCAGCGCATCAAAATAGAAACGAGTACCAAGATAACCATGCAGCAGATCGACCGCCATTGCCGCTATCACCCATCCCGACCAGCCCAGAACAAGCGCAAAGACATGGTTGCGAAAGCCCAGGCCGAGCCGCTTCGCGGTCAGCAGCATGACCACAAAGAGTTCGCAAACCACCAGGTCTGTGAATAAATTGGCCCGCGCCTCCATGAGATCAAAAAGCGTCGAGGCTGGGGGCGAGAGCATCCAGGAGAGCGCGGCAGCCAGCAAAATGCCCGCCGCGCCTCCAAGGATGAATTGCTTTCTGGCATCCCGCACCCAGCTTCCGGTCGGCCGCATCACAATGCGCGCAACCTCCCAGATCACCCCGAGCCTCAGGGCGAAAGCGAGAAGATCGTCGAAATAGTAAATGCGTGCATACCAGAGGTGAGAGCCATACGCGTAGATCGAATACAGCGCCACGGTTAGCGCAGCCTCGAAGCCTATGCGCGTGGTGAAGACAGGGAACTCCCTGCACCTGCGTCGATAGATAAGGATCGAGAACAGGGCGGTTTCGCCTAGAAAGCACCCCACCCACAAAACCCAATCAAGCGCCGACAGTTTCATTTCCCCTCTTGCTATCTATTCTCGCTTTTTCAGAGGCCAAGAACAGAGAGAATCACAGAAGCGGCTACACTGAATGTCGAAGCTGCCGCAACCTGAGGATGAGGATTGCCTCCGTCCAAAGTAGCATAAGACGGGAGCGATGCGAAGGACAGTAGCACGGCGGCGACGAGGGCAAAACGCAGGGACTTTTTCATGGGGTTCTCCTTTTTCTGGCGCAAATGTGCGCAAGATGAGCCTAGCCTCTGCCTCTGTTTTTACGGAAGAGAAAATTCAAAGTAAATTGAGGTCAAACTGAGGAAAACGGGAATTAGTGCACAATATGAGTTACTTTTTCATAATTCCGGCTACAAAAAAACATCGAACCCCAGTGGCGAAATCAATCCTGGCAGCTGTTATCTCGCCCAAGACCGGTGCCGGCACACCCAGCCCCTGGCTCCATAAGCTGCCAAAAACTCGCATTGATGAGAAGGAAGTGCTTTATCCGCGGCCGGGGCGCAGAATATCCAGATGGCTTCTATCGATAGGGTCGGGATCGTCGTAGGCGGGCAGCACCGGCAGCCCTGCCCGCAGGCCGGTCCAGGTTTCAGCCACGACGATGCTGTTCTGAGGATTGCCCGGCTGGTAACGCGCCGAGCAAGGAAAACCGGCCCGCACCTGAGCCGCATCCAACACGCCGCGCATATCGGTAATGTCCTGCGAGGACTCGTAGTTCACGCCGCCAATGCGGTAGCTAAAGACCAGCATGGTGAGGGTGCGGGCGGGCTCGAGCTTGGATTTGGCAGGGGTCTCGACCTCGCAGACGTCCAGCAACATTCCGTCCACTAGACGCCCGGATTGGGCTAGGAAGTGGCGTCGGGCGCGCTCCAGCTCTTCAGCGGTAGGGCGCTTGTGGAAGACGAGCCAGAGGCCCACGACGAGAAGTGTGGCGAGCAAGGCTGCGACGGCGGCGATCTCCCAAGTATTTGCGTTGAGATGGGTCATTGAAGGCGGGACTCTTCCCCGGAAGTCCCAGACTAGAGGATACCGCAGCCGGTCTCTGGTGAATGTGATCGGGTTGTGCGGCAGTAAATCGTAGCGCACGCAACAGTCCAATCTTTCTCATTCGGGCTGCGAAGACCCGTTGCTGAGGACCCCGAGGTTTCCCACTGCGATATACTCGTGACTGCATCTTGAAGGAGTTCCGGCTCGCCGGACGCTTGATTTTCCGAGGTTTCCTCATGAATTCGTCGACGAGTTCCAACGCGGCACAGCATTCCCGGAATCGTGACAAGATTCGTTCGACTACTGTGATCTGTGTCCGTCGCAACGGCCAGGTAGTGATGGCCGCCGATGGGCAGGTGACGCTGGGCGATCATGTACTGAAACATTCGGCGAAAAAAATTCGCCGGCTCTATCAAGAAAAGATTCTGGCTGGATTCGCCGGCTCGACGGCCGACGCCTTCTCGCTTTTTGCGCGCTTCGAGACCAAGCTGGAGCAGTACGCCGGCAACCTGAACCGCGCCGCAGTCGAGTTGGCCAAGGACTGGCGCACCGACAAGATGTTGCGCAACCTGGAGGCGCTGCTGGTGGTGGCCGATCAGGCGCAGACTTTTTTGATCTCCGGCTCAGGCGATGTGATTGATCCTGACGAGCCGCTGGCCGCCATCGGCTCGGGCGGTCCGTACGCCACCGCCGCCGCGCGCGCGTTGCTGGAAAACACTGATTTGGGCGCGAGAGAGATCGCTGAAAAGGCCATGAAGATCGCCGGCGACATCTGCATCTATACTAACGACCACATTACTATTGAGGAGTTGAAGGGCTAGCGGATCGCGTCCGCCAGCCCCATGTATCCATGGCCATTTATCTACCCGCATCCGCCGAAGAACAAGACCTCTCACTGGACGAGCTGACGCCGCGCGAGATCGTCACGGAGTTAGACAAGCACGTCGTCGGTCAGAAGGCCGCCAAGCGCGCCGTGGCCATTGCGCTGCGCAATCGTCAGCGCCGCCAGAAGCTGCCGCCCGACATCGCCGATGACATCATGCCCAAAAACATCATCATGATCGGTCCGACCGGCGTGGGCAAAACCGAGATTGCGCGCCGCTTGGCCAAGCTGACGAACTCGCCGTTTCTGAAAGTGGAAGCCTCGAAGTTTACCGAAGTAGGTTATGTGGGCCGCGATGTCGAGTCAATGATACGCGACTTAGTGGAGATAGCTATCGACATGGTGCGCGAGGAGCGGCTGGAAGAGGTGGAAGATCGCGCGGAGATGAACGCCGAGGAGCGCCTGCTGGATGTGCTGCTGCCGCCTCCGCCGCCCACGCCGCCCGCGCAGGAGGGCCAACTTACGCTGCCTGGAACGGAGAGTTATCAGCGCTCGCGCGAGAAGATGCGCCAGCAATTTCGCGAGGGCAAGCTGGATGAGCGCCAGGTCGAGTTAGACGTGCGCGAGCGGGGAATGCCGCAGTTTGGCATCATCAGCAACCAGAACCTTGAAGACATGGAGATGAACCTCAAGGATATGCTGCCGAATATCTTTGGCGGCGGTTCGAAGAAGCGCAAGATGAAGGTGGCCGATGCATTTGATTACCTGGTGGATGAGGAAGAGGGCCGGCTGATCGACATGGATTCGGTGAACCGCGCGGCGGTCGAACGGGTTGAGTCGAACGGCATTGTTTTTCTGGATGAGATTGACAAGATAGCCGGGCGCGAGGGCGGCCACGGGCCGGATGTTTCGCGCGAGGGCGTGCAGCGCGACATACTGCCCATCGTCGAGGGAACCACGGTCAATACACGATATGGCATGGTGCGCACCGATCACATTCTTTTTATCGCCGCCGGAGCATTTCATGTTTCCAAGCCCAGCGATCTCATCCCGGAGCTGCAAGGACGCTTTCCGATTCGCGTTGAGTTGAAGTCTCTGACCGTTGATGATTTTTTGCGCATTCTGACTGAGCCTAAGGCTTCGTTGACCAAACAATATTCGGCGCTGCTGGAGACTGAGGGCGTGAAGCTGGAATTTTCGCCGGAGGCCTTGCGCGAGATGGCAGAGTTTGCCTTCAAGGTGAATGAGCAAACGGAAAATATCGGCGCGCGCCGCCTGCATACCATCATGGAACGTGTGCTCGAAGATGTTAGCTTCCTGGCACCCGATGTGGCACGCAAAGCACCTGACGAGGAAGCTGCCACGGCGCTGAAGGAAGCTATCAAGCGCGAGTCATCCACGCCACTGCCCTATGAGGAACGAGTTACCGCCTCTGGCCCGGAGAAGGTCTTCCTGATTGACGCCGAGTATGTCAAACAGATGGTTGCGTCGGTGGTGAAGGATCAAGATCTGTCGCGCTACATCCTTTAGGATTTTGGGGCGCTCTGCTTGCCAACAGAAAACGCTTCAAGCCGGCTCAGATTCTTGAGCGTATCGGCTAAGAGCGTCTTGCCAATCTCCCGCTCGAAGTCGCGTTGCATCTTGTCGAAGACACCTATCACGCGTACCGCGCACTTCTTTCCTTGCGGCTTCAAGGTAAGCTGATAGGCTCGCGCGTCCTCGGGATCGATCTTTCTCTGCAACAGTCCCTTGGCCTCCAGCGACGAGACGCAATGGCTGACATTGCCGCGCGTCGTGGCAAAGGTCTCAGCCAACTGCGAAGGCTTGACCGGCTGGGGCGCTTCAAAAAACATCGCGGCTAGAATCAACCCTTCGAGATAATTAAGGCCGTCGGTTGCAAGCGCCCTGCTGCCCAGCGACTCGAAGCGGCGCGCCGCCCGGTTGACGGCGAAGATGGGACTCTCATGAAGGAATGCAGCGATGCGCATGGCCTTCTCCTGATAGTTTAGCTATCAACTATTAAAGACAATATCAAATCATACTTGCGAAAACAACTATATATGATCAAAATTGTAAAGAAATACAAAATATGCCCACTTCCAATTCGATGTGCATTACCGGCTGTCTCCTCCTGGCAACCTTCATTCAAGCGGCTTCCCCACAAGCAGCTTCCCAGCAGGCGGGTTCATCTGCCGAACCCGCCACGCCTCCTCATCCCATCGAGACCATGGTGGTTCTTGGGGCGGCGGTCCCGGTGCCGCTAGCTGAGTCTTCCGCTTCAGTTGTGATTCTGCCGGTCAAAGACAAACTCCTCTTGCTCGAATCGCCGCAGGAGCTACTCCGGCAAGACTCTACGGTATATCTTGAAGAGCGCGGCGCAGGCGGCGGACAGGCGGACGTTGTCTTGCGCGGAGGCAGCTTCGAGCAGGCGCTGGTTCTGTTGAATGGCTTCCGCATTAACGACAGCCAGACGGCGCATCACAACCTGGACCTGCCGATTTCGCTCGATGCGATGGACTCGATCGAGGTGCTGCACGGCACTGGTTCCACGCTGCATGGCGCAGACGCGCTCAGCGGCGTAGTGGACTTTCTCACTGTGGCGCCGTCTGCAAATTCACTTCGTCTTCGCGCGGGATACGGCAGCTTTGGCTTCAATGAAGAGTCGCTGTTGGCGGCATTGGCGCGCAAGCGATGGAGCAGCCGGCTGACAGCAAATCGTAACTTCTCGACAGGATTTAAGGCAGCACCCAGTTACATAGGCAACGCCTTCACTGGCAACTGTACTACTCAGCAACTCTATTTGGATTGCCAAAATGATCGCGACTACCGCAATGAAGATGCTTCTTCTGAAAGCTGGGTTAGCTCTCGCCTCGGCGTCTCTGATCTCCTCTTTGCCGCGAGCGACCGTGCCTTCGGCGCCAACCAGTTTTATGGCCCATATAACTCATGGGAGCGAACCAAGGGATTGTTTGCCAGTGGTAGGCAGGAGCTTGGCAGCCGCACCGTAGCGGCCTTCGGTTATCGCCGCCATACAGACGAGTACATTTTGGCGCGCAACAATCCTTCTCCCTACGAGAACAATCACATCGACGGTTCCTGGCAGGCGTCACTGCGTCATACTTTCCCCATCGCAAATAACTCCGTACTATTATCTGGGCTGGATTTCGACGGAGATAGCATTCGCAGTTATAACTTATCAGGCGGAGTTCAGACGCCCGCGCTCGGCCTTCATGCGCGCAATCGCGGCGCGGGATATGTGGATTTGGACTTGAGGCCAGCAGAGAGCCGATGGAATCTATCGACGGGATTGCGCGAGGAGTTATTCTCCGGAGGCTTGCAGTCGGTGTTATCGCCGCACTTGGCAGGCAGTCTGCGGCTGACCAGCCAACTGAAAATACGGGCCAGCGGCGGCTATGGATTCAGGCTTCCCACTTATACCGATCTTTATTACTCCGATCCTGCGACTATCGGCAATCCTAACTTGAAGCCGGAGTCGGCATGGAGCGGCGAGGCGGGAGCGGATTGGACACCGTCCAGCCGGATAACTCTTTCGGCCACGGGATTCTATAACCGCCAGCATGACACCATCGACTACGTGCGCTATGTCGTGGTGACCGTCCCGCCAAACCCGCTGCTTCCCCCGTCCTGCCCAATCGATACCTGGTGCGCGGTTAATCTCAGCGGCCTTCATTTTGCGGGAGTCGAGTCATCGGCAAACTGGATTCCCGTGAAGAACCAACGTGTTCAAATCGCATGGACCCAACTCGTTGGCGGGCAGCCAACCTTGACCGGCGTGCAATCAGAGTATGCTCTGAACTATCCGGTCGAAAACATTCATGCTATCTGGACGGCCGCGCTGAGGCACTCTCTTATTGTGACGAATTCTGTTGCTATAACTCGACCCTATCAACAGCCGGGTACTCCCAAGTGGAACGCTAACCCCTATCCTGTGTGGAATGCAGCATTGACGCGCGACGCGGGCAAGATTCGCCCTTATCTTCGTCTGGAGAATCTGAGTAACACCGGCTATCAGGAGATCAACGGCGTTGCTATGCAGGGCCGCTCAATTACCGGCGGAATCTCCCTCTGGCTGGGGCGCTGATTTGTTGCGAATATTCAACTGGGTTTCTGAGAAATTCTGGTAATCTGTTCTGGTACCTCGCGAGTCCGCGATCTTGAACAAACCAGCGGGTTCTACCTGCACTCTCCAGCTTCTGAGGGATTGTGGATGGGGGCGCTTCAGAAGCACACCGGGAATGGTGTGCCCGCGCCTCGAACTGTGCCGCCTTCCCTTGACTTCACGCAATCGAACGAACAAGGAGAGAAATGATGAGCAATTCCGCACTGCACCACAAGATCACCTACATTGAATTCACCACCACCGACATTCAGCGGACCAAGCAGTTTTATTCGACGGTCTTTGGCTGGAGTTTCAAGGATTGGGGTCCGGATTACATCGACTGCAATGCGGTCGATTCTGGGTTGGCCATCGGCTTTGCCAAAGGCACGCAGGCGCAGCACAAGTCCGCGCCTCTGGTGGTTCTCTACTCCGCTAACTTGAAAGCTACAGAAGCTGCGATCTTGGCCACCGGCGGCATCATCGTGCTGCCCACCTTCGAATTTCCCGGCGGGCGGCGCTTCCACTTTTCTGATGGCGCGGGCAATGTGCTGGGCGTCTGGTCGGAGTAATTGGTTCCGTTAAATGGAACTGGTTGAGTGACAGGTATCCCACCCATTCGCAAAGAACGCGAATGGATGGGGTACCCAGCATTATTTGGTTCAATCAGGCCGCAGCGGGAGCGTGGGTTTCCAGCTCGGCAAGACGCTTGGCGAGGAGCGTTTCCAGCTTGACCAACGCGGCGGAGAAGCCTTCAATGCCTTCCTTCAGCTTGTCGGTGGCCATGCGGTCGGCGGCGTGCATACGGTCGAAGGCGGCCTTGTCCACAGTGATCTTGTCGATGGACAGCGCCTTGGCGGCTTCGGGTGAGAGCTTGCGTGGCAGGCTGCCTATGGCGGCTTCCAGCTCGGCCAGCATTTGCGGCGAGATCGTAAGAAGGTCGCAGCCGGCTAACTCGCAAATCTCGCCGATGTTACGGAAGCTGGCGCCCATGACTTGAGTTTTATAACCAAACTTCTTGTAGTAGTTATAAACATTCGTAACTGAGATGACGCCGGGATCGTTGGCGCCTTGGAAATCCTTGCCGGTATCTTTCTTGTACCAGTCGAGAATGCGGCCGACGAAGGGCGAGACGAGCGTGACGCCTGCCTCGGCAGCCGCGACGGCCTGGTGCAGGCCAAAGAGCAAGGTCAGGTTGCAATGGATGCCATCGCGCTCGAGCACTTCGGCGGCGCGAATGCCCTCCCATGTGGAGGCGATCTTGACCAAGACGCGCTCGCGGCCGATGCCCTCGGCATCGTATTGCTTGATGATGGCGCGGGCCTGCGCGATGGTGGCAGCGGTGTCATAGGAGAGGCGCGCATCGACTTCTGTCGAGACGCGGCCCGGAACAATGGCGAGAATCTTTTTGCCGAAGGCGATGGCCAGCCGCTGAAAGGCCAGGTTCGCGACCGTCTTGCTCTCGGCGTTCTTGCCTAACTCATAGCGGGCAGCGAGCAGCACGCCGTCCACGATGGGCCGGTAGTGCGGCAATTGCGCGGCGGCAGTAATCAGCGAGGGGTTGGTGGTCGAGTCCTGGGGGCGAAACTCGGCTATCGCATCGATGTCGCCGGTATCGGCAACGACCACGGTATACTGGCGCAACTGGTCAAGCATGTTCGTGGGCAGATTCTGCGGCATTGATCCTCCTGGGGGTGCATTGAACGCGTTCGTCTCCAGTGTACCGCTGCCCCGATTCATCCGGGAAATGACCGGCTCTTCTTTGTGCTTTTCGAGTGTTACGCGTATGGGCTATATTGAATCCGTGCGGAAATGGGCGAGTCGCGATTGCGCCCTGAACGGGATGCACACGCCGTTACACGGCTTCCAAAGGCGAGGAGGTTCCGATGAAAGTTTCCGACACGATTGGATCGGTATTGAAGAGCAAGAGCGTAGACATAGTTCTGTCGATTGCGCCCGAGCAGACAGTGTACGAAGCGCTGGAGAAGATGGCTGAGTACGATGTCGGCGCCTTGCTGGTTATCTCCAAAGATCGCGTGACCGGCATCCTATCGGAGCGGGACTACGCGCGCCGAGGCGTACTGCTGGGCCATCCAGCGGAAGGAACCCTGGTCCGCCAGATCATGACCAGCCCGGTTGTCTTTGCGAGTCCGCAGCAGACCGTGGATGAGTGCATGACCCTGATGACGCAGCACCATTTTCGCCACCTCCCGGTCTTGCAGGATGATGCCGTGGTGGGAGTGATCTCGATTGGAGATTTGGTGAAGTGGGTGATCTCCGACCAGGCGCATACGATTCAGGCTCTGGAAGGCTATATTGCGGGAGCGTATCCGGGATAAATTTTGAAAACAGTGATCAGTGGTCAGTTTTCAGTTAAGCCCGGCACTCGTCAAGCTGAAAGGTGTTCGTCAGGACGCCGAGGCCGGGGATGGTTATCTCTACTTTATCGCCAGCCTTGAGCGGACCAACTCCGGAAGGAGTTCCGGTGAGGAGCAGGTCGCCTTCTTCCAGAGTCATTGCCGCAGTGATGTAGGCGAGCAGCTTGGGAATCGAAAAGATGAAGTCGAGGGTCGAGCCGTGCTGGCGCAGTTCGCCATTGACACGGGTTTCGAGGGTCAGGCCGGCTTCAGGGTCCAGCTCATCGCTGACGATGGGGCCGATGGGGCAGAAGGTGTCAAAGCCTTTGGCGCGAGTCCATTGGTCGTCCCGGTTTTGCAGGTCGCGGGCGGTTACATCGTTGGCCAGCGTGTAACCTCGGATCGCCGAGCGCCAGTCTTCAACTTTCAGATTGCGAATGCGGCGGCCGATGACCACAGCCAACTCGCCTTCGTAGTCCACGCGGGCGCTAACCGCGGGCATACGGACTACTCCGTTGGGAGCAAGCAGAGCGGAGACAGGCTTGAAGAAGAGCAGAGGCTCGGTGGGAAGTTCGCTGCCCATCTCTTTGACGTGGTCACGATAGTTGCGTCCCACACAGACGATCTTGGAGGGCGTGACCGGCGGCAGCAACTCAACGGCGCTGAGGGGCATAGGCTCGAAGCTAAAGCTCCAGGATGTGGCTCGACCGTGCTCCAGGCGAAAGGCTAAATCATCTTCGGGCGCACGGGCTAGGTCAATGATCCTCGGCTCTCCGGCGCGATCTTCCACGGTGCCGTAGTGGGTTTGATTCTCAAAGCGAAAGCGGCAATATCTCATGGGGATATTCTCCGGGAAAGCCATTCGAGCTTTCCCTCAGGGCTAAAGCCCGCGATTATTTTACTGGTTTATGTACGGGCTAAAGCCCGTACCCTTCATAGCTAAAGCTCGAACCCTTCAAGCAAAATTGAGCCTGAACAAATCATCGGACAAGAGCCTCCAGGCAAACGCTTACGGGTTGGGCACGGACTCCTCGGTCTCGACGGAGCGCGGGCTTTCGTGGCCGTTCTGGCCGAGGGCGGTGACGCAGTAGCGATAGCTGTGGCCGGGCAGGACCTGGGTGTCGTGAAAGCCGGGAGGCACGAGTGGAGCGGCGGGCGAGATGCGCTGCCATGCGGAGTCGCCTTCGCGGCGATATACGGCGTAGCCGGCCAGGTCGGCGTCGGTGACGGGCTGCCAGCTCAAGTCGATTGCGAATGGGGGTGCATTCGGAGTGTTGTCGCCGGTGGTGGCTACGGCGGCCAGGCCCGTGGGCGTCTCGGGCGGAAAGATGTCCTGTGCCTCGATGCGCAATGGAGCGGAGAGCACACCGGCCAGCTCCAGGGTTTGCCCGTTTACCGTGATGCGGGCGACACGCTGGGCGCGATACTGATAACTTTGTCCGAAGCGGATGTTCTTATCAAGAGCGTGACATCCGCTGGCGCGATGATCCGGCGCGCAAGCATCGACCAAGAGATTTTGTTCGAGCGGCTCGGGCTGGGGCGCGAGCAATCCATCATGGGACTTAGCCGGTGGCGGAGTGAGCAGCTTGCGACGCAAGCGAATGGCGGTGGACTGCTCTGCTTGCACGTTCGTCCAGTGCAGAAGCACGCCTTGTTTGCGCAACTCGGCAGTTAGTCCCGTCACCGGTGCGGGCGCTTCGCCAGCCAGCACGATGGCGGCGTTCGACAGGCCAGCCGAGCGGCCATTGCGGTTTCTCAGCTCGACAAAGTAGCTGAGCGGGCGCGGCGGTCCAACGGCCAGCGCGGCCGGCAGTGTATCGGTGAAAACGCCCTCGGCCCCGGGGGCAAAGTGCAACTCCGCGCCTGCCGGGTCGCACTTCCCTGCTATCTCCTGGCGGCAGAGATGCACCGCGACGTCGCCCTTGAGCAGCAGCTTGTCGGTGTTCTTTTTGGGCATCGTCCAAGTGAGCGATACCTGGTTGCCGGCGCGGCTGGCGGCCAGATCTGCCACTGGGATTGGCAGCTTGAGCGAGGGCGGCTGCGGCGCGCCTGGCGTTCCACAGCCAGCCAAAAGCAGAGCGGAGGCCACCGCGATAGACAGCGCGGCCATTTGCAATTTGTGCATCGAACTCATCGCCCTCTCAGTCTACCGGAGCGGGACGGCTGTAAGCGCTCTCTTTCCTACGCAAACTTACAGCCTTCGCAGCCGCGCACAGGCCTCGTCCAGTTCATCATCATTTTTGGCAAAGCAAAAACGCAGCAGATTCTCGCCGTGGCCCTGCCCGTCGGATCGGGTTCGGAAGAAGGCCGAGCCGGCGACCGAAGCGACTCCGGTCGAAGCCAGCAGATGGCGGGCTTTTTCGGCGGCAGTATCGCCGGGAATATGAGCGGCGCTGGCCAGAACGTAGTATGCGCCGGCGGGAACGCTGGGTTCGAGTCCGGCATCGCGGAGCGCGCTCAGAATACGAGCGCGCTTGGACTGGTAATCGGCGGCAAGCTGCGCGTAGAAGCTGGGCGGAAGCTGCTCCAAGCCGGCGGCAGCTCCGTGTTGCAAGGCCGAGGGCGCGCAGACGTAAGTCAGATCGTGGAAGTAAGCCATCGCAGACATCCAGCGCGCGTCGGCGGTAACGAAACCCAGCCGCCAGCCGGTGACACTGAAAGTTTTGCTGAAGCCGGAGATCACAATCGTCCGCTCGCGCATCCCCGGCAGCGTGGCGGGCGAGATATGCCGCGCGCCGTCATAGACGAAGTACTCGTAAATCTCATCAGTGATCAGAAAAAGCTCGTGCTCTTGGACGACTGCTGCAATGGATTCAAGCTCCGCGCGGGTAAATACCTTACCGCTGGGATTGGCCGGAGTATTCAGAATGAGCGCGCGGGTGCGCGGTGTGATGGCGGCGCGCAGGGCGTCCAGGTCAAGCGCCCAATCCGGCTCGGCCAGAGGCACGAAGACCGGCTTGACGCGCAGCGAATTGAGTGTCGAGACGTGGTAGCCGTAAAACGGCTCGAAGAGCAGCGCCTCGTCGCCGGGGTTCAGCAGCGCCATGGCGGCTGCGTGCAACCCGCCGGTAGCGCCGGAGGCAACCAGGACTTCGCTCTCCGGGTCGTAGTCGAGTCCGTAGTCGCGCAGCTGCTTCTGGGCAATCGCGTTGCGCAGCCGAGTGATGCCGTCCAGCCGCGTGTAGATGTTGCAGCCCGAGCGAATGGCCTGGATCGCGCCCTCTGCGACCGGCGCGGGAACCGGCGTGTCGCAGACGCCCTGCGCCAGGTTGATGCCTCCGATGCGGTCGCACTCGATGGTCATCGCGCGAATCTCCGACTGCACGGTGACTGGCGCGAGTTGGCTGAGTGTGAGAGCCTTCGACAAATTCGGAGCAGTCTTCGACGGAGCGGCGGAATTGGGCATAATTCTTTCCTTGTGCTTTTATCTTACAGATGGAAGCAAATGCGGGGGAAGCGAATCTCGTGCGCGTAGAATCTATATTTTATGCATGAACTTTCGCTGGTAACGAGCATTGTCGAGACGGTTACCGAGACTCTGGCGGCCTTGCCTGATCCGTCCAAGGGCGCGCGGGTGCTCGCCGTAAGACTGCGGGTGGGGGCGCTGGCGTCGGTGATTCCTGAATCGCTCGAGTTCTGCTGGGGCATTGTCATCGAGGGAACGCCGCTCCAAGGCTCGAAGCTCGAGGTAAATCTGCTGCCGGTGGTGGTGCACTGCGAGCCGTGCGGCCAGGATGCAACGCTCGAGGGCGTGCAGAGCTTCCGTTGTCCGCGCTGTGGCGAGCTGTGCGGCGAGATTCGCCAAGGGCGCGAGCTGGAGATCGAGTCAATTGAGATTGACGAGGCTGAGGAGGAAAAATGACTACGCGTATTGTTGAGCTGCGGCGTGGAATTCTGAAGAAGAACGACGAGTTGGCGGCGGGCCTGCGAGCGAGCTATGCGGCGGCTGGCGTGCTGGTGCTGAACCTGGTTTCCAGCCCTGGGACGGGCAAGACCGCCTTTCTGGAGCGGACGCTTCACGAGTTGCTGGCGCGTGGCCTTCGAGCGGCGGCTTTGGTGGGAGATTTAGAGACTGACAACGACGCGCGGCGGCTGGCGTCGAGCGGCGCTCCGGTGCGCCAGATCAATACCCACGGCATCTGCCACCTGGACGCGGAGATGATCGGCAAGCACCTGGAGGGCTGGGAGGGTGTCGCGCTGGGCGGGCTTGATTATCTCTTCATTGAGAATGTCGGCAACCTGGTTTGCCCGTCGAGCTACGACCTGGGCGAGAAGATTCGCGTGGCTCTGTTGAGCGTCACCGAGGGCGAGGACAAGCCGCTGAAGTATCCCACGCTCTTCAACTCCGCCGACGCCGCGGTCATCACCAAAATCGACATCAGTGAACCGTGCGGCTTTGACCGCGAGCTGGCGCTCAAAAACATCAACGAGATTCGCCCGGGGATACGCGTCTTCGAGACCTCGGCCAAGACTGGCGCGGGCTTCGAGGAGTGGCTGGCCTATCTGGCGGAAGAAAGGTAAAACGAAGTTCTTGATGTTGCCCATTTTTCAGATTCCAGAATCAAAACCTGTCGCACCGGTCGTCATTGTTTCGCCCCAGCCTTAGTCAGTACGGAAATAATGTCGGCGTGGCCTTTTTCTTTTGATCCACTTAGGGCGGTATTCCCCCCGTTGCTGATGGCATTGACATCGGCTCCTTTGGAGAGCAATACCTTCACTACATCGATATGCCCCATAAAAGAGGCCAACATCGACGCAGTCTGACCTATTTCATCTCTGGCATTAACATTGGCTCCCCTGGTCAACAGTACCTTGACGAGATCAAGCTGGCCGTCTTCGGAGGCCACTATCAGCGAGGTTGAACCATGGGGCATCCTGGCCTCGATGTCAGCCTTGGCATCGAGCAACACCTGTACGACATCCACGCGATCCTTCGACGCGGCAGACATCAGTGCTGTGTTGCCCTGATCGGTTGTCTTCGCGTTGACATCTGCTTTAGCCGCGAGCAAGGCCCGCACCACTTCAATGTGACCGTTTTCGGCGGCAGCCATCAACGAGGTCCAGCCACCACTAGATTTTGAATTGACCTCAGCTCCTTTGGCGAGCAGAGTCCGCACAACTTCGACATGACCTGCATCCGACGCCAAAGACAATGCAGTCGCGCCATCCTTCCCTTTTGCATTGACATCGGCTTTCTTCTCAAGCAGTGCCAGAACCACATCCAAGTGGCCTTCTTGGGACGCCCAAAGCAGAGCTGTCCAGCCTTCGTTATCTTGAGCATTAACATCCGATCCACTGCCAAGCAATGTACTCATCACTTCAATACGACCGTGTTGAGATGCTAATGACAATGCAGACTCACCATCGTGGTTTCTAGCATTGACCTCAGCGCCATGAGCAAGCAGCGCCTGCACTAGATCCAAGTAGCCGTCAGAAGAGGCCCATGTAAGCGCGGTCCAGCCGTCTTGATCAGGGATATTGACATTCGCGCCATGGGCAAGCAGTATTTTTACGACTTCACTGCGGTCATGCTGAACGGCTCCTGCCAATGGAGTCACACCTTTATTGTCCTGGAGATTGACATCAGCCCCTTTGGCAACCAGCACCTGCACCGCTTTGAGGTGCCCCTGTTCGGATGCCAGATTCAGTGCACTCGCGCCGTTGTTGTCCTGTGCATTGATCTCAGCGCCCTTATCGAGTAGCAGGCGCACAACCTCAATTTTGTCAAAGCAGGCGGCAAACGACAGGGCAGTTCCCCCATTCTGATTCTTGGCATTGATATCAGTTCCACTATCCAGAAAAGCCTTGACGCGGACCAGATCTCCAGTGCCAGCCGCGTTGAAGAAGTCGTCCTTTTGCGCGTTGGCCTGCGAACCTGCCATGAGGATGACCAGCACCACCAGAATTCCGAAAACTAACGAGCGCTTTTGAGAGAGCGCGACTTTCAACGAGACCATGAAAACTCCTTCGCACGGAACGATGGAAGAATATCAGAAACCTAGTGGGAGCTTCCCGGTGATCCAAATCACCCTATACGTAGCCCCCAACTCGGCATAATGTAGAGGTATGTGTCTAGCAATTCCGGGAAAAGTCGAAGAGATTCTCACCGAGGGCAATCTCCGCATTGGGCGGGTGAACTTTGGCGGCATCGTCAAACGGGTCTGCCTGGACTACGTGCCGGATCTCGTGGTAGGCGACTATACCATTGTTCACGTGGGCTTTGCGCTCTCCAAGATCGACGAGGAGACGGCCTTGCAGACGCTCGATGACTTCCGCGCGATGGGCGTGCTGGACGCCGAGTTGGAGAGCGAGGATGAGGCGCTGGCCCGAGCCGCCGCGGCTCCGCAGTCGGCCTGCCCGGACGGAAGCTGTGCGATAAAAAGCGGTACCAGCCAATGAAGTACCTGACCGAGTTCCGGAATGGCGAGATTGCGCAGCGGATGGCGCGTGAGATCGCGGCTGTCTCCACGCGCCCATGGAAGATCATGGAGGTCTGCGGCGGGCAGACGCACTCGATCATCAAAAACGGCATCGACCAGATGCTGCCCTCTGGCATCGAAATGATTCACGGCCCCGGCTGCCCGGTCTGCGTCACTCCGCTCGAATTGATTGACAAGGCGCTGGCGATTGCCGCGCGGCCGGGCGTGATCTTCTGCTCCTTTGGCGATATGCTGCGTGTGCCGGGAACCGTCGGAGATTTATTTCAAGTCAAAGGCGCGGGCGGCGATGTGCGCGTGGTTTATTCGCCGCTGGATGCGGTTGAGATTGCTCAGAAAAATCCGGACAAGCAAGTGGTCTTTTTTGGCGTGGGCTTTGAGACCACCGCTCCGGCCAACGCGATGAGCGTACACGTAGCCAAGCGGCGCGGGCTGAAGAATTTTTCGCTGCTGGTCTCGCACGTTTTGGTCCCGCCGGCGATCTCGGCGATTCTGGAGTCGCCGGGAAATACGGTGCAAGGATTTCTGCTGGCAGGCCACGTTTGCAGCGTGATGGGCTACTGGGAGTATCCGCCGCTGGCGGCCAAGTATCAGGTGCCGATGGTGGTCACGGGCTTCGAGCCGCTCGATCTGCTCGACGGGATTCGCCGCTGCGTGATTCAGCTTGAAGCCGGCCGCCACGAGGTCGAGAACGCCTACGAGCGCATCGTCAGCTTTGAAGGCAACCGTCCGGCGCAGAAGCTGCTGGCCGAAGTTTTTGAAGTGACCGACCGCGCCTGGCGAGGCATCGGCGTGATTCCCAAAAGCGGCTGGCGGCTGAGCGAGGAGTATCGCGCATTCGATGCCGAAGAGCGCTTCCACATCTCCGGCATTCACACCGAGGAGTCGGCACTGTGCCGTGCGGGCGATGTTTTACGCGGCGCAATCAAGCCCGCCGAGTGCTCCGCCTTCGGCAAGGAATGCACGCCCCGCCACCCGCTGGGTGCGACGATGGTATCGAGCGAAGGCGCCTGCGCGGCTTACTATAACTATGGGCGGTTTATCTCGGCGGAGGAGCTGGCGAAAACAGTGGTCAGTTGTCAGTGATCAGTGGTCAGTTGCTTTTATCGCAGCAGGCTTTGTATCAGGGCACGACTTCAGTCGTGCCGCATATGGCAAACAATATGAGTCGGGCTTTAGCCCCTGTCTGGAGGCAACAATGTTCGATGCTGTTGCAGAGTTCATTTCCAAGCAGCAGGGAGATTCGACCGAGTTTATTGAAAAGGCACGAGCAATTGCCATTGGCGTTGCTCAGGAATATGAGCCTGCGCGCCTCTACGTTATCCGGATTGACAACTGGTTTGGGCCGAAGTGGATGCACTTTGCGGGAAAGTTCACCGTTGGAAAGCTCCCTCACAGTGGACCTACTGCTGCTATCGGCGTTCACAAGGCGCGCTTGCACGTGCCGCCGTTTGTTCCTCATCGCGTAGTGGCCGAGCGGGCATTTGCAGGGCCGGATTTTCAAGAAACAATAGCAGCGCCACCGCTGCATATCGAGATTCCGAGCAAAGTTGCCCTTACGCGGCGAATTGCGGACATTGACAAAGAGGCGGCATTTGTTTGGTTCAGCGGAGAGTCCGAGGCTCAGAAGCGTGGTTCGGTGATGGTCTATCTACCAGACGCTTTCGATCCAACAGCGCCTCGTCGAGGCAAATTAGGTCATCGGGGCAAGTTAGGCCAAAGTGGAGCGTTCTATATAGGCTTTTCGCAGCATGAAATTAGCTGGGAGCCAGCGATGCTGCGTGGTGTTTCGCGTGGCGAAGTGGCACACTTTAAGGAGAGTGGTCGAGCTTTGATCGATAACCAGCCTTCCCTCAGGGGCTAAAGCCCCGATTTATTTTGCGGCATTTACGGCAGTCAGGGCTGAAGCCCTGACCTACCAGTCGTGCCCTGTTACTAAGCAGCGTTACCGGGGAATTTAAATGAATGAAGAATTGAAGAACGCCGCACCTGATTTTTCCGGTTGGTCCTGTCCGCTGCCGCTGGTTGGCTATCCGTCGATTGTGATGGGGCATGGCGGCGGAGGCAAGCTGGGCAATGAGTTAGTCGAGCATTTGTTTTTGCCTGCCTTCCGCAATCCCGAGCTGGAAAACCTGGGCGACGCGGCGGTGCTTGATTTGCCAAGCGGCAAGCTCGCGATGAGTACTGATTCCTTCGTCGTGCAGCCGTTGTTTTTTCCCGGCGGATCGATTGGCGAGCTGGCGGTCAACGGCACGGTCAACGATCTGGCTGTCTCCGGCGCCGAGCCAAAGTTTTTGAGCGCCAGCTTCATTCTCGAAGAGGGCTTTCCCCTCTCGCAGTTGGCGACGATTGTCGCCGACATGGCCAAAGCCGCGCAGACAGCGGGCGTGAAGATTGTTACCGGCGACACCAAGGTCGTCGAGCGCGGCCACGGCGACGGCTGCTACATTAACACGGCGGGCGTGGGACTGCTGCGGCCAGGAATCTCTGTAAGTCCGCGGGGCGCAATGCCCGGCGATGCGATTCTGGTTTCGGGCTCCATCGGCGACCACGGCATGGCCATCATGAGCGTGCGCGAGGGCCTCGAGTTCGAGAGCCAGATTCGCTCCGATTGCGCGGCGCTGAACGGGCTGATTGCCGAGGTGCTCGACGCGGCGGGCACGGCGGTTCACACCATGCGCGACCCAACGCGTGGCGGCCTCGCTTCCACGCTCAACGAGATCGCCCAGGCCTCCCGCGTTGGCATCGAGATTGATGAGCCGAGCATGCCGGTGCGTCCCGAGGTGCAGTCGGCCTGCGAGTTGCTGGGATTGGACCCGGTCTACGTGGCCAACGAGGGCAAGGTGGTTTTCTTTGTCGCGCCGGAAGCGGCGTCGATGATTCTCGAAATCCTGCGCGCGCACGCGCTGGGCCACGATGCCGCCCGCATTGGCACGGTCACCGCCGAGCATCCTCGTATGTTAGTCGCGCGCACGGCAATGGGCTCGAATCGCGTGATTCCCATTCAGATTGGTGAGCAGTTACCGAGGATCTGCTGAGGTTGGCTCGCTACG